>NZ_OY762269.1:1200000-1500000 GCF_963665245.1 uncultured Paludibaculum sp.
AGCCAAGCTTCAGACGCAGATCCGGATGCGCGGCCAGCAGCGCCGCTTGCCCGCCAGGTTCCAGGGTTCGCGCCATCAACGTATGCGAGTGTCCCTGTGCCTCCTTCGGGTGGCACGGCGCGCAGGTCTTCGACTGCTGAGCCGTCGCGCACTGCCCCGCAAGAATCAGCATCAGCACACTCCACCGCATCTACTTTGCGTCCCTTTCGGTCCGCGCATCCTCGGCCGCCTTCAACCGCGCAAACTCCGCGCGCGCCCGCGCCGCCTCTTCCTTGCGGCCCAACTTCGCATAGGCCGAAGCCAATTGGTATCGAAGCTGAGAACTGCCGGGCTCCAGTTTTACCGCGAGCTCCAACTCCGCGGCCCCCTTCTCAAACTCTCCCAACTCCACCAGCGCCCGCCCCAGACACCCACGTGCCGCGAAGTTCCCCGGAGCCACCGCCACGGCTCTCTCCGCATAAGGCAGAGCCTGTTTTGCGTCGCCCCGCTTCAGATACTCAAACCCCATCGACACCAGCGCTGGCAGATGCTTCGGATCGATGGCCAACTCCCTTCGCAGCGCCGCCACGCCCCTGTCGGGATCGTTCGCCAGCAGGATCATCGCGTAGGAATAGTGGAGATTCGGCCGGTCCGGATACTCCTTCAGTAGCTCGTCAAATCGCCGGGTCGCCTCCTCCAAAGGATGCTCACCGCCCGTCAACATTGCGCTACCTAACTTGAACGCCACATCGCGGTCGCCCTCCGCCAACTCCTGCGGAAAGATGGGAAGACGTAGCGACGCGATACCCGCCACCGCCACCACGGCCGGATCGTTCGGCTTCATGCGAGTCAGCAGCCGGCAATATCCCAGGGCTCGTTCGAAGTTGCCTGCGTGCGTCTGCAGCACTGCCGCCTGGTACATCGCGGTCCGCGTCCATGGCTCCTCATACCGCAGCCCCAGCGAATAGGCTGTCTCGAGGTGAACCAGCGCCGGCCCGTAGGCCTTCGTCTGAAACTCGCACAACCCCAGAAACGCAAAGGCTCTGCTCAGCTTCGCATTCAACTCCACAAGGTGTTGGAACGAGTCCCTACACGCCGCATAGGCCCGCGCCTCATACTGCAGCGTGCCCAATTGCCACCATCCTTGTTCCCATCGCGGAGCTGCGCTCACCGCTTGCCTGTACAGGCGCTCCGCCTCCGCCGGCTTGTTGCCTCGCGCCGCAGCCTCGGCCTGCGCCGCCAGTCGGGCCGCCGCTGCCGGCGGAGCCGCCGCCGTCTGTCCCGCGGCCGTTCCAGCGAGAATCAGCACCACCAGGCCTTTCATGGATTCTTCTGCTCGGTCTCCGGCTGCCCCTTCGGCTGCCTGGCCTGCGCCTCCGCGTTCAGCTTCAGGACGATCGCCCGCTCCTTGTCGCCCTCCGCCTTCAGCTTCAACCGGTAGTACACCGTGGCCAGCGACACATGCGCCTCGGTAAACTGCGGAGCCTCCTTCACCGTCGACTCCAGTTCCTTCCGTGCCTGTTCCACCTTGCCTTGCGACAGATAGATCGTCCCCAACTGATACCGCACCCGCAGGTCGCCCGGCCTCACCTTGAGGGCCCGGCCCAGGTACTGCAGCGCCTCGTCCCACGACTGGTCCTGCTTCAGGATCACCGCCAGGTTGAGGTTCGAGTTGAAGTCGTTCGGATTGAGTTTCAGCTCCTGCCGGAACGCCGTGGCCGCGCCCGCTGTATCACCCGTCGCCATCAGCGATTGTCCGTAATAGGCGTTCGCCGAAGGCAGGCTTGGATTCATCTGTACGGCCTTGCCCAAGTCTTCCATTGCCCCGGCGAAATCGGCGGCGTTCAACTTCGCGGTGCCCATCAGCAGCCGTGTCTCGGCCGAATCGCCGCGCTTGAAAATTGGGTCGAGAATCTTCTGGCCTTCCTGCTCGCGTTTGTCCCGCACCAGCGCCGTGCCCAGTAAATAGGCCATTCCGAGATCGCCGGCATGGTCCCTCTGGAGCGGTAACAGGAGGTCGATGACCTTATCGTTCTGTCCCATCTGCAGGAAACAGTCCGCCAGCAGCAGCGTAGCCTGCATGTTGTCCGGAGTCAGTGCCCGCAACGTCGACAACTCTTTGGCCGCATCGCCGATGTCGCCCATCTTGTAGTACGCCAGCGCCAGATTGAGGGAGATGCCCGTGTGGCTGGGATCCAGCTTTAGGCCGGCCTTATACTCGTCGATCGCCTCGGAATAACGGCCTTGCCGCGCCAGAGCCGCTCCGAGGTTCGAGCGCACGTTCACGTTGTCCTGGCCCGCCTTCAGATACGCCCGGTAGCCCGCCACGGCCGCATCCAGATTGCCCGCCTGGTGCGCCGCCACCGCCTTCTCCAGAATCGAGTCTGGCGTTTGCGCGCGCGCTCCCTGAAAGCCGAGAAGTAGCGCCAGCACTAGCGTGGTCATGGGTCGCCTTCTCGATTGTATAAGAGCTTGTACAGAATGGAAGCCAGCCATGGAATCGTATTTCCGCGCGGACCAACGAATAAAAAACGGGGTGGCCGCGGCCACCCCGTCTGCATGCGAAGGCTGCTTGAAGTCCAAGCTCGTTCTAGAAGTAGAACTTGATCGCAACCTGGACAATGCGCCGTCCCTGTTTCTCGGTCGTGGTGCCGAAATTCGGGTTGGAGAGCTTGCCCGTATTCTGGTCGTAGATCAGCTTCAGATTGTTCGAGCCGTTCACGAACGTGTACAGCGGGTGGTTCAGGAAGTTGTATCCGTTAAGGCGAATCTGAATCTTCTTCGATTCGCTGAGTTGGAAGTTCTTGAACAAGCCGAGGTCGAAGTTCATGAAGGCGGGCCCGTAGATCCCCGGTCCGATCGTCGGTCCGTTATTCCCCGGGCCGGTCGGCAGCGCGAAGCACGAACCGTTCACAAACTGGTGTGGGCCCAGATTGCTGTTGCCGGGGCAGGTATAGTTCGGCCTAAGCGCGATGCTGTCCGTACCGTTGATGGTCCGTGCGCTGAGATTGTTTCCACTCGGCAGTTTGAACCCCGCGGTATCCATGCTGAAGTTGTAACTGGTGTTCGCCAGATCATTGATGCCGCTTTGTACCTGCGCGATGCCCGAGATCTGCCAGCCGTTCACAACCCCACCAGCCAGCTTGTTGCCCTTCAACGGATTCCCGACCTCCACCGAGTAGGCCGCATTGAACAGTTGGCGGCGGTCGCCCGGCATCAGGCCATAGTTGTTCCGCGGGTTGAACTCGTCGTAATTGCCGACAATGCCCAAGCTCTTGCCATAGGTGTAGTTCAGGTTCAGGTTGTAGCGCCCCTTCGTGCGCATCCAGGTGATCTGCGCCGAATTGTAGTTCTGGTACAACCCGTGCGTGTTGATGCGCAGGTCCTGGAATCCGGCAATCGGCCTGTACGAGTCGTAAGGCGCGCTGTTCGGATCGCCGATCCCCGCTTTCAGCAGGGCGCCCGCTGGCACCGCGTTCAGATTGTTGCCTGGGCCGGCTGTGTTCAGCAACGCGCCGCTGCGGTTGCCGACATAGGCGACTTCCAGTAACCCGGAGAACGGTGTCCTCTGCGAAATCGTCACGCTGTAGCTGTCCGACCACGGCGACTGGTCGTCAATGCTGTCCACCGCCTGCGCGCCCAACCGGTCACCCAGTCCGGGCGTGAAAGCATCGATCGCCGCCAGCGTCGTCGGGTTCGGGAAACTGTACGCCTTGACGCCGGCCGATACATCCAGGCCGCTGGTGAACTGCGCCGAGTGGAAGTAGTAACGGCCCCACCCTCCGCGTAGTACCGTCTTGCCGCTGCCGAAGAGGTCAATCGCGGCACCGACGCGCGGAGCATAGTAGAGCCCCCGGCTTGGGAAGCCCGAAAGCGGAACCCGTTCGTCCCTCGAGTGCCAGAAGAACCCCGAGTAGTCGAGTGCCGACGCGCTCGGATTGTAGCGGTTGATGTCGAAGATCGAATAGCCCGCCCCCGTCCGGTCGGACCACGGCCCGAAATGCGAGATGCGCAGGCCGTATTCCAGCGTCACCCGCCGGTTCACCTTCCAGCTATCCTGAGCGAATGCTTCGAACGTGGTGTATGAGATGTCGTTCAGCCGGTTGAAGCTCTGCTCGTTGTAGCCGCCCACGCGGCCCAGGACCATGTCGCCATAGACACTGCCGCTGGAGTTCGCCGCCGTGTTCGAATAGACGATCTGTCCGTTCGTATTGCCGTTCGCCGGTTGGTTGTTGCGGATGTATTCGTAGAACGCGCCAAACTTCACGGTGTGCGTGCCCCACACCTTCGACATGTTGTCTGAGATCGTAGGCAGGTATTTATCGGCGAACAAGCCGCGGCTGCCGCCCACTTCAAATCCGCCGGGATTGAGGATCGTGGCCATTTCGCCACCCCAGCCGGTAAACGAGGGGATCTGTGCCACGCCGTTCTTCCACAGGCCCTTATACGGATATCCGACGTTGGTGCGATCGACCTTCGAGGGATCCTCGAACACGTTCGGGAACTTGATGCTCGTATAGGCAACCACCAGTTCGTTGGTCAGGGTCGGCGAAAAGACATGCGTCAGGCTCGCCGAAACTGAATCGGAGCTGTTCTTGCCGATGACTGGTGTCGGATAGGGCACCTGGTTGCCGTTGCGCCACCACAAGCCCACCGGAAACTGCTGATTCTCCCACTGGCGGTTGTAGCGCACAAACAACTTGGTCGAGTCGCTGATGCTGTAGTCGACCCTGGTCATGAACTGGTTGCTGTTCTGGTTGAAGCCGATCTGCTGGACGTAGTTATACCCACCGTTCGCGTTTGGATCGGAGTTTGCCTTGGGCAACAGGTTCATCAGCGCCTGTCCTCCTTTGTCGATCTGGCTGGCCGGGATGATGCCGCCCGGAATACTCGGATCCGTGATCTGCTGAGGCGGGCCGCCCGAAGACGTGATCTTGCCCAGGTTTGCCAGTTCCGCCGGGCTGAAATTCCCCGTCCTCATGTTGGCCGTGGGAACGGTGGCGCGCAACACGCCCGTGTCCAGCTTCTGGTTGTAATACTCATACCCGGCGAAGAAGAAGAGCTTGTCGCGGTTCTTGTTGAAGTTCGTTCCGGGAATCAGCACGGGGCCGCTGATGTTGCCACCGGGGAAGAAATACTTGTTCTCCGGCTTCGGCAGGCCCAGGCGGTTGTTCAGCCAGTCGTTCGCGTTCATCGCGTAGTGGCGTGCATAGATATATGCGCCGCCGTGAAAATCACGGCCACCCGACTTCGCCACGCTGCTCACCACGGCCGGACCCTTCTGGTTCTCCGCGCCGAAGTTCGAGGTCAGCACCTTGAACTCCTGGATCATATCCGTGTTCGGATTCACCGGCGTCGCACAATTGCAGCCCGGGTCGGAGACATGCGCGCCATCCGCCGTGATATCCAACGAGCCGCCCGGCAGGCCGTTCACACTGTAAGCGCCATTGAACGCGCTCTGGCTGCCGCCGTCGCCGTTGCCATTGATGCCAATCGTCTCACCTGTGAAGTTCGCCCGGTTCTCCGTGCCCGTGCCCGCAATCGCGAAGCCCGGCATGATCTTGATGAACTCGGCCGCGCTGCGGCCCACCACCGAGAAATCCTGCAACTGCTTCACGTTCAATGTGGCCGACTTTTCTCCGGAATCCACCGGAGCTACGATGTCCGCCATGCTGGACACTTCCACCGTCTCCGAGGTCGAGCCCACCTTCAAGGCGACGTCGACGTTCCGCTTGTCGGAGCCCGAGAACGAGAGCCCATCCATCTTCTGTGTCTGGAATCCCGAGGCTTCCACCGTCAAGCCGTAGGTCCCAATCGGAACCGAAGCGAAGGTGTAATACCCTTCTGAGTTGGTCATCGTCGTACGAACGTCGCCCGAGGCGGAGTTTTTCAGCGTGACCTTGGCATTGGGAATCACAGCCTGTGCGGGATCCGAGACGACGCCGGTAAGCGTGGCAAAGACCGATTGCGCATAAAGTGCCCCCGCCGTGAGGGAGACACCAAACACTACGAGGGCGATCCTGAGCGACTTGGTCATCTGAAAACTTGCCCCTTTCGCAAGCCCATCCGTTACGATGCGTTCCGTCCAAGTGCCCCGGCAAAAATCGAGAAACCCAACCCAAGGACCCCAGACCCGTCATCCCGGACGGAATAGCGTATTCATACTAGTGCGACTATACATGGGCGTCAATAGAAAAATTACAAGATTAAACAGATTGCGTAGCAGAAAGATAACAAAGTACTTACTGAATAGGATATAGAGTTCTTAAATACCTTTATGGGCTTCGTGAACCGATTCCATCCTGTTGCCCGCCATCGATCTGGCGTGGCGGAATAGAAGTACAGATTCAACTCCGGCGCATTCCTAATGCTGCGTACCTCTCTTTCGACGTAAATGTGATCGCTAACGACCGCTCGGATGGACAGCCGTTTTCTCGGCAGCGCTCTCTACTGCTTGCGTTCGGCCGTCCATTGCCCGTCGGCCCGATCCACGACTTTCATCCGGCCGCGCCCCGACGGGCCGTCGATCCATCCGGCCAGCAGAGCCTGCGCCGCGCCCGGCTTGTCATTGGGTGTCGCCCAGGTGCCGCTAAAGCCCAGTTCCACATAACCATCACGCCAGGTTCCGGTGACTGGCAGTTCCGAACCGAAAGCGCCCGTCCACGTCCCGGTGACCTTATTGCCGTCCCGTTTCAGGCTCAGCGTGCCGTCATAGACACCGGCATCGGTCGCGCAGCGAACCGTCCACGCTCCGCTCACTTCTCCACCATTTGCCACCGGTTCCGCCTTCGCATGACTGATTTTCAGATTTGCGAAGTAGCTTTCCTCGCCCGAAAAACCCCACAATGCGACTCCGCCTTTGAGATCCTCGCCCTTGAGCCCATCCACAATCAGGGCCGGTTTGGCGGAATCGTTCAGATACAGCTTCGCCCGCCGCCCCGCCACCTCGAACTTCATGTGGATCCACTGCTCCAGTTCCAGCTCTGCATGGGCCTCGTAAACCCAGGGCCAAGTCCGCCGCAGCCGGTACCAGTCGAACCCCGGCTCCGCGCAGTATTGCACCGTGTGGTTGCGCATCGCCTGGTCGTCCGCATTCGAGTTGCCCGGCCGCACGTAAAACAGTTCGTAGTGCGAGCCGCCGGTCCGGACCCGGAAGGCGATGCCTAGAAAACCCGGCATCCGTACGCCCGGCGGGGTGGTGGTCTTCACCGCCACATCGGCTTCAATGATTCCGTCCTGGAACTCGACGCCTTTCAGCAGCGCGTAACCGCCGCCGCCCGCCCCCGCTGTCAGCCGAACCGCCTTCCGGCCTTTGTACTCCACTGCCTCTACCTTCGCCTTTTCTGCGGTGAGCGCCTCGCCATCCGCCAGCGGAAAACTCTGAACGCGCGGCGCCTCCTGCCCCGCGGCCACGGTCGCAAGAACGGCGGAGATGAATATGACTCCGCTGGCCGGAACAGTGAATCGGTTCGAATGTGACATGAAGTCCAGCCTAGCTGTGGTCGCTTGGGCTGGCCCCGCAATTGTTGCGAAACGGCTCCCGGATGTTTCGTAGCGGCCCGGCGCGGCTCGGAATCGGGCCGCATCCGCCGTACAATGCACCTACAGGCCCAGTACTGGGTGTGAAACCGATGCCCACCTCCAATAACCACACTGAGCGTGCTGCGGAGTCCCGCCCGCGCGTGTGGCCCACCGCCCTCGCCGTCATCTTCTTGCTCACCGTGGTCGGGCTCTTCTCGGCCACCGCGGGCGGTGGTGTTCAGCACGCCTTGCTGAGCTGGTACACCTGGGGCACACTGGCCTGGCTGGCGCTGCTCATCGACCGCCGGTTGCCTGTCGAGCGCGAACAGTTGGGCCGCCGGGTACTGTGGCACATCCCGCTCAGCCTGCTCTTCACGGCGATCTACGTCTGCCTGTTGCCCCCGCTCAATGCCGCTATCCATGGCAATTGGCCCGACGCCCAGGTGCTCGAAACGATCAATCGGGTCTTCCGCATGGGCGGTGTCCAATGGAACTTCACCATCTACTGGTTGCTCATCGGCGCCTATCTCGCCTACGACTACCATCAGCAGGCGCGGACCCGCGAGCAGCGGGCCGTCCGGCTGGAGGCACTGCTGGCCGAGGCGCGCCTCTCTGCCCTGCGCGCCCAACTCAACCCGCATTTCCTGTTCAATGCTCTGAACACCGTCTCCGCGTTTGTCGAAAGCAACCCGAAACTTGCGCGCCGCATGCTCGAGCACCTGGGCGATCTCCTGCGCTTCTCGCTCGATTCCGGCGAACGCCAGGAGTTGACCCTCGCCGAAGAGCTCGACGCACTAGACCACTACCTCGCCATCCAGCGCGCCCGCTTCGGTGACCGGCTGGCGGTCCGGCTCGACATCGCCGCCAATACCAGGGAGGCACTCCTGCCTGGACTACTGCTGCAGCCTCTGGTGGAAAACGCCATCGTGCACGGCGTCAGCCTGCGCGCGGAAACCGGCGAGGTGCGCATCAGCGCCTCCCGCGTCGACGGTACCCTCGCCCTGGCGGTCGCCGACAATGGTACAGGTCTCCCCGCCGGATGGCGGCTTGAACGCGATGCCGGTATCGGCCTCACCAATACGCGGGCTCGCCTGTCTGAGTTATATGGACCCGCACACGATTTCGAGGTCACAGCAGCGCCGGGAGGAGGCGTCGTCGCCACTATCCGAATCCCGTTTCGAGACCGGCCCCGGGGCGAACAGGAGAGAGAAGGTGCCGAAGCTGCGCGCCATCATCGTCGATGACGAGGCTCCCGCCCGTCTCCGCCTGCGGGAGCTCATCGAGCGGGATGCGCGGGTCTCCATCATCGGCGAGTGCGCCAGCGGAGCCGATGCGGTCGTGGCCGTCAACCGGACGCGGCCCGATCTGCTGTTCCTCGACGTCCAGATGCCGGTGCTCGATGGTTTCCAGGTGTTGGCGGAACTCGGCCCCGAGAGCACGCCCGTCACGATCTTCGTGACTGCCTACGACCGCTACGCACTGGCGGCCTTTGAGGCGCACGCTCTGGACTACCTCTTGAAGCCCTACAGCGACGAGCGCTTTGAACGAGCCTTGGCCCGTGCCCTAGCCCACATCGAAATGCAGCGCCGCGACGAACTGGCCAGCCGTGTCCTGGCCATGCTGGAAAGGCGCCCCGCCGATCCGACGAGGCTGGCCGTGAAGTCCGGCGACCGGGTCATCCTCTTGAAGACAGAGGAGATCGACTGGGTGGAGGCCGCCGGCGTTTATGTCGAACTACACGTGGGGAAGAAGGTCTATCTGCATCGTATGGCGCTGACCGACCTGGAGGCCCAGCTCGACCCAGCCCGCTTCATCCGCATCCATCGCTCCACGCTGGTCAACCTTGATCGCGTGCGCGAATTGGCGCCCTGCACGCATGGCGAGCTCTATGTTCTCCTCATGGATGGCACCCGGCTCAAACTGAGCCGCAGCTACCGGGCACGCTTTGAGGAGCGTCTCGGGCAGTCCATCTAGAGAAAGGGTTTTGGAGGCGCGGACCGGAGTCGAACCGGTGAATAAAGGTTTTGCAGACCTCTGCCTTACCACTTGGCTACCGCGCCCCGTCAGTGGCAGGATACGCTATTACTATAACGCACTGAAGCATTTTCCGCGAAACTGGCGTCTACAATGGTGAACGTGCCCCGGTCATCTCTGATCTTCCTGTGCTCGATCTTTGCGGCCGCCCTCCAGGCGCAGACCGGTGGCATCCTTCCCCTCCGCGAAGTGCAGCCCGGTATGAAGGCCGTGGGCCGCAGTGTCTTCGCCGGGACCAAGGTGGAAGAGTTCCAGGTCGAAGTGCTAGGGGTGCTCGAAAACGCCGGACCCAAGCAGTCCATCATTCTGGCCCGCCTCAGTGGTGCCGGCCTCGAAAAGACCGGCGTCATGCAGGGCATGAGCGGGAGTCCGGTCTACTACAACGGTAAGCTCATGGGCGCCGTCGCCCTCTCTTTCCCGTTCTCCAAGGACCCCATCGCCGGTATCCGCCCCATTGAGGAGATGCTCACCGTTGGCCCAACCACACGGCAGACCGCAGGCATGCGGTTCCCTTACGATGGCCGCGACTCGCTGCCCAAATCGCAGGGAGTCGAGATTGGTCCGCAGCGCATGATGGAGATCGCCACGCCCTTCTGGCTCAGCGGTTTCACTCATGGCACGGTGGACTACTTCGCCCCCGCTCTGCGCGCCGCCGGCCTCGAACCGGTACAGGGCGTGACCGGAGGCGGCCGCGCCGTCAAGTCCACCGGCCCTTCGAAGATCCCGCTCGAACCCGGTTCCATGATTAGCGTCCAACTCGTGCGCGGCGACCTGAACGTCGGCGCCGACGGCACGGTCACCCACGTCGACGGTAACCGCGTCTACGCCTTCGGTCATCGTTTTCTGGCGATTGGCGATACCGAGATGCCGTTTGCCCGTTCCGAGGTGATCACGCTGCTGGCCAGCCAAAATCAATCGTTCAAGATCTCGACTCCGCGTGAATGGCTGGGTACGATTACCCAGGACCGCAGTGTCGCCATCTCCGGCGAACTCGGCAAGAAAGCCGACATGATCCCACTCTCCATCAGGGTGAGAAGCCGGGGCGGCTCCACTCGCGAGTGGACCTACAAGATGGAGATGGTGGAGGATCGCCTCTTCACCCCCTTGTTGGTGCAGATGGCGGTGTTCTCGGCCATTGACGCCACCGAACGGAGCACCGGAGTCAGCACCATCACTCTGCGAGGCCAAGTCCTGATGGACGGGGCCCCTGCCGTGAAGTTTGACAACATTTATGCGGCGGACATGGGCGCTCCGCAGCAGGTCTCGGCGGCTATCGCCGCGCCCGTGTCGGCGGTCCTGCAGAGTGGGTTCGATGCGCTCAAGTTGCGCGGTCTCGATCTGGACATCGAAGTATCGAATGAGAAGAAGCAACTGCAGCTCGACGCCATCTGGGCGTCTCAGCGTGAGGTCCGGCCCGGCGAAGCGGTGGAGATTACTGCCACTTTTGCCGGTGAACATGGCGTGGAAATGACGCGTACGGCGACCTACCAGGTGCCGGTGGGTGCTCCGGTGGGTCCGCTCTATTTCACGGTCACTGACGGCCCCTCGGCGAATCTTTCCGACTTCAAGCAGTTTCTATTGACCCCGCCACGCTCGGCCCCTCAGTTGTACGACTTCCTCACCGGCCTCCATCCGAACGACAGGCCTTACCTGCGTGTCTGGCGATCGCAAGCATCGTGGCTGGTCCAAGGGGAGACCTTGCCCATTCTGCCCCCGTCTATGTCCATGGCTATTAGCCACACCGCCACGCAGCAGCCCAATGCGCTGGTAGCTTCCATTGAGATGCCGTCCGCGGGCTTCCAGTTTTCCGGTTCCAAGACTGTTCAAGTGGATGTAAAGGAATGAATCGCTTGAGACGACTCCTGCCATGCGCGGCGCTAGCCATGGCGAGCCTTTGGGCCGGCGGCTCCACGGCCTGGGAAAGCAACACCTTCGCCGACTTCGTAAAGGGCCGGTTTCAAGGCATTTCGCTGACGCGCGACGGCCGTCTGACGCTCGCTCCGTCGCTGGATACGCTGGCCTCGACCGGCGAAGCGGGCATCTGGAGCGTCATTGCCGCTCCGGACGGAACAATCTACTTTGCCACCGGGCACCGGGGTCGGGTGTATCAGGTCAAGCCCGGTGGACAACCCACGGTTTTGTGGGCGGCCCCGCAGCCCGAGGTCTTTGCCCTAGCCCTGGACGGGCAGGGCCGCCTCTACGCCGGCACCTCGCCGGACGGCCGCATCTATCGGATTCAAAACGGCAAAGCCACTGAATTCTTTAACCCGTCGGCTAAGTACATCTGGAACATCACCGTCGCCCCGGATGGGGCTGTCTATGTCGCCACCGGCGATCAGGGGCGGGTATGGCGGGTCTCGCCGGACGGCCGCGGGGAGGTCTGGTACGAGACCGGTCAAACCCATGTCACGGCGCTGGCTGTGGATGCCAATGGCCGCCTGCTGGCCGGCACCGAGCCCAACGGTATCCTCTTTCGCATTGAAGGTCGGGACAAAGCCTTTGTTCTCTATGACTCCAGCCTGCCGGAGATCCGCTCGATCGTGCCCGCGCCAGACGGATCCGTCTACATAGCCGCACTCGGCGGGGCGCTCGCACAAAAGCAGGCCCAGGCCGCGGCAGCGGCGGCCAGCAGCCAGCAGAGCCAAGGCGTAGTGACATCCAGCATCACCATCACGGCCGATGCCAACGCGCAGTCCGGCATCGACATCAAACCAAAGCCCGACGCAGCCAAGCCTCCGGCCGCCACCGGAGCGGAGACCCCACCCACTCCGGCGCCCGTCGACATCACCGGCGTCGAGAAGGCTGCCCTCTATCGCATTGCGCCCGACAATATGGTGGAGACGGTGTGGTCGTCGAAGGAGGAGAACGTCTTCGACCTGGTTTTGAAGGATGGCGACCCCGTCTTCTCGACCGATGAACGTGGACGAATCTACCGTCTTTCCAAGGATTTGAAGGCGACACTGTTGCTCGAGACGCACGAGTCGGAAACTACCCGGCTGCTGCCCACGGCACAGGGCATCGTGGCCGCCACCAGCAATCAGGCGAAGCTCTACCGGCTCGCCGATCGGCCAGCGGCCAAGGGCGTCTACGAATCACCGGTGCATGACGCCGGCAACGTGGCGCGCTGGGGCCGGCTGGATTGGCGTCTGGATTCTTCCATCGGTAAGATCGCGTTCCGGACGCGGTCAGGGAATTCGCAGCGCCCCGATCGTACGTGGAGCGTATGGTCGGAGCCTGTGACCGACTTGGCCAAAGCCCTCGTTTCGAGCCCGAACTCACGCTACATCCAATGGCAGGCGGAGTTTCAACCCGTGAACGGCCAGTCGCCGCTACTCGACTCAGTCTCCTTGAGTTACCAGCCGCAAAACGGACGGCCGGTAGTGCGCAGTGTGCAGGTGACGCCGCAGTGGGTGGCGTCCACGCAGAAGACGGCGGCAGCAGCTCCGCAGACGCCGATCTCCTACAGCATTACGGTGACTGATTCCGGCGACGCGGGCACGGCCACCAGCAGCGGTACCCCGACGCAGAACATCAGCCGCAGCGGGATTCCGCAGCTCTTCATCGCCTGGCAGGCCGACGATCCGGACGGGGACAAGCTGGTCTATTCGCTGTGGTACCGGGCCGAAGACGAGGCCAACTGGAAGTTGTTGAAAAGCGAGATCAACGACAACACGTACATGCAGGAGACCGAGGTCTTTGCCGATGGCCGCTACTACTTCCGTGTCCTGGCTTCCGATCAACCGGCGAACAGCCCGACGGCTGCCAAGGAAGGGGAACTGGTGAGCCAACCGGTGCTGATCGACCAGACCCCGCCGACGGTGACAATGGGCACCCCGCGGGTGAACGGCAGCCAGATCGAAATCGACGTGGACGCGACCGATGCCCATTCGCCGGTGCGGCGCGGCGAGTACTCGTTTGACGGCTCGGCCTGGAAGCTGATGGACGCGGCGGACGGAATCGCGGACAGCAAGCAGGAGCGGTTCATTGTGCGCTTCAACGCCATCTCGGGCGAGCACAGTGTGGTGGTCCGTGTGTTCGATTCGGCCGGCAACCCTGGCTTGGCGCGGCTCGTGTTGCGCTAGTCTCGCAGCGGAGTGGAAATCGCGATTTTGGCGTCGTCGAAATAGCGGTCACACTGGCTCCATATTTATTTTCCGTCTAGCAAGTTATTTTGATTCTGCGTGTTATGGGAAACACGCGGTTTGAGCCCGAGCGACTGGTGCACCTAGCCGTCGGAGAATCCGGGCGATGACAAATAAGTACCTGATCGAACTGTTGACGGCTGGCGGGCAGAGCGCTCCGCAGGCCGCGGATGAATTGGACCGGACGGTGGAACGGATCCTGAGCCGGCTGAGGAATGGCGAGGTTGTGTCGCTGCCCGGGCTGGGGCGGCTGGTGCCGGAGCGGAACTCGTCGTTCCGGTTTGAGAAGTCGAGCGTGATGAGGAGTCCGGGTCGTGGCCGCAAATAGACGGGTGACGACGCGGCAGGTGGCTCGGCTGCTGCGGCGGTGCCTGAATCAGGGTCAAGCGGTGGAGATTGCCAGCCTGGGTGTGTTTACGCGCGGGGCGGAGGGCATCGAGTTCCGGGCGGAGCAGCGGCCAAAGGTCTTTCTCGCGTATGGGGCGGAAGATGCGGAAGTCGTGGATAGGATCCGGCTGGCGCTGTTGGAGTCGGGCTTCCAGACGTGGATGGACCGGCACGCGTTGATGCCGGGGCAGAACTGGCCGCGCGCGATTGAAGGGGCGATCCGGACGGCCGATTTCTTCGTGGCGTGCCTGTCTGGGCGGTCAGTGGGGAAGCGCGGAACGTTCCAGAGCGAGCTGCGCTACGCGCTGGACTGCGCGCGGAGCCTGCCGCTGGACGACCTGTTCTTCCTGCCAGTGCGGCTTGAGGAGTGCAGCGTCCCTGCCCGGATCAGCGAGCAGTGGCAGTATGTCGATCTTTTTCCGGAGTTTGCGGCCGGAATGGAGCGGCTGATCGCGGCTATCCGGAAGGAGGTGGCGCGGAGGCGAGGATGAGGCGGCCAGCGTGTCCGGATCGGCGATAGGCATCGCGCGTGGGCCGGTATTCAGCAATGGCTTCGCTTACGGAGACGGGCTGGAACATAGCGTCGACCGGAGCCGTGATGGTGAGCGGACGGGGTGCAATAAGGGCTGCGATTTCAGGCAGATCCGCGTGCTGGAGGAGACCCCGCACCAGATAGCTGGCAGGGACGAGGTGGCGGTCCGTCCGCGTGAGGGCGGCGTAGGAAAGCAGGGGGCCGTGACAGTTGGTAGCGGAGATGGCGGGATCGAGGGCGGCGGCGCAGAGCGCCCAGACGCCGGCCAGGCCGCGGGACTCGAGAACAACACTTGTCGTTTTGAAGATCAGCCGAGAGCTGGCAACGGCCTGGAGGGTGTCCGCGACTCGCAGGCCGCAGAGGTCCTGGTTGAGATACCAGGCGAGGTAGGCATGGGCGGTTTCTGGCGCGAAGACATGGCTGAAGTTGGTGGACAGCGGCCCGGTCAGGCCGCGGACGTCGACGGCGAGGACGCGGCGGCCCTGGCGGGCGAATTCCAGGTTTGTGGCATGGGGGTGATCGCCAACGAGGACAATCGACGCCTCGCGAGAAGGGCTGGCCGGGTGGTACGCGGTGGCCTTGAGGGCGAGCGTCGAATCGATGGGCAGGTCGTAGGTTTCGACGAGGATGCCGTTGGTGGTCTCGTCGTGGGTGCGGCGGGGCTCGGCTTTGGACAAGGCCGGCAGGCGCAGGAACTGGCGCAGTGCCGCGGAGGTAACCGGCTGAGGCTTGGGGACTTCGCGCTGGATGAACTGAAACAGCGTGAGGCCGCGCTGCTCGTGTTTCAAGGATCCCGATGGGGTGACGTTGAGGACATCGGGCGGCTCGGGGTTGGCCGGCGGCTCTTCCGTGGGCCCTGGTTTTTGCAGCAGATGGCGTGAGAGAAAGTCGGCCGTCGCGAGACGGAGTTTTTGAGTCCAGGCGTGCGACGCCTGGGCTTCGGCGGTTTGGAAGTTCGCGGCTGCGCCCAGGAGTTCGTAGCGCTGGCGGATGTGAGCAGCTGTCTCCAAAAAGGCAGGGCTGTAGTTCTCGATCAGCGCCAGCAGCGGTTTCGGGGCGATGGCCGAGTGGAGGTCGCAGGAGTCGATGCCATGGATCGCAGCGGGGAACAGGTTCTGTTCCGCGTCGGCAATGGGGATCTTGGCGCCGGGTTGGAGGTGCATGGGCCAGCGGTGAAACGTGCCGCCCTCGTTGATGACGACGCAGCGGATGCGCGGGTCGGCATTGGCGAGGAACATGGTGAGGGTTCCGCCGCCGGAGTGGCCGGCGCAGGCGATGCGTTGCGGGTCGACGTCGGGGCGGCTGAGCAGGTAGTCGATGCCCCGCATGCCGTCGCGCACGAGGTAGCCGGTGAGGGATTGTCCGAGTAGGAGAAGGAGGTGTCCGGCGAGGGAGTGCTCGTCGACGCTGCGGAGCTTATCCTGCTGCGTTTTGGTGACGGGATCCCAGTATTGGCGGCGTTCGCCCTGGCCCGTAGGGTCATAGGCGAGCACAACGAACCCAGCGCGGGCGAGCAGGATGTATGCGCGCTGGTAGTCGGGGTGTTGGCGTGAGATTTCGTAGTGGCCGCAGGGCGAGAGAACGGACGGATGAGGGCCGGGGCTTGCTGGCACGTAGAGGTTGGCCGTGACCCAGAGATTGGGCGCGGATTGGTAGAGCAGGTTTTCGATGTGGTAGCCGTCGCGTTGCACAATACGCGTGACTTCGGCATGCAGCGGAGTAGCTGGTCCGATGGGCCCAAGCATTTCGCGGACGCGCGCCTGGATGAACCGGATGCGGTTCTGGAAGGCGGCTGGAGTTGTGATGGCGGCGCGGCGGGTGTCCCACTCAGCCGCGAGAGTGTCGAGTTGGGCAGAGAGAGAGATGGTGAGCCAGGCCGGACTGAGCCGCTACGGGTGGCTGAGCCCAGGCGAGGGCCGGCAGGGTGAGGATGGCGCGGCGCGAGATCGGGGTCATGGCTGGGTCCAGATGGGGACGCCAAGTTCGACGAAACGGGCGGCTCCGGTGAGGAAGTGGGCGGTGATCCAGAAGACGGTCCAGGACTCGTTGTAGTCTCCACGGAGCTTCGCGAGTTCGACATCGGCTCCGCGCTGGGCGTAGTTGGTCTGTTGGAGTTGCTCGCCCTGGCTGCCGTAGGGGTCGATGATCTGGCCGCAGGAGCGGTACATGACCAGGGCGAGTTGTTTTAGGTCTTCGCGATGGTCGAACTGGCCGAGACGGTAGATCTCGGGGGCCACGATGGCGCCCCAGACGTCGAGGTGCTGGTTCTGGACAGAGACCGCGGTCCAACCGCGCGTACGGACTCGGTGGTCGGTGAGGCGACCGGCCGGGAACGGGACGTCCCAGACGTAGGTGTAGGTGAGGACGACATCGGCGGCGTGGCGGGCCCAGGCGAGGTGCTCCGGTTTGTGGGTGTCCTCATAGAGCGACAGGAAACCCTGGAAGGCGAGGGCAGCGGCTTCCTTGTCCTCGCAGGAGGCGTCGAGGGTGCCGCCCCAGTAGGGCTCGCGCATAGTAAGGTGACGATCGGCATAGTGCTGGGCGGCCTTCAGGGCGGCCTGACGGTAGAGCGGGGCTTGGAAGAGGCGGGCGGCCTCGATCAGTGGGGCGACAAACGAAGCCTCGCTGGTGGAGGCGGGTTTCCAATCGGCCTTCAGAATCCGGGCGGCGTGGACGTCGGACGCTTTGCGGAGGAAGGCTTCCCACTTGGTGGTGTTGCGATGAGCGGCGCGGCCGGTCCTGATGGCCCGGGCGAAGGCGAGCATGGCCTGGCCTTGGTTGAGGACTTCGGCGCGGTCCCAGCTCTTCTTCTGAAGGTCGTACCAGTTGTGGAAGCCGCCGTCGTAGAAGGTGGCGGTGGTGAGGAAGTCGAGGGATCTTTGAGCGTAGGTGAGGGCGGCGGGGTCGTTCAGTCCGGGCGCGAGGACTTGGAGTGCATAGCCGGGCGCCTCGGCCTGGCCGGTCCAGCCCATGACGGATTGCGGGCGGTCGACGTACTTCTGGAAGGTGCTGAAGTCGGGCGACTCGTGCCAGCGGGTTTTGGCATAGCGGTACTTGGCACGGACGATATCGGAAAAGGCCGGGAAGTCGCCGGCGTAGAAGGGGTGGAAGAGGTTCAGGGAAGAAAGAACCGAGTGCTGGAACGCCGAGCCTTCGCGGTCGACGGGGAAGGCTTCAAGGTAGAAGGATTTCTCGATGACGGCGCCGGGCGGTACGGCGAGCCAGGCGTCGGGATAGGGCATGAAGCCACGCTGGAGCCCCTTGATGACGGAGCGCTGGCCGTTGGAGGCGGCGGGCCCGCTGAGGAGGGTGAGTTCCGAGGATCCCTTTTGGGAAACGAAGCCAAGGGACCACCACTGGTCTGGGCGGTTGCCATATGGCGCGGGCGAGGGGATGGAATGGAGAGCGGCGCCCCAGAGTTTGCTGCCGCGGTGGAGTTCGAGGGACGCGAAGGGCATGGGGTAGCGGTGCTCTTCGAAGATCGACTCTTCGCCAGGCTGGCCGGTGGAGACCGGAACGCGGTGGCTGCGGGCGCCGGAGGGGTTGCCGTAGTAGTTGATGCCTGGGAGAAGAGGCTGGGCGGAGTCGGCGGTGGCTTCGAATCGCACCGAGAGCGTGACGTGCGTGGCGGGCTGTGTGCCTTTCCAGGTAAAGCGGCGGAGTCCGTGAATGAGGCCGTTTTCCAGGCGGTAAGCGTCCTGGAGGGACCAGGTGCCTCCGCAAGCCTGGAGTTCGGATGCCAGGATCGTCCATTCGCCCTCTGTGGTGATTCTGGCCGGCTGGGCGTGCTGCCAGTTGGCGGGCCAGTTGTCGCGCCAGTCGCAAGAGATGGACCAGAGGCCTTCCGCGGGAGATTGGGCGATGACCTCGTTGCCAGCCAAGACTTGGACACGCTGATTCTCGACACGAAATTGCGGCTGGGCGAGGGCCAGAGTGCAGGTGGCGGCGAGGAGGACGAGGTGGTGCCGATTCACACCTTGCATTGAATCACGGGTGGGTGTGTCAAGGAACGAGGATCAGAGCGGGTGTGGCTTGGTGACAGATAGCCGGGCGTCTCCCTTATTGCTACTTTTGGGCATGCGGTATCTACTTGGATCTCTTGTGTTGCTGAGCGTGGCTGGATGGAGCGCTCCGCAGGACGCGGTACGTGGTGAGAATGTCGGGGTCTTTCTGAGATGCACTGGCAAGACCGATCCACGCGAGGCGTTGCAGGCCGTGCGATCGTTGGGCCTGAGGATGGTGCAGATCAGCAAGCTGCCGGATCGGTTCTACTCCGCCGACGGCGCGAAGGAGTTCGCCGGGCTGTTGAAGGAGTCGGGCGTTCAAGCGAGCGCTGTCGTCGCCGTCTATGACGGAGAGCGGTACACCGATATCGCGACAATCCGCGAGACGGTGGGTTTCGTGCCGGCGGGGCCGATGGCGGAGCGGATCGCGTACACGAAGAAGTGCGTCGATTTCGCCGCCGCTTTGAAGGTCAAGATCGTCACGTTCCACGTTGGCTTCCTGCCGAGCGATGCCAAGAACCCGGATTATCAGCGTGTGGTTCGTGCCGTCAGTGAAGTGGCGCAGTATGCGGCGAAGCAAGACGTCACGATTTCGCTGGAGACGGGACAGGAGAGCGCGGATGAGTTGCTGCGGTTTATCGAGCAGATCCGCGGAGCGAAGGTGGGCGTGAATTTCGATATGGCCAACATGGTGCTGTACGGGAAAGACAATCCTCCGGCGGCACTGCGCAAGCTGCTGCCACGGGTGACTTCCGTGCATGTGAAGGACGGGCAGTTTCCCACGGATCCGGCGAGGCTCGGCGCGGAGGTGCGGTTGGGGGAGGGGAAGGCCGGCGTTCGCGAGTGTCTGCTCGCCTTGAAGGCCGGACACTTTACGGGGCCCATTGTGATTGAGAACTACGTGTTTCGGACCAAGAAGAGCGAGCCTATGGCGGAACTGGCGCTGGCCAAGGGTTATATAGACAAAGTGTTGAGTGAGTGAGGACCGGCGGACACGGGTGGGCCCGCCGGGCTCTGGTTGTCACTGCAGATGGGTCGACGCGGGCGTCGACCGCGGTCCTGGGGGACCGCCGTACTTCGCGGTGTCTTGCGAAGATCGTGGCGGCCCGGCTAATGCGATTTTGTTGCCGCGAAGGTTTCGTCCGGCGTTGGCAGACCGGATGTGCCCCATTTCTCGTTGGGCTGCGGACCCATGCGGAAGCGTAGGGTCCCGCCGCTCACGATCTCGTTGTGCGAGATCCAGGGGCGCTCGTGCGGGCGGCCGTTCAGCGTCACTGATTGGACGTAGATGTCGCCGGCCGATTTGCGCTGCGTTTCGACCGTGAACTTCTTGCCGTTCTCCAGACGGATGGTGGCGCGCTGGAACAGGGGGCTACCCAAAGCGTAGATGGGTTGCCCGGGGTTCACCGGGTAGAAGCCCAGAGCGGTGAAGATGTACCAGGCGGACATCTGGCCATTGTCCTCATCGCCAAGCCAGCCGGCGGGGCCGGGCTTGTAGTTGCGCTCCATCACGAGGCTCGCCCACTTCTGGGCCTTCCAGGGCTGGCCCACGTAGTCGTAGAGGTAGATGACGTGGTGGACTGGCTCGTTGATGTGAGCGTACTGGCCCATGTCGCCGAGCTTGGCCTCTGTCATCTCGTGGATTACCTGCTTGTAGCCGCCGACTTTGAAGTCCGTTGTGGTGCTGAAAAGGGTGTCCAGTTTCTTGATGAAGGCGTCGCGTCCACCCATCAGCTCTATCAGGCCCGGGATGTCGTGCTGGACGGACCAAAGCCATTGCCAGGCGTTGCCTTCGGTGAAGACGCCGCCCCAATCCAGCGGGTCGAACGGCGTGAGCCAGGAGCCGTCGCGATTACGGCCGCGCATGAAGCCGGTGGAGGGGTCGTAGAGATTGCGATAGGACTTGGCCTGTTTCATGAAGCGCTGATAGTCGTCCTGCTTGCCGAGGGCGCGAGCCATCTGGGCGATGCAGAAATCGTCATAGGCGTATTCGAGCGTGCGGGCCGCGGACTCGCGGACGCCGCCGTCAGCCGGAACGTAGCCCAGTTTCAGGTAGTCCTCAATGCCCAGGCGGGCGTCGAACACTCCGGTGCCCGGTTGCGCTCCATCCTTTCGGATGGCGGCGTAGGCCTTCTCGGCATCGAAGCCGCGGATGCCCTTGAGGTAGGCGTCGGCCACGGCCGAGTCGGCGTGCGTGCCGATCATGACATTGCGCTCGATGGGGTTGGGCCAAGTGGGGATCCAGCCGCCCTCTTCGTAGGTATTGACCATGGCGCGCATGATTTCGGCGTTGCGAGAAGGGTTGATGACAGTGAGCAGCGGAAACTGGGCGCGGAAGACGTCCCAGAAGCCGATGTCTGTGAACATGGGTCCGGGGTGAACCTTGCCGTCGTAGAGGCCGTAGTGGACGGTGGCTCCTCCGGCACCGGTTTCGTCCAGCATGCGGGGGAACTGGAGCGAGTGGTAGAGGGCGGTGTAGAAGGTGCGGCGCTGATCGGCGGTGCCGCCTTGGAGCTCGATCGTCGCCAAGTCATGATCCCAGACGCGCGCCGCGGCCTCTGCCGCCGCTTCGATGTCGGCCTTGGGTAGCTCCTCTTTCAGGCTTTTCTCGGCTTGTTCCAGGCTGATGAGAGACGTGCCGACGCGCACAGTGACCACTTCGCCGTTGGCTGTTTGGAAACCCACGTACGCGCCCGTGTGTGGGCCGGTGCGATCCTTTGCCGTGTCCTTCTCGCCTTTGTCGTTCCAGGTGCCGAAGGTCGAGAACGGATGGTCGAACTCAGCCACGAAGTAGAGCGCGAAGCCGGGCGTCGAACCTTTCGCTGTGAGCGAATTGGTTCCCGTGATGCGGTTCGACTCGGGGTGGATGTGGACGGAACTGCCGCCCTTGTTGGCGTCGAGGACGACCCAGGCTGGTCCGGTTTTGGGGAACGTGAAGCGGAGGATGCCGCCGTGGGCGGTGGGGGCCATGGAGACGCGGGTTTGATAGTCGTCGAGCAGGACGTCGTAGCGATAGGCGCGGGCGGTCTCGTTGGCGTGGCGGAACTTGGATCCGCGTTCATCGGACAGGACCTTAAGAGGGCCGGTGCCGGGCATGAGGGAGAACGAGCCCCAGTCGATGGTCCAGGCCGAGGGACGGTGGGTCATGCGGAAGCCGCGGATGTTGTCCTTGGCGTATTGATAGGGCCAGCCGCCTTCGCCGGTTTGGGCGGTCCAGGCCGCCATGGCGTAAGGCATGAAGATCGCGGGGTAAGTGTTGCCGCGGGACAGCTCGTACTTTGAGTCGGTACCGACGAGCGGGTCCGGCAGATCGGCCAGGCGATCGGCGCCGGCGCACGTGAAGATGAGTAGGAAGGGCAGAAGAAAGCGTGTCATGGCTTCGGTTTGAGTATCTACACAACCATCGTAGTCCGAAACGGACGGGGGACTCTGAAACCGCTGCGTGGACTAGAGGCGCGGCAGCCTTCAGTCCTGGAACGGAATGTGCACTGAAAGGTAGTGTTGCGGAATGCTGCCCGAACTGCAGCCGGCCCACACCTCCTGGGGTGTGGAGGGGTCGGAGGCGGGTGGCATCCGCAGCGACACGCGGTACAGACCCAGGGCGCCCGGCTCCAGACCCGCGTACGGCACGTCTACGACGATGGTTGGAGACGAGTTGACCAGGGAGCATTCCAACGCGGGCGTGAGCACCGGTGCCGGCTCGGCTGGCTGAAGGACGCCTGTTTCCACCGGCGCGGATACTGGTCCCAGGCCGGTCATGAAGACGTGAACTGTCTCGTTCGGGGTGGCGGGATCGTCACGGGTCACCGGCCGGTCACCTTGCTCGTGCATGGGTGCACCGAAGAGCGCGGCCTGCCAGTCCACCGTGTGAACCGTGGTATCCAGCGCGGTGGAGAAGGCGTACTGCGCGGCCGTTTCCAGATGGACCGGCGTCGCGTCGCCCAGGGGAACCTCCCAGGGGACCTGGATTGTCAGTTGGCCTGGGGCTGTGTCGATGATGGGGGCGGTCACGCCGCCGACGGTGACGGCGATGTCCGGTTCGTCCAGGGCCGAACCCGCGATGACAAGCGCGGAGCCGGGCACGGTGTAGTAGGTGGTGCTGTCCAGGCTCACGGCGCGGCCCAGGAGTTCGGTGGCTGCGTCCGTTTCCATGTCGACACGCACCAGGCGCCCCCCGTAGGTGAGTCCATAGGCGACATGGCCGTTGCCGGAGAGGACCGCGCTGCGGATGCCGTCGGGTTCGGAGGTCACCTGGCGAAGTCCGGAGCCGTTGCTGTTGATGAAGTAGATCTGGCCGCCGCTGACGAAGGTCATCGCGGAGCCGTCGGTGGTCAGGCTGGGCTGGGCATAGTCGGGTAGTTCTTCGTGGATGGTGACGAGAGACCCGGTGGCGAGGTCCACGCGGCGCAGGCGCGTGTAGGCGTCGTAGGGCGCGGGCCAACGGGAGGTGAATACGACCGACTGGCCGACGGCGTCGATGGTGGAGTCGAGGATGGTCTCGCTGCCGAAGGTCAACTGCCGGGGTACGCCGTGGTCCCAGACCGTGAGATCGCGATTGTCGCGCAGCGCGACGACGAGACCGTTGTCAGCCACCATACGCCCGGTCGGCGCCATGGGCGGAAAGAGGGATGTGTACACGGTCCAGGACTCGCCGGTCACCAGATCCCACTGCTGAAGCGGCAGTATTCTGCGCGGCACGCTTGTTGTTGAGTTGACCAAGTAGCGGCCATTTGCGCTCAGCCGTGAGGGGCCGTCAAAGTCCTGGCTCGAAGATTTGC
Source organism: uncultured Paludibaculum sp. (assembly GCF_963665245.1). Classification (NCBI taxonomy): domain Bacteria; kingdom Pseudomonadati; phylum Acidobacteriota; class Terriglobia; order Bryobacterales; family Bryobacteraceae; genus Paludibaculum; species uncultured Paludibaculum sp. The sequence goes on from NZ_OY762269.1 coordinate 1,223,378, forward strand.
TCTCCACGGTTGTGTTGACGTTGGACATGGCGGTGCACCCAAACGCATGGCAATCGCGGGCGGCTACAGTGGCCAGCGTGCTGCCGTCGCCGGAGATGTCGACTCCGAGGACGTCGTAGTAATTCGAAATCGGTCCGCCATGGTCGGTGACCTCGATGCTGCGAACCACCACGGCTTCCAATCCGGCCGGCCCAAGGCGAAAGACTTTTCCGTGGCTTGGCTGGTCCGATCCGGTTTGCACCATTCTGGTTGTGAAGTACAACACGCTGCCGTCGCCGGTTGTTGTTAAATCACTGTGCTGGGCGTACAGATTGAGTGAGCATAACAAGACGACAATGGACGACAATTTATAGGAAATAGGCATCGATTATTCCTGCTGCGCTCCTATATTACTCCTGTTGGGTTCCGCCGGAACGGCCGCGAGGCTGGCGGCGGCCATGGTGCTGACAAGGTTCATGGCCGCGCTCTTGTGCGGTGTGCGGGGTCCGGTGGATTGCGACGTCCATTGACAATCGCTTTCGGTCGGGCATAGCATAGGTGCTAGTTGCATCTAAGAGGATCTGTCATGCGAATAGCGATACCGGTCTCGGGCGGACTGCTGGCTCAGCATTTCGGCCATTGCGAGCAGTTTGAATTGATTGATGTGGATGTCGCGGCGAAGAGTGTCGTCCACTCCGCGGTGCTGCCCGCGCCGCCGCACGCGCACGGCGTACTGCCGCGGTGGCTGCACGAGAACGGCGCGAACCTCGTGATTGCCGGCGGGATGGGTGCCGGAGCGAGGTCCCTCTTCCAGGCGGCCGGCATCGACGTGCTGACCGGTGTGGAGAGCCGTTCCACCAACGCCGTTGTTGAGGATTATCTGAAAGGGACGCTCGTGACGGGCGTTACCTCCTGCAATCACGGGGCGGGCCACGAACATGGCTGCCACTAGCGTTGCGAGCACCGGCGCGCCGTGGGTAGGCTCGAACGAGCTGTGTTTTGCTTGCGGCGGGCGTCATCCACATGGACTCCATCTCCGATTTGAGCCGGACGGGGCGCAGCGGGTACGGGCCGAGTGGCAGACCGATGCGGCGTGGCAGGGGTTCCAAGATGTCATCCACGGGGGCATCGTGTCGACGGTTCTCGATGAGGCCATGTCGAAGTCCGTTGCGGGCGCCGGAATTCGGGCGCTCACCTGTGAGTTGCGGGTGAGGCTCCGGCATAGTGTGGCGCCGCACGAGCAGTTGACTGTCCGTGGCTGGGTGGTGCAGAAGCGCAAGCGCCTGGTCTCGGCGGAGGCCAGTCTCACGGACGGCCAGGGGGTCGAACGCGCTCATGCCTGGGCGACATTTCTGGAACTGCAACGGGATGTCTGACAGCCTGGTTCGACATGGAGAAGTCCGATGATCGATATGCGTTGGGTGCCGATGATGGTGCTGGCCGGCGCTCTATGCGCCTCGTGCGATTCGATTGGGGCGCAGGGTACGAGCCCGGATGCGGGCCTACCCGCCTCCATCAAGGAGGTCAAGGCTCGAATCAGAGAGATTGCTCCGGCTGATTTGAAGTCGTGGAACGCGTCGGGCCAGAGGCCGGTCCTGATCGATGTCCGCGAGGATAGTGAGTGGCAGGCCGGACATGCGGCTCGCGCCTTGCATATTTCCCGGTGGGCGCTGGACGAGCGAATCGGTGCGGCGGTTCCCCGAAAGACAACCCGTATGGTGCTCTATTGCCAGGGCGGGGTGAGGTCCGCATTGGCGGCGGACAAGCTGCAGAAGATGGGCTATACGAACGTCTTCTCGCTGGCTGGCGGTTTCGTGGCCTATCAGGCGGCCGGCTTGCCGGTGGAAAGGTAGGGGCTTCACAATGCACAAGAAGATCGGCATTCTCGGTGGACTGAGCCCGGAATCCACAGTCGCTTACTATGAGCACATCACCCGCGGCTACGTGCGGGCGCACGGCGATTTCGGGTATCCGGAGATTCTCATCTACAGTGTCAATTTCCAGCAGTATGTCGACTGGCAGCATCAGAATCGCTGGCACGAGGCCGCCGACGCGATGGCCGCGTCCCTGAACGCGCTGCACCGGGCGGGCGCCGACTTTGGACTGATCTCCACGAATACGATGCATATCGTCTTCGACGAAGTGCAGGCGGCGGTCGACATGCCGCTGATCAGCATCGTGGAGACCACGGCACGGGCGATCGAGCGAGCGGGAGTGCGCAAGGTGGGGTTGCTAGGGACTGTGTTCACGATGCGAGAGGCGTTCTTCCGGGAGGGTTTGCAGAGAACCGGGGTCGAAGCATTGGTTCCGGCGGAAGCCGATCAACTGCGCCTCAGTGACATCATCTACCAGGAGTTGTGCCGGGGCGAGATCAGGGAAGAATCACGGCAGGTGTTTCAGATGGTGATTGCGGACCTGCGGAGACGTGGCGCCGAGGGGGTCGTGCTGGGCTGTACGGAGATTCCGCTGTTGATCCAGTCGAAGGATTGCGATCTGCCGCTGTTTGATACCACGGTGCTGCATGCACAGCGGGCCTTGGAGTATGCGACGGAGGCGGTGCCGGTCGCAGGTTGAAGGGCGGGGCTTCTGGCGCGCCCGGAGAGACTCGAACTCCCGACCTGCTGGTTCGAAGCCAGACGCTCTATCCGACTGAGCTACGGGCGCGCTCGCTTGTATTCTAGCAGCCTCGGCGTGCGGGCGAATCCGAATGTGGGGAGCTGCAGACCGTCAGTCCAGCGCGTCCCAGCCACGGGTCTTTTCCGCAGCTTCTTCCCAGTCCTCTTCCCGGGTCTTTTCGAACATCTGCTTGATCCTCTGGGCCGCGGGCGCGCTGCTGTCCGCCAGGACTTTGCCGATGCTCGGGTGTGTGTCGAAATCCGGAGCCACAAGAAACATCAGCGAGACGTAAGCCGTGATCGCTTCAGGCTGCTCAAAGCCGTGGCTCTGCGCCCGGCGGATCCCCAGCGCCGCGCGTCGACGGATCTCTTCGTCGGTGATGTCGGCCACCGATTCGGCCTGCTCCTCACACAGATAGTCGAAAACATGTTCCAGTAGATCTTCCGCGTCCGGCATCATGACTCTTCATGGTACAGCGCCGCGCTGGCGCCCACCCACTCCATGTTCTTGTTGTGATCCACGCCCATCATCTTGCCCCTGCCCATGCGGATGATGTGCGTGACCGGGCGCCGGTTGATGTACATCACGCGGATCTCGGCCTTGGTCAGCCCGTGGGGCGTCTCGACGACGGGCGTGAACTCGACGCGTTCCTGGAGGATGAAGTTGGCCCGCTGGGCGGCGGAGATCGCGTCAATGTCCGCGCGGCTCGGGCCGATGACGACGCCCAGGCCGGCGAACGAGTAGAGGGGCTTCAGGACCCATTTGGAAAGGTCTTCGGGGACCTCTCGAACCTGATCCAGAAAGAGCGTTTGCGGTACGGACGGGTGACGCAGGTAGGGGATGGAGAATTTCGACACTCGAAAATAGAAGTTCGGGTGGCCGGCCCACTCGACATCGAGGTCGTCCCGCCAGTCAAAGGGCATGGGCACCTGCCGGCGTTCGATCTCGTCGACGATGGCGCGGTTGTAGATGCGCCGGATTTCCACGTCGCGGCCATCGCGCTGGTAGTAGAGTTTCGCTCCGCGCTTCGTGATGCGTGTCACGCACACGGCCCGCACGCCGAGCATCCGTTCCGTCAGCAGGAAGTCGCAGCGGGTCTTCTGGTGCTCGGGGTCAACTTCCAGTAGCACCACGTTTTCCGGGTCGTGATCGCCGACGATGGATTGCCGGAGCAATGTCAGGTATTCCGGATTGTCCAGGCCGTCCAACAGGTAGTGCAGATCTCCGGGTAGTTCATAGGCGTCGAGATAGCTTTGCGCCAGCACAGGCTGGAAAGCATAGAGGGAAGGGAAGCCCTGTATCTCGACCAGCTTGGGATGCAGGAGTCCATCGTCGCCGCGCACCACGCCGAAGTCCACCTGGACGAACGTGGGGTCGTGCGGCTCGCCGGGTACACGGTATTTCTCCGGCAGCGAGGCGTCGGAGATCTTCCGGTACTCAGGATCGTCGACGAGTTGTTCGATCAGCGCCCGGCCCTCGTTGGAGATGCGCTGCATGAAATCCCAATCGAAGAAGCAGGGCGTTTCGCAAAGGCGGAAGCCGACGTGCGTCCCGCTGCGCCCGTCGATGAGGGACTGGAAGCGGGCGTAGCGCTCCGGCGTGAAGTGCGCGTTGAACAGCCGCCGCAGCTCGTCGCCCTTCACAAAAGGAACTCCCCGGCCCGCATGATGAGGCGGTCGTCCGCCTGGATGGTGAAGCGCCGGCCCACGACATCGATGTGGGTGGACGAGTACCACTGCGCGCCGGTGTGGTCGCCGTAGGGGTTGCCGAAGGCGATGTGGACGCCGGGGATCTTCTCATCCTGGAGAATATTGCCGATGACGTCACGGACACCTAGATTCGTACCGATGGCGAACTCGCCGACACGGTCGGAATTCTCATCGGTATGGGTGTACTTCCAGAACTCTTCTTCCAGCTCTTTGTCGGCGCAATGAGCCTCCTTCAGGCGGTTGCCCTCAATCCGCAAGATGAGAGGAGTCGCGGCCAGATCGCCGTACTTCGCGCACAGGTAGTCGCCCACGACGCCGTCGACGACAAAGGTGCCGTTGACCTCACCCGGCGTGGTCCAGACCTCGCCGCCGGGCAGGTTGCCCCAGGTGTTTTCACTGATGATGCCGCTGGTTTTGAGCCACTTGTAGTCGGGGTTCATGGTCGCCACGATGTCGGTGCCGGCGGCATTGGTGGCTCGAATCTGTTTCGCCGGGCGCGTGATGTCGAGCAGGCGGAGACTCAGGTCGTCGACGGCCAGGTAGTCGGCGCGCATGCCTTCCAGCATGATCCGCTTCTCGATGTTGACCATGTGAGCGTGGCGGATCTTGCGGCGGTTGACGACGTCGGTCATCTGCATCCGGCTGCGCAGCTCATTGCGCTGGGCGACGACCGCGAAGATGCTGACCTGGCTCGACTCCATGTCGTCGAGTACCACCCGCGGCATGGCCTCCAGAGGGCGGGGGGCGCACTCCTCGAGCACGAAAGTGCGGTAAGGGGCTCCGATTTCGGCCAAGGCCGCTTCCAACGCGGCGGCGATTTCGCGCGAGACCGTGTCGGTGATGACGGTCACCTTTTCTTGAGGCTGGACTCGCAAGCAGATGCGGACCGCGTTCCGTGCACCGGGTGTCAACTCAGGGTCGAATGGGATCAATTGAGCCCCGCCTCCGTTTCCTGAATGATGTAGTCCACGACGGCCTTCAGGTCGCCGGTTTCGTGGAAGACCTTCAGTTGTCTGTCGGCGCCAGTACCCTCTTCCAGGATTTTTCGCAGATAGTTGATCTCGTCGAGGCTGCCTAGTTCTTCGGCCACCGGTGTCACCATCTGGAAGTACTCCTCCATCAGGTCTCGGAATGGCAGTTCGATCCGTTTTCCGAAGTCGATGAGTTTACCGTTGATGCCATAGCGGACGGCGCGCCACTTGTTCTCCATGAGCAGCATACGGCGATAGAGGCGGAAGCCCTGGTTGTTGGAGTGCAGCTTCCACAACATGACGACGGTGGCCTGGATGAGGGCGGCCAGGGCGATGGTTTCGTCGAGCCGCATGGGCAGGTCGCAGATGCGGAACTCGATGGTGGAGAACGTCGGGTGCGGCCGCAGATCCCACCAGATCTTCTTGGCGTTGTCGATGCAGCCGGTCTGGATGAGCAGGTTCACCAGGCTCTCGTACTCGCCGTAGCTCTGGAAGTAGTCGGGGATGTTGGTTCTGGGGAATTTATCGAAGACCTTACAGCGGTAGCTGCGCAGGCCCGTCTCGTCGCCCAGCCAGAAAGGCGAATTGGTGGAGAGGGCCAGGATGTGCGGCAGGAAGTAGCGGGCCGCATTCATGATGTGGATGGCCGTCTCGCGGTCCTCGATGCCGACGTGGACGTGGAGGCCGAAGATCAGATTGGCACGCGCGACATTCTGCATGTCCTCGACGATGACGCGGTAGCGCTCGTCCGGGTAGATGCTCTGATTCCGCCAGTGGGAGAAGGGATGCGTCGCGGCCGCCGCCAGGCGGAGTCCGTTGGCCTTGGCCAGTTCCACCATGTGACGGCGAATGGTGGTGATCTCGGCCCGGGCCTCCTGGATGTTGTGACAGATCTCGGTGCCGACCTCGACCACGCACTGGTGCATCTCGGGCTTGACGCGTTCCCGCAGCACCAGTTTGCCCTGCTCGATCATCTCGGCGTCGATGTGGCTGCGGAGCTCCCGCGTGACCGGATCGACGGTCATGTACTCTTCTTCAATGCCGATGGTGAAGCTTGGGCGCGTCATGCAGGTCTCCTTGTTCGTCCTATCGCTGGCCGCCGGCCAGGAAGCGGCCCCAGTGGAAGTCGTCCTGGGGTAGTGCGGGGCTTAGGGCCGTGGCAATGGCCAGGTCGGCCATGGCCTCCAGGATCCACTCGAAGTTCTCTTCACCGACGGAAAAGCGGTCGGCGTCGGGTGCCGGATTCAGGTAGTCAATCGCGTAGGGGACGCCATCGCGTACGGCGAACTCCACGGTGTTCATGTCGTACCCCAGGGCCCGGCACAACTTCAGGGCGTCGGCCACGATCCGGTCGTAGAGGGGCGACTGCTTCGGGTCGGCCTCCCTCACGTAGCGCTGCTCATGGGGGAGGCGGGGGTCGTAGGCCATCACGTGCACCTTCTCGCGGCCGATGACGTAGCAACGGTAGTAGTCGGTGAAGTCGATGCACTCCTGCAGCACCATGCCCAGGTCGCCGGTTTCGTTGTAGGACATGAGCAGTTCGTCGGGCGTGTTTACCTTGTAGACGTTGCGCCAGCCGCCGCCCAAATGGGGCTTCATGAATGCGGGAAAGCCAATGTAGTCAAATACTTCTTCCCAGTTGAGTGGGTACATCAGGTTGCGCATCGATTGCGACGTGGTGCCCGGCGGATGGGAGTGGTGGGGCAGCATCACGGTTTTGGGTACGGCTACCCCAATCTGCTCGCCCAGGGCGTAGTTGAAGAACTTGTCGTCCGCGCTCCACCAGAACGGGTTGTTGATCACCTTGGTCCCATGCAGGATGGCATTGCGGAGGTAGGCCCGGTAGAACGGGATGTCGTGCGAAATCCTGTCGATGATGACCTCATAGCCGCTGGGCCGGTCCATCCGGAAGGCCCCGGTCATCAGGCTCTCCGCCACGACGCCGTCGACTTTCCGCGCGTTGATGCGCTCCACCAGCGCCATGGGGAAGGTGTTCTCCATCCCGTACAAAAGCCCGATCCTCTTCATCACTTCGTCCTCCGTTGAAGATGAGTCAGCGTTCTAGCTAAGGTACTTCCTGGACATCAACTGCCACAAGGGCCAATCGTGAACGGCACCCAGACCCCAGAAGTCGAACCAGTGCGGGATGCCTTTGGCATCGAAGATGGCCGAGATGCGGCGGTTGGCCTCCAGGCAGATGTCGTGCTCACCGGCGCCGAACACCCAGCGAATCTCACGGCGGTACTGATCCAGGTACCAGGCGTCCGATAGGTTGGGCACGAAGTCCACCGGGTTATTGAAGTAACAGGTGTCGTCGTAGTAACCGTCGAGAAACGACTTAATGTCATACGCGCCGGACATGGAGACGCAGGTGTGGACGCAGTCGGGATGGCGGAGCGCGAAGTTCGTGCAATGGTAGCCTCCGAAGCTGCAGCCGGTGACGGCGATTCGATGATGACCGGTGCGGGACCGCATGAGGGGTAGTACTTCGTTGAGGAGGTACTCTTCGTACTGTACGTGCCGCCGTGCGCGGTCGGCGGGGTGGATGCCGCGGTTGTACCAACTCTCCGAGTCGACGCTGTCGACGCAGAACAGCATTCTCTGGCCCGTATCTAGCTGCCAACGAAGGGCTTCCACCATTCCTCGATCCTCGTATTCAAAGAATCGGCCCATGGAACTGGGGAACACCAGCGTCGGCGTACCCCCGTGCCCGAACAGCAGCAGATCCATTCCTCGCCCGAGGCGCTGGCTGTACCAGTTGTGATATTCGCGATTCATGAACGGCCCCGGTGGCAAGCCCCTTCCCGAGAGATTCTCCCAGTGTAGAGCAGGCGATTCGTCTCCGGAGGCCGGTTGGGGACGATCCCCCTCATGTTTTCAGTAAAACCTTTGTCAGCTTGCCTACACAACGCTCAACTTTCTCGGCCAATCCGTCGATACACCCGATATGGACATGCGTGCGAGCAGAGTCTGGCTCACGGCTTGCTTGGCAGGACTCTGCCTGGCGCCGAGCGCGCTCGCCCAAAAGTTTGCTTTTCAGGAGTTTGGCTATGCGGATGGCCTGCTGAATCTGGCGGTTGAGCAGGTGATCCAGGATAGGGACGGGTTTCTCTGGGTCGGTACCCAGAACGGACTATACCGTTTTGATGGCCACAGCTTTACCGAGTTCGGTGCCAAGGATGGCGTCCCGGCCACCTCGCTGCAGTCTCTGCACCAGAGTCCGGATGGGACGTTGTGGCTGGGCACTCAGGTGGGTCTGTGGATGCAGAACGGCACCCGGTTTGAGCGCGTGGATATCGCGCCGGCGAAGAAGGTGGTGGGCGCCCAGGGCGTGGCTTCGGACCGTTCGGGACGGGTCTATGTGGCGACGCCCGCCGGCCTATTGATTGGCAATCGAGGGAAGCAAGGCGACTGGAACTTCCACTATGCAACCGGAGTGAAAAGCCGGGTCGCCAGCGTCATGGTGAACGGTCGCGATGAGGTCTGGTTTGGCTGCCTCAACTCCATCTGCCGGTTGGAGGGCGAAACCGAAGTGCCGGCCGCCAAGTGGTCTGAGCCGCCCAAGGAACCATGGCAGTACATGCTGGAGGATGCGGACGGCAACCTCTGGGTTCGGAGCCACTCCTTTGTGATGGTTCGGCGGGCTGGAGCCGATGTTTTTGTGCCCGTGCCTTGCGACCGGTCGCTGAGCAGTCCATGGGTCCCGCAGTTGGCTTTGGACAACAAAGGGCGACTGCTCGTGCCTCTCAAGGAAGGGTTCGCGATTCTGGAGGGCACGAAATGGCACTTTGTGACCAGGGCGCAGGGGCTGGCCGCGAACGACGTTTCCATGATCTTCCGGGACAAAGACGGGGCCATGTGGGTGGGCCTATTGGGCCGCGGCCTTTTTCGCTGGATCGGGTACGGTGAGTGGGAAGGCTACACCTACACGGAGGGGCTGAACGACGAACTCGTCTGGCAGATCCTTCCGGACGGGCGCGGCTCCATCTGGGTGGCTACGCGAGGGGGACTCTATCGAGGGCGGCGGCAGCCGGAGAGCTACCATTTCGATCCGATTCCGGCTCTGCGTGGCGAGGAGATCCAATCGCTAATCATGGATCGTGATGGGAGTCTGTGGGCCGGACTGCGCGGCTCTGGGATGGCCCATGTGCATCCCGAGACGGGACGCGTCGAGCGCTACCCACTCCCCGAACTGGCCCCGAACAACTATATCTCCCACATCGAGATCGACCGCGATGGCCGCCTGTGGCTCTCGGCCACGACGAAGAACGGGCTCTTCATCTTCGACCGGACGACCCATCACTTTCAACCAGTAGCGGTTCCTGGCGCGGACAAACAGGGCCTGACCATGAAGATCATGCGAAACGGCGAGATCTGGTACGGGACCAAGGAGGGGCTGTTCCGGCGGACGCAGGGGCGCTGGCTCCGATACGGCGACAAGGAGGGTCTCAAGTCCGAGGGAGTCTGGTCTTTGGGCGAGGGGCCGGACGGGACGATCTGGATCGCCTACCAGACCGGCATGGGCCTGACGAGAGCTGTGCGCGACGGCGATAAACTGCGATTCTCCCATCTCACGCCCGCCGATGGACTGCCCTCCAACCAGGTCTATTTCACGCGTTTCGACATGAAGGGCAACATGTGGGTGGGCAGCGATCGCGGCGTCGGGGTATTTGACGGAAAGCAGTGGGCGCAATACAGGCGGGGCGACGGGTTGGTTTGGGATGACTGCAATTCGGATGCTTTCGCCTCCGAACCGGATGGGACGGTGTGGATTGGCACCAGCGCCGGGCTCTCCCGCTTCCATGAGTCCGAGGTGAAGGCGACTACGGGGGCGCCCCGCGTCGTTCTCACTTCAGTGCAACTGGGCGGGCACCCTCAATCCCTGCTCACCAAGGCCGAGGTGGACTACCGGTGGAACACGTTGCTGGTCCGATTCGCCGTTCTGTCTTTTTCCCGGCCGTCCAGTCAGCGCTTCCGGTACAGGGTCGTCGGGCTCTCGTCGGAATGGCAGAACACCGCTCAGCGTGAGATGCAGTTTGCCGAGATGCCGCCTGGACACTACCGGCTGGAGGTCTACGGCTTTGACGGCTACAAGGAATGGAGCCGCGAGCCCGCCGTGTTCTCCTTCACGATCATGCCGCCGTGGTGGGCCAATCGATACCTGCAGGGACTGGTGGTTCTCCTCTTGATTGCGGCCGGCGCCTGGCGCGTCCAACGTGCGAAGACCCAACATCGGGAAGAGACGGAGAGACTGGAGCGGGCGGTGGAGGAGCGCACACGCCAACTGCGGACGGAAAAAGAGAAGAGCGACCGCGCCAACCGGCTAAAGGACGAGTTCCTCGCCAATGTCAGCCACGAGATCCGCACGCCGATGAACGGAATCCTCGGCATGACCGAACTGGCGCTGGGTACTGCCCTTACGACGGAGCAGCAGGAGTACCTCGAGACCGTGAAGATCTCGGCCGATAGCCTGCTCGCCCTGCTGAACGACATCCTCGACCTTTCGAAGATCGAAGCCGGATTCATGGAGATTGGGCGGGAGGAGTTCCCGCTGCGGGAAACCGTCCAACAGGCCGTGCGCACACTGGCCGGCCGCGCTGCCGCCAGGCGTCTGGAACTGAAGTGCACCTTCGATCCCGCGCTGCCCAATCGGATGATGGGCGATTCGTCACGGCTGCGCCAGGTGCTGCTGAACCTGCTGGGCAACGCGTTGAAGTTCACCGAAACGGGGTCGGTGTCGCTGCGTGTCGCGCTCGAGCAGGCGGTGGACACCGCGGCCGAGGTTCGCTTCGAGGTCCAGGATACGGGCATCGGCATTCCGCTGGAGCAGCAGAAGTTGATCTTCGAAGCCTTCCGGCAGGCGGACGGCTCTGTCACGCGCCGCTATGGCGGCACCGGACTGGGGCTGGCCATCTCCGCGAAGATCGTCGATGGCATGGGCGGACGGCTGGAGGTCGAAAGCGAGCCGGGCAAGGGCAGCACCTTCCGGTTCTGGGTCAGGCTGCAGATTGTGGCGCCGGCCGAGCCGGCCATACCGTCCCGCTTGGAACCCCGGGCTGAGGCTCAGGTGCCCGGCCGCCTCAAAGTGCTGGTCGCCGAGGACAATCCGGTCAACCGCAAACTCGTTGAGCGTCTGATGAGCAAGCGTGGCCATGAGGTGGTTGCGGTTTCGGACGGCAAGCAGGCCGTGGACAGAGTGTCCAATGAACCATTCGACGTCGTTCTCATGGACGTCCAGATGCCCGGCATGGATGGGTTGGAAGCCACGCGTCAGATCCGCAACCTGGAGATCGCGCTGGGCCGCCACGTCCCGATTCTGGCCCTCACCGCGAACGCCATGAAGGGCGACGAAGGGCTGTGCCTCGAGGCGGGAATGGACGGCTTTCTCACCAAGCCCTACGAGGCCGAAAAGCTGTTCGGCGTTATCGATGATATGACCCGCCGCAATCAGACCGTCTGAAGCCAACGCCTGTCGCGTGCTAGTGTTCGATAGATATGGCTTCCGCATCGAACCGCTGGTGGATTCACGAAGATTGGTTGGCTGTCTGGCTGGGGTTGGCGAGCTTGGTGCTCGTTCCGCTGGGGCTAAGGCCCGCTCTGCCCGCTTTCAAATGGGCGAATACGGCGGCACTGAGTAATATCTTCGCGACCGCAAACATCCAGACCTCGCTCATCCTGTGTGCCGTGCTCTTCGTGATGGCCCTGCCTGGCGCCCTGGCTCTGGGCGCGAAGGCCGGACGCTTCGCCCTCGGATTTATTGTGGTCTTCAGTCTGAGCTGGGTCGCTCAATTGATCGCCGGCAACAGCGTCGCCTCCTACTGGGGCATCGAATACGTCATTTTCGCTCTACTTCTGGGGCTGTTCTTCAGCAACGTGATCGGGTGTCCGGCCTGGTTGATGGAAGCCGTGCGCACAGAGTATTTCATTAAGAGCGGACTGGTGATTATGGGCGCCACCATCCTCTTCCAGGACATCGTGGAGGCCGGTTTCCTGGGCATGCTGCAGGCGGTGCTGGTAGTCTGCGTGGTCTGGTACTTCAGCTTCTGGCTGTGCCGCCGCATGAAACTGGACGACGAGTTCTCCGCCATGCTCTCGACGGCCGTCTCCATCTGTGGGGTCAGCGCCGCTATTGCCGCCTGTGGAGCCATTCAGGGCGATCGCCGCCGCCTGAGCTACGTGGCCAGCATCGTCCTCATCGTCGCCGTGCCGATGATCGTGATTCAGCCCTGGCTCATCAAGACGATGGGCTTGTCCGATGCCGTGGGGGGCGCCTGGTTGGGCGGCACCCTCGATACCACCGGTAGCGTGGTGGCCGCCGGCTCACTGATTAGCGAAGCCGCCATGAAGATCGGCACTATCGTGAAGTTCTCGCAGAATCTGCTCATCGGCGTGGCTGCGTTCCTGCTCTCCATCTGGTGGTCGATGAAGGCGGGCAACGGCAACCAGACAAAGACCAGCGCGCGCGTGATCTGGGAACGGTTCCCCAAGTTCGTTCTTGGGTTCGTCGCGGCCTCGCTCGCTTACAGCTTCCTGGTCGACCCGGCCATTGTGAAGGCCACGAAGGGCACCATTACGGGGCTGCGCACCGCCTGGTTCGCTCTCGCCTTCGCCTGCATCGGGCTGGAGACCAAGTTCACTGACCTGTTGACGATGGAGAACGGCCGGCCCTTCTTTGCGTTCCTGGGTGCGCAAACGGCCAACGTCATCTGGACCCTGATCCTCGCCTGGCTGATCTTCGGCGGCTTCTTCTTTGCCGTTCCGAAGATCTGAGCCGACTACAGGAATCCCAGCCGCCGCCGGTATCCTCGGCTGATCTTGAGCTCCGTACCGTCCGAAAGGATGGCGCGGTGCTCGCCGTCGACGCCCAGTTGGACTTCCCGGATCCGGTCGACGTTGACGATGGTGGAGCGATGGACGCGGACAAATCGCTCTGGATCCATGCTGCGCTCCATCTCGGCCATGGACTGCCGTACGAGATGTGCGCGCCCGCCGACATGCAGCCGGACATAGTAGTCGGCCGCCTCGATCCAGTCGATCTCAGGCGCCCGCACCAGCACCAGCCGGTTGCCGGTGCGGACGATGAAGCGGTCGGTAAACGCAGCCTCGCCCTCTTTCACCGACCCGGGCCGGGCCGCCGCCAAAGCTAGCAGACGCTCTCCCAGTTGTTCCATCTCGCGGCACCTCACTTGTCTCTTGGCGTTCTCCAGCGCCTTCGCGAATCGCTCGTCGTCGAAAGGCTTCAGGACGTAGTCCACGGCCTGGACCTCAAACGCCCGAATGGCGTGCTGGTCGTAGGCCGTCACAAACACGATCACCGGCATCCGGTCGGGATCCAGCGTGGCAATCACGTCGAACCCGTCGGCCTCGGGCATTTGGACGTCCAGGAAGACGAGGTCCGGGTCCAGCTTAGGGATGTCTTCCATCGCTTCCAGACCGCTGGCGCTCTCCCCGGCAATCTCGATCTCCGGGTCGCACTCCAGCAGCAGCCGCAGATTCTTGCGCGCCAAGGGCTCGTCGTCCACCAGCAGAGCCCGGATGCGGGTTGCGCCGCTCATGCCGGATCCTCCCGCAGAGGCATGTGGATCACCGCCTCTACCCCGGACGGCTGCGCGTCGTGTACCTCCAGCCCGGCCTGGTCTCCATATAGCGTCGCCAGCCGCTGCCGCGTATTCGCGATGCCGACACCGCCCCTCCGCGGGCTGGCTTGCAGCGAAGGGCCGTCGTTGTTCACCGTCAGGCGGAGCATCCCGGCCGTCTCCACCGCGCTCACCCGGATGTTCACGGCGGCATTGCGCGCCGCCACTCCATGCTGAATCGCGTTCTCCAACAGCGGCTGCAGGATGAGACTCGGCACGCGGGCGCCGCCCAGATCCTCCGGCACAGACCAGTTCACCCCGAGCCTCTCGCCATACCTCATCTGCTGGATATCCAGATACTGCTTGGCGAATCGAATCTCCTCGTCGAGTTCCACCTCCAGATCTGGCGGACTATCGATGACATACCGCAGCAGATCGCTCAATCCCACCAGCATCCTGATCGCGCAGCTCTGGTTGCCGTCGCGCACCAGGGCCGAAATCCCGTTCAACGTGTTGAACAGGAAGTGCGGGTTCAACTGAGCCCGCAGCGCTCGCAGTTGCGCCTGCGACAGCTGCGTTTCGAGCTGAGCCTCGCGTACTTCCCGTTCCTGCAGCCTCTGCTGCGATTCGCGCCACGCGCAGAAGATCATCACACCGGCGTAGGCGAGCAAATCCATGTGCAGTTGGCTTAGGAATTGCCCGCCCAATCGCTCAAGAAAGCTGCTCTTTGCCTCGTTCGGCCAATACTTCAGCAGTTCCGCCGCCAGCACCACCAGCAATACGGCGCGCAGGGCCGAGATGCTGATCCAGGTGGCCATGTGCAGCGGCAGCGCCACCAACAGTCGTGGCCGGCGCAGCGGAAATCTCCGGCCCAACTCCACGACCAGCGGCGTGGCCGCGGCCCAGATCATCCAACCCAGAAACGCCCGGATGAATAACGGCGCACCCGGCACCTCGGGCATCTCCGCCTTCACACTCAGCACTACCTGAGTGGCGTTAAACAGGGCAAACGACACCCAGACGGCGGACAACTTCCACCATGCGACGCGGTGACGCGCCGGATCCCGCGGTACAGCCGAACTCATGCCGTGCATTCCATCAGATTGACGCACGGCGCGGATCGAGGTGCAAGGAGAGCCGGACGACCGCGCCCTGCTGGGTCACCGTATTCGGCGTCACCTCCAGCACCCCGCGCCACGTCCGATCCTGCTCATCGCGGAACCGCCACTGGCTGCGCAACGGCTCGTCGCCGTCGTCGATCCGCGTCCAGCGAGGCGTGGAGCCCATCCACGTGATGTGCTGCCGGATCGCGCGCTGGAAGGCGTCGAACACCTCCTCCGGGGACGACGGGTCGGAGACGGTCCACTCGTTCACCCATTGCTGCTCGTCGCCCTCCCTCCGGATGGACTGCCACTGTGCCACTTCATAGCGGAATGCGCACAGCCTGTCGGCCAACTGCGACCGGACAAATGTCCCATCCGGATCCCACTTGTATTCCATCGCGAGCGCGGCCATCTGCGCGGTGCCGCGCCCGTCCAGTTTCTCCAACACGTGCAGCGCCGCGTCGATACCCGCCGTGGCGCCGGCTGAGGTGACAATCTTGCCGTTATCCGTGAATCGCACGTCGTCTACCACCCTGGCGAGGGGTGCAATCTGCCGCAGGCCGTCGATTTGGCCGAACGCCGTGGTGGCGGTCTGGTCATCCAGCAGGCCCGCTTTGCCCAACAGGAACGATCCATTGCTCACCGAGAGCACGATCCGTGCCCGGCCGGCCTTCTCGCGCAGGAAACTCAGAAGCCGCGGATTGTCGAGTTCGTTCCCCATGTTGCTGCCGCCGGGCACCAGTAGGATGTCCGGATCCGGCGCGTTCTCAAAAGTGTATTGCGCGTTGACGCTCAGGTCGCCACTGGTGACCACGGTGGGCCGCTCCGCGACCGTGAATACATTCGTCCCGCCGTACCGCAGGATGTCGAACGGCGCGGCGTAGCCCATCACCTGTGCGCCGGGAAACAGAACGACCGCCGCCGTCCTTCGCGGCATGGTGCCATCGGCGTGGAGCACCACCATCGTCAGCAGGGCGGCGAAGAATACCCGGCTCCAAATTCTAGTCATGATTGGCTCCCAGTTTCACCTGGATACAGCATGCGGCGAGGCGCGTCTTCCGGGTTACGGAATGCAGGGAACGGTGCTGGATTTGCAGGGAATGGCGGCGAAAGGTCAGGCGAGGGGATCCCAGCCTCGGGGATGTAAACTCTCTCCGGCCAGAGTCACACGGCCCGGTTTGCCTTCTACGATACGGCCCACCCGGGTCAATTCGAGCGGCGCCCTGCGGCCCGCGGGCAGGGTGCAGAGCAGTTCATAGTCCTCGCCGCCAAATAGCGCCTGCTCCAGCGTCGCGTTGGGCGCCGAGGGCAGCGGACCGTCCAGTTCGGCGGCCACACCGGACTCCATGGCCAGACGATGCAGGTCCATCGCCAGTCCGTCGCTCAAGTCCATGCAGGCTGTGGCCTTGCCGCGCAGCTTCCGGCCCAGTTCCAGCCTGGGCGCGGGCCGGTCTCTGTAGTTCTTCACCGCCGCCCGGCCTAGCGCGCCGCTGACATAGATGACATCGCCCGGCTTCGCGCCGCTACGGCGTAGCGCCTTGCCTCGCGGCACGGCTCCAATCACGATGGTGTCGATGCTCAGCTTCTCCGTCTTCGTCACATCTCCGCCGATGATGTTGACGCCATGCCGGCCGGCCAGTTGGTTCAGGCCCTTGTACAGGTCCCGGACATAGTTGTGGCAACACCATGGGGCCAGGGCCAGTGACACCAGCGCATAGCGGGCATCTCCGCCCATCGCCGCAATATCGCTCAGGCCCCGGGCCAGGGCCTTCCAGCCCGTGTCGATGCCGGTATATTCCGCACGCGTGAAGTGTACGTCCTCGATGAGGAAGTCCGTCGTGAAGAGTAGATCCTCGCTCGGGCGAGGCCGAATGATGGCACAGTCATCGCCAATGCCAGCCACCAGGCCGGGAGCGGCCGCCTTGGGAGCGGACCACCTCCGAATCGCGGTGATCAGGCTGAGTTCGTTCATTCCTGTGCAGTATCCACCAGGACGAGTCCGGAGGGTAGCTCCTCGCCGAAGACGCGGGCCATCGAATCCAGATCGCTGGGCACGTCTCCTTCGAACATTGCCAGCAGATCCGGTGACGCGGCGAGCGCACGCCGCACCATCTCCAATGAGCTGGGCGGTAGGTCACGGGTCGCATCGCCCGTGGACTGACCCAGCCGCGCAATGCACTCCTCGGCACCTTTCAGCTTCGCGATCCCCTCAATCCATCGCACCGCCGTGGCCGCCGGCAGCACCTGATTCAGAGGCCCGTAGAAGAGCTTGCGGGCGCCGATGCGCGCCAGGCACCAGAAGTCCGACGCGTTGGGTTCCGATCGCAGCCGTTTCACGAGCGCGGTACCCAACTCGGTCCGCGTGCCCGCGGGCAGCAGTTCGAGCGAGGCGGCGCAGCGCCACATCTCCCGTTCCAGGCTGGCATTCAACCGCTGCGGCTTGCCCTTCGGGCGTAGCGCATAGGAGGCCCTCTGGAAGACATCGGCCTGCTGATTCTTGTTTAGTCCACCGGCCACGCGGCCCCAGAAGATCCACCACTGCGTCTCGTTCTCGGGCTTGTTGCCGAACGCCGGCCCCTGCGCCCACACGCGCCGCGCCAGTTCGATGCGGTAATCGTCGCCTGGATGACCAAACCCGGGCCGCAGACACAAGCCGGCCAGATTCAGCCAGCGCACCTCATGAGCCGGCGACTTCCGGCGCCCTTCGTTCAAATCCAGGAATAGATCCGCCAGCTTGCGGATCACTTCCAGCGGCCAGGAATTGCGGCCCAATGCCAGCGTTTGTTCCAGCTTGCCGGGCAAGCCCTCTGGAGCCTCGGTTCCTCGCTCGAAAACGTCCCGGATGGCTGCCTCGGCCGCGCTCACAGCTTCGGCGCTGATCACCGCCACGGGCCGCGACTTCTTCACCTGTTCGGCCAGCACCGGTTTGCGCAGCTCGAACTGCAGCCGCCAGCGATGCTCGCTGATCTTCGACTCCGCCCAGATCTCCAGCGTGCCCACTTCGCTCAGATGCACGCCCAGTTTCACGGGCACCAGCCGCTCTTCCGCCTTCTTGCCGAAGCGGATCACCGCCTCCAGCGGAGCGTGCTGGTGCAGATTCTCGGCCACTTCCTGAACCGGGAACTCCACCACCTCGCCCACCTGGTCTTCAGTCCGCAGCAGCGAGGAGTACAGCTTGAACTTCACCGGCTTGTTGGCCACGAGTTGCAGGTTCTCGAGATCCAGCGTCAGCGTTGATCCTTCTTCCGTCCCGCGTGGCACCAGACACACAGTTTTGAGATTCTCCGTGTCCGGAGAATCGACGCCCAGGAAATAGGCTCGTGGCAGGCCGCCGCGCACCAGCACCCCGCTGCCGGTGCCGCGGACATAGGAGTAATACGACGCTCCGACGGCCACAGCGAGGTCCAGATCGTTGTTCTCGAAGACCAGTGGCCGCTTGCCATACCAGCTTTCGACGACATCGGTTACCCGCAGGCGCAGGATCTCTGGAATGAAGAAGCCACCGTTGAACAGGATGGCGTCCGGCGCAGGCGACTGCGACGATTGGAGAAATGCCGCTAGATGCCGCGTCACCGCGGGGTCACTCACATACGGCAGCCCGATCTCGCGGAACAGGCTTTTTTTGTCTTCCTGGGGCTTCTCATCCAGTCCGCAGAAGGGCAGGAAGCCCTCCATCGCCAGTTCCATCGCCTCTTCCCGCAGGACTGTTGCTTTCAGCGTCCCACCGATCAGAGAAGTGCCTCCGCCCAGCACGGTGATGTCCACGCCCGCGAGATCGGGCGACCCCAATAGCCGCTCCTTGGCGGCCGAGCACTGCCGGCGCAGAGCGCTGCGCTGGCGCAGGGAGAGCTGTTTGTTCAGCTTCGATTCCACCAGCCAGGCTAGCGTCAGGTCGAGATTGTCGCCGCCCAGCAATAGATGCCGCCCCACGGCCGTGCGTGTGAAGTTCACACGGTCGCCTTCGCGGCCCACTCGGATCACCGTGAAATCGCTGGTGCCGCCGCCCACGTCCACCACCAGCACGGTCATGCCGTCAGTCAGCGACTTCTGCGATTGCGATAGATGATTCGCGATCCACGAATAGAACGCCGCGGCAGGCTCTTCCAGCAACGTGAGGTTCTCGATGCCCGCTTCGTGCGCGGCCTGTACGGTGAGTTCGCGCGCCTCTTCGTCGAACGAAGCAGGTACGGTCAGCACCACCTCGTGACCGGAGATGGGTCCGCGACCGGTGGCCTCCCAAGCATCGCGGATGTGCTTCAGATATCGGGCGGAAGCCTCCACGGGCGACACCACGCGGCCGGCTTCCTGCGCGTCCCACGGCAGGATCTTCGCGGTCCGGTCCACCTCGGAGTTCGATAGCCACGATTTCGCTGAATGCACGAGCTTGGTTGGGACCAACGCTCCCTGCTCGCGCGCATTCTCGCCCGTCATCCCGTCGCCTTCCAGGTAAAGGAAGGACGGCAGTGACCGGCGCGGTTCCGTCTGGCCGCCGATTACTTCCTGAGGGATGGGCAGGATATGAACAGGCGGAAAATCGGCGCCGTCCGCCTCGTTGGGGTCGATAAACGCGCACGCGGAGTTTGTCGTGCCGAGGTCAATTCCGATCTTCATGAGTTCCGTTTCCGTCCAGCTTCGCGCACCTGAAACTCGAGCTTCCAGCGGCGGCCATCACGGGCCACGCACCACAGCTCCAGCACACCGGTTTCCGTTACGTGAGTCTCCAGCGACACGCGCACCATCTGGCCCTCCTCGCCTTCCAGATGAACCTGGATGGGCGCGATCTCTTCGAGATCCGCATCAATCTCTTCCAGCAGCGTTCCGGCGTCATCGTGTTTGCGCGCCGAGGACGAGAAAAATCGAAACTCCGCCGGCTCGCCCACAATCAGGGCGAATTCGCGGTTGGGCACCTTCGCACCGGTCCCCTCTTCCATGCCGAACGGAACCACCGTCAGTGCCTTCATCGGCGCAGCGAAGCCGGGCACGGCCGGCATGGCCGACTCGATGCCGATGTAGTAGGTCCTTGGCACGCCGCCGCGGATCCGGATGCCTCGCCCTTCCCTGGCGCGTCCATAGTAGGCGGCGCCGCGCGCCACGGCATGCATCAGATCGTCGCCTTCCAAGGCGGTGACGGGCGGCTTGCCCTCCTCAGCCAGGAATTGATTGAGGACCTCAATCAACCTTTTGCGCAAGTGGCCGGCCCGGAACACGCCGCCGTTGAACAGGACGTGTGTCGGACAAGCCATGCCGGCCCCGTCACGCCGGAGGAATCGCGCCAGATGCCGCGTGATGGCCGCGTCGGGTTCGTACGGCAGGCCCACTTCCATCAATCCGGACCGGCGTTGCCGCGCCGGCATGTCGTGTGACGAGACCACGGGGAAGAACCCATCCACCAGCAGAGCTTCGACCTCGGCTCGTGTCAGCTTACCCTTGATGGTCCCTCCGATTAGTGAGGAGCCCCGGCCCAGAATGGTCAGCGGAGCGTCCTGCATTTCGTCGTTGGACAGCAGGTTCTCTTTCGCCAGGCGGCACTGCTGCCACAAGGCGTGGAACTGCATGGAGTCCAGTTTGCCCATTCGCGCCGCGGCGGAGTGCGCCAGCGCCAGGTCCATATTGTCGCCGCCCAGCAGCAGGTGGTCGCCCACTGCCACGCGCTCCAGTTGCAGCGCGCCATCCTTTTCGGTGACAGTGATCAGCGTGAGGTCCGTCGTACCACCGCCGACGTCGATCACCAGGACGAGATCGCCTGGCTCCACGTTCTCGCGCCAGTTGTCGTGCCGCTCCAGCCATGCGTAGAAAGCCGCTTGCGGCTCTTCCAGCAGGATCAGGTTCTTGAAGCCGGCCTGCTCGGCCGCCTTCTGCGTCAATTGCCGCGCGACTTCATCAAACGATGCCGGCACCGTCAGCACAACGTGCTGCTGCTCGAATGGCACATCCGGATGTTCGAAATCCCAGGCCGCTTTCAGGTGCTCCAGGTAGCGTTGGCTGGCCTCCACGGGCGACACCCGCGGCGCTCCGTCCGGCGCGTTCACCGGCAGAATCGCGGCCGTCCGGTCGGCTCCGGTGTAGGAAAGCCACGACTTCGCCGAGGTGACCAGGCGCCCCAGCGTCTCCACACCACGCCGCGCCGCCAGACGGCCGGTGATGGTCCGGTTGCCCTCCAGCCACGGCAAATCCAGCGCGCCGTCGGCGAACTCGCCATCCCGGGCCAGATACAGCGCCGACTCGAGCAGCGGCTCCGCCTGTACCTCCCCGGGGTTGGTCAACTGCGGAATATGGAACAGTTCCACCCCCGCGTCCGCGTCGGCGGACGTTGAGGCAAACCCGCAGTTTGTGGTGCCGAGGTCGATACCAAGAAATCGCACGAAACTTCGCCGGCCCTTCCTACTCGACTTCCAGTTCCGCCGGAGCGAGAATCGACAGGTTCATCTTCGGGTTCAGCGTGGGCAGCATGGTGGAATCCACCCGCCACCCCTTGTGCCGCAATAAGCCGCCCGTGGGCTTGCCCTGCGCCGGCAGATTGCCGACAAACTTGATCGCCGAGCCGTCTTTCGCCAGGGCGCCGGCGGACTCGGGCTTCGTAAACGTGCCTTCTACCCCATCGATCACCGGAGCCAGCTTGAAGTACTTCCGCAGCGCCTCCTGCGACTGTGCGTGCAGAGACCGTACCGCCGCGCCCACCTGGTCGTCGGAGAAAGGCTCGATGTCCTCCATCACGAAGTCCAGCAGCCGAGCGTCCCGCTGTAGGATGCCCAGCAGTTGCATGGCGCCGGCTTCCGGCTTCAGCGCGGGTTCCTTAGGCGGTTCGGGTGCCTTCTTCGCTGGGGTCTTCGAATAGCCATGCGCCTGAGCGATGTCCTCGGCCAGCGAGCCGCCCAGGATTCCAAAAAACGCACGAAAAGCCATACCAATGCGGCTCAAAGCGGATTTACCTCCAAACCTAAAGGATACAACGTGATCCGTAATGAGGCTCCAGTCCGGTGAGGGTTGGTTGGGAGATTCCTGGAACTTGCCTCCGTGCGGCCTCGTACCTTCGAATGGCGCAAAGCTAAGAATTCTTCGTATGGGGCGAAAACCGCAACGGAACGACTCGCTGCCCGGCTCGCTGGACACGCTTATTCTCAAGACATTGAGCCGCAACAGCTTACCCTCGCCATCGCGCGGGGCATGGAGGTGGAGTAGACCGTGATGATTGTTCGACGACTCCAGTATTGGATCCACCGCCGCCGGCGCGCAGCGGCGCTTCGGGAAGAGATAGAGCTCCACGTCGAGGAGAAGGCCGAGGAGTTGCGTGACGCGGGACTGAGCGAGCGCGATGCCTGGGCGCAGGCGCGTCGCCTTTTCGGCAACCCCTTGATTCGACAGGAGGAGTCGCGCGAGATCTGGATTGCCCGTTACTGGTCTGAGTTCTGGCAGGACCTCCGTTATGGCGTCCGGACCCTGGCGGCTAAGCCCGGATTCACCTTGGCCGCTGTGCTCGCTCTAGTGCTGGGTATCGGGGTCAACGCGTTCTTCTTCAATGTTTACAACTCGCTAGCGTGGGAGCCTTGGGCCATCCGCGATCCGCAGTCCACGGTTCAGGTATTGCAGGAGCGCCATTCCGGCCGCTGGTCGGGGTTCTCCTGGCCGCACTTCCGGTACCTGCAGACCAACGTTCGGTCTCTCGCCGGACTGGCGGCGGACTCCGGCATCAACATGCGCGTCACGCGGGGCGAGTCCATTTGGGACGGCGAGGCCGGCGCCGTCAGCGGCAACTTCTTCGACCTCCTGGCGCCGGGCTTTGCGCTTGGGCGCGGGTTTCTGCCGGCGACGGCTGAGGTCGTCCTGAGCCATGACGCGTGGCTGACCCGTTTCGGCGGAGATCCCCAAATCCTGGGCGCGTCGATCGAACTGAACCGTCGTCGCTTCCAGGTGGCCGGCGTGGCCACTCCCGGTTTCAATGGCGCCACCATTAATCGCACCGACATGTGGGTGAGCGCCGAATGGCGAGACCTTTTGCTCGCGGGCGAGCCGCGCCTCGATAGCGACTCCACCTGCTGCCTCTCGCTTGTGGGCCGGTTGAATCCCGGAGTCAGCCGCGAGGCCGCAGAGGCCGAGATGTCCACACTCCACGCCCAGTATCTGGAATCGGTGCGCCGTCCGCCCGGGCGCCTGTTGCTAACCGAGCCGTCGTTCCTTGCGAATCCCACTCGGTCCAGCCAGACACGGCCGTTCTTCCTCATCGTGGCCGTGGCCTCCCTGCTGATCCTGGCTCTGGCCTGCGCCAACGTGGCCAATCTACAGTTGGCGCGGACCGTCGCCCGCCGCGGGGAGATCGCGCTGCGGCTCTCGCTCGGCGCTAGCCACGCGCGCATCCTGCGACAGCTCATTGTGGAGAGCCTGTGCATCAGCGCCATGGCCGGCCTTGCCAGCCTGGCCGTTTCGCAGTGGCTGCCAGACTGGACATTCCGCCAACTGGCCGGCCCACAGGATCGCCTCACCTTCCAGTTCGCGAACGATACCCGCGTCCTGCTGTTTGTCGTACTGGCGACGCTCATCGCCGCGCTGCTTTCTGGACTGGCGCCCGCTGTCAACGCCATCCGCGGAGCCGCCGCCGGCCACTTGCGGCAGGGCAGCCACTCGCGGTCCAGCGGTCGCATGCGCGCGATGTTGCTGGGCGCGCAGGTCGCCCTATCGACCATCCTGCTGGCGGGCACGGCGCTGATGGTGCGTTCCATCGATCGTATTCGCCACGTCGACATTGGTCTGCCGCAGGAGAAACTGCTGGTGATGTCCACCGGCTTCGACGCTAGTGGACTGCCGCCCGCGCGGGCTCGTGCGCTGTTGGATTCCCTGATGGAGCGGACCGCGACTCTACCGGGTGTCGAATCCGTCTCACTCGCTAGCCGCATCCCGTTTGGGGAGCGCTGCGGCGGCTCGGCCGAGGATCCGGCGAGCCACGAGCGCATCCCTGTCACCATGCACGAAGTGTCGCCGAACTTCTTCGAAACGCTGCGCGTTCCAATCCTGCTGGGCCGCGGGTTCACGGCTGGTGATTCCGGCCGGGCCACCGTGATTCTCAGTGAGGCCGCGGCGCGGCGGTTCTTCCCCGCTGGCGATGCGATTGGCCAGACGCTATCACTCGCCCGTCCGTCGCAGGTAGTCGGCGTAGTTCGCGACTTCGGCACGGCGGACTTCGGATCGGAACATGACGTCTATCAGGTCGTGGAATCCGCCGGCCGCTGCAACAATCTGCTGGTCATCCGGCACGCTGGGAGGGCCGCTGCACTGCTGGCCGAGCTCCCGAAGCAGGCCTATGGCCTGGACCGCCGGTTCATCTTGTTCGCTGTTCCGTACAGTAGCGTGGTGGCGAAAGCCCACCACGCAGTGGATCTGGCAGCGGCCATCGCCGCCGTATTGGGCGGGCTGTCGCTTCTGCTGGTCTGCGTCGGCATCTATGGAGTGGCGGCCTACGGAATCTCCCAGCGTACGCGCGAGCTCGGCATCCGCGTCGCGCTGGGCGCCCGGCCCGCCCGAATTCTGGCCATGGTCCTGCGGCAGAACCTGCGCACCGTGACCATCGGCGCCGGCGTCGGGATCCTCGGTGCAATGGCCTTCGGGCGCCTGCTGCGGAGCCTCCTCTACGGCGTTTCCCCCTCCGATCCCGCGGCTCTGGCGCTCACCATCGCGACGCTTTTGCTGATGTCGACCCTGGCCGTCTGGGGGCCCGCCCGCCGCGCGGCCCAAATCGATCCTGCCATCACCCTGCGGCACGAGTAGCGGGTCTAGGACGACGTTGCTCCTCAATTTGATCATCACATCTTGACGAGCAAGAGGAAGGGAGAATATCCTGGGAGCACCACTCTCATGGACGAACAGAATACCGACCTGATCCAGGGCACCCTGGACATGCTCATTCTCAAATCTCTCGATCTGGAACCGATGCACGGTTTCGGCATCGCCCGCCGCATTGAACAGGTGTCGCGCGGTGTCTTCAAGGTGAACCCGGGTTCGCTGCTCACCGCCTTTCAGCGGCTGGAACGGATGGGCTGGCTGGATTCCGAGTGGCGCCAGACTGAGAACTCACGCCGCGCGAAGTTTTACCGCCTGACCCGGACAGGCCGGAAGCAACTGGGCGTGGAGACAGCGAACTGGACTCGCCGCGCTTCGGCCATCGCGCGCCTGCTAAAGGCTGAGGGCTAGCCCGTGTCCCTCTGGCGCCAGTTCACCCGCGGCCTGCGCGTGTTGGCCAACCGTAGAGCCGCAGACCAGGAGATCTCCGATGAGCTGGATCACTACCTGGACGAGGCCACGGCGGCCCATGCCGCCAAAGGACTCACGCCGGAAGAGGCACGCCGGGCCGCGCGTGTGGAACTGGGCGGCGCTACATCGGTTCGCGAACAGGTGCGTGGATATGGATGGGAGAACCGCGTGGATATGCTGATGGCCGATCTGCGCTACGCCGGTCGTACCCTTGCCGGCAATCCGGGCTTCACTGTCGTCAGCGTGCTCACTCTGGCGCTGGGCATCGGCGCCTCCACGGCCATCTTTTCCGTTGTCGATGCGGTGTTGCTGCGCACGCTGCCCTTTCCGGAACCGCGGAATATTGTGCGCATCTGGGAGCAGGCGCCCAATGGCCATCGCATAAATCTGGCCGATCTGAACTTTGACGACTTCCGGACGCAGAATCACACCTTCACGGCACTGGCTGCTTACAACGAACGTCCGGCGTCGATCTCCGGCGGCAGCGAGCCGGTGCGCGCCAAGTGGTCGGAAGTCTCCAGCGATTTCTTTGCCGCACTCGGAGCCGAACCCATCCGCGGGCGCCCGTTTGCCGCCGAGGAGCGCGGTCCCAATGGAGCGCCCGCCGTCATCGTCAGCTACAACTACTGGAGACTCTATCTCGGCAGTGCGGCCGATCTCTCTCCTTTCCACCTCAGAATCGAAGGTGGCCTCTATCCTGTCGTGGGCGTGATGCCGGAAGGATTCGATTACCCCTCCGGCACCTCCATCTGGACACCCGGCGCGCTACAACCGCGGAAGGCCAGCCGCACCGCGCACAATTGGCGCGGCCTCGGCCGCATCCGCTCAGATGTGACCCTGGAACAAGCGCGGGCGGACCTCGGCGCCATCGCCCGCCGGATCCGCGATCAATACGGAAAGCACGTGGATCTCAACGACGCCGCTGTCGTGCCTTTGGCCAAGGCGTTGGTGGGCGATGTCCAAACGGCGCTGTTCACACTTCTGGGCGCCGTCGGCCTCCTGCTGCTGGTCGCCTGTGCCAACGTCGCAGGATTGCTGGTGGCCCGCGGCGCAGCCCGCCGCAAGGAACTGGCCCTGCGCGTCGCTCTGGGCGCCGGCCGCGGCCGCATCCTCCAGCAGTTCCTGGTGGAAGCGTTCGCACTCTCGCTGGCCGGAGGCGCCTTGGGGCTTCTGCTGGCCGCTTGGGCGATCCGGTTGTTGCCGGCCATTCTGCCCGCGAATCTGCCCCGGCAGCAGGGCATATCCATGAACACTTCTGTGCTCCTGTTCGCAGTGGCCGCCGTGATAGCCGTCTCAGTGGCGCTCGGGCTGCTGGCCGCCTGGCGTGCTGGCCGCGGGGATCTTCAGCAGTCTCTGGCGTCCGGCTCCCGAGCCTACACAGGCACTGGTGCGAGCCAGCGGCTCCGCGGCGTGGTGGTGACTGGGGAGATCGCCGCGACGCTGGTGATCCTCATTGCAGCCGGCCTTCTCGGCCGCAGCTTCCTGCGGCTGGTTGCCACCAGTCCTGGGTTCCACGCTCGCAACCTCATCACGATGCAGTTCTCCGTTCCCATCCAGCCTGGGTCGGGTGGAGCGCTGGATCCCGAAGGGCGGGCCCGCCAGGTTCGTCTCCTGGAGGGCCTTTCGGCCCGGCTGCGCGCTCTGCCCGGCGTGGAAACCGTCGGTGTCTCCGGAGCCATGCCCGTCGCCGAGGGCGACAACCTCGCCGAAGGGGACTTCCTGATTCTCAATGGCCAGAAGCCGCCGGCCGACTTTGAGGGATTCCAAAGAATCAGCCAGAACCCGTCGCAAGTCGGGCACGCGCTCTATGCAGTTGCCGGTGAAGGCTACTTCCGCACGATGGGCATCCCTTTGGTGCGAGGCCGGATGTTCGGCACGCAGGATGAAGGGAGCGCACCCCACGTCGCGGTCATCAGCGAAGCGCTGGCCCGTCAGCGGTGGCCGGGCAAGGATCCCATCGGACAGGTGCTGGAATTCGGCAACATGGACGGCGACCTGAAGCCGCTGACGATCGTGGGCGTCGTTGGCGATGTCAGGGCCCGCGGACTCGATGCTCCGCCAGGTGCGGTCATCTATGTCGACTACCGGCAGCGCGGCATGAACATCAATTCGACACCAACTATCCTGATGCGCACCGCGGCCCCGGTCCGTGAGATTGTGCCCGTAGCTCGGGCGATTTTCCAGGAACTGGCCCCTGACGTTCCGCTTAAGTTCTCGACCTTTGAGGAGCAGCTGAGCGGATGGCTGGCTGACCGCCGTTTCCTCCTTCTGCTGGTAGGTCTCTTCGCGGCGGCTGCGCTGGCGCTGGCTGCTATTGGGATCTACGGAGTAGTGGCGTTCTCGGTAGCTCGCCGTACGCAGGAGATCGGCATCCGCATGGCATTGGGCGCCAAACGAAGCGACGTGCTGCGGTTGGTGGTGGGGGAGGGTGCGCGGTTGGCCGGCCTGGGCGTGGTGCTCGGCAGTGCGGCGTCGCTCCTGATCACGCGGCTCCTGACGACCCTATTGTTCGGCGTCAGCGCCACCGATCCCCTGACCTTTGCCGGAGTCGCTCTGCTGCTCGGCGTCGTGACCCTGTTGGCGTCGTACATCCCGGCACGCCGGGCATTGCGTCTGGATCCGAATATTGCGCTGCGGTACGAGTGACGGGTTCTTCGGTTTTCCCAGTCCGATCAGACACCTCGGTGTTTGCGGCGCCAGGCGATGGTGCTGGCGGGCCGCGGCTATTTCCGAAGCATCCGGGAAGCAACGTCCCGCAGTTGGGCGAGCTCTTCCGACGCCGGTTGCCCGAGGGATTCCTGGGTAATCCATCGGGTCACACAATCCATCAGTTCCGATGCGAGGGGATGGCTCAGGAGCGCGTGGGCCTCTTCGGAAGACGGGGGATCCGGCAAATCGTGGGACTTCGGCCGATCGTCTTCGATGATCATTGCGCAGACCTCGACGCACTCATCGCAGATATAAGCTCTTGGAGAGTCTCTCGGGTTCGAGATTAGTTTGCGGGTAGCGCTCTGTGGCTTGCCGCAGAAGGAGCAGCGGAGAGAATTGTCACCTGGGATCGTGCGCATGCATCCCCTTTCTCTTCCACCCACCAGCCCGGCCGGCTCGTTTCGGGCGCACATCAACGACCTCGGACGTCGCAGGTAGCCGTTCTCGCTTATGCTCGCCGCCGCTCTTTGTCCAGACGTTCCGCCAGGAATACCTTCAATAGTGACTGGTAAGGCACATCACGTTGGTTGGCGAGTACTTTCAGATCCTCGATCATGGAGACTGGCAGGCGGATCGAAATCGTGCGAAGTGAAGGCTTCAGATTGGGAAAGTTGCGACGAGTTGCCGATGTCCAGTCTACAAATTCCGTCGAATCGTGTTCCGCCCAGAACGCCCGCTCCTGATCTTCCGACTGAAAGTCAGGCACCGGTTTCTTTTTCGTGCTTCGCATAGATGTCGCGCTCCTTCCTGTTCATGTCCCGAACCGAGATCACCCGCAGCAGCGATCGGCGAATTGTGAACGAAGCAAAAAGCCGCCGGCCCGCCGATGTCTGCCCGAGTGCGTAGTATCTTTTCTCCGCGCCGGAATGACGAGCATCGCTTCGAACCACCAGTGGCTCATTGAAGAACACGTCCTCTGCCTCTTCGGTTGCGACCTGGTGACGTTCCCAATTCTTGGCAGTGTTGCCATCGTCCCATTCGAAACCTGTACAGGTAGCTAGTGGGTCCTTGGCTTTTGCCACACTCCTAGTATATGTGTGTCATATACGAGCTGCAATGTCGCGACCCGATACCACCGTCCCACTTTGGCCAGTTCGAAAGTAAAGCAACCGCATCGGACGGGGGCTCGACAGGTCAAGTCCGGGACCAGTCGGCTCCCACGACCCCGCTACCCTTTGCACCTGTTTCATCCTGTTCGCCGGTCCCGTTGTAGACTCTCCTCATGGTGTTCACCAAACGCCTGCGCGACGGAGTGCGCCGCGGCGATATCACCTGTAGCGTCCGCATCTGGGTGGGCCTCACGTCAAGGTTGGTGGCCGCTACCGCATGGAAGAAGGCGAGATAGAGGTGGACTCCATCACACCTATCGGCCTCCCGGACATTACCCCGCAACTAGCCCGAAGTTCCAAGCCCTGAAATAGCCCAACGCCTTCTGGTTCAGTCATGTAAGGTGATTTCGAGGTTACATTTGTAGCCACTAAATATGTCAGATACCACTTGCCTTCCTTTCCTCTCTCCCTTATAATTGGCCATGCCATCCAGAACCGGCCGGGTTCATGTGGCCACCACTTCCCGGACCTACAAAGGCAAACTCTACCAGACCCACTTGCTCCGCCGCTCCTTCCGCGTCGGCTCCCAGGTCCGCCACGAAACTCTCGGCAACATCTCCCATCTCCCGCCCGATCTCATCGACCTCATTCGTCGCTCTCTCGCCGGTGAGCAGTTCCTCCCCGCCTCCCAAGCTTTCCTCGTCGAACGCAACCTCCCTCACGGCCATGTCCAGGCCGTGCTCGGCTCCATGTATCGCCTCGGCCTCGATTCGCTGCTGGCCTCTAAACCCTGCCGCGAGCGCGACCTCATTCTCGCTATGATCGCCGAACGTCTTCTGCACCCCTGCTCCAAACTCGCCACCACTCGCCTTTGGCACACCACCACTCTGGCCGAGGAACTCCGTGTCGCCGACGCCACCGAAGACGACTTGTACCAGGCCATGGACTGGCTGCTGGCCCGTCAGTCGCACATCGAAAAGAAACTCGCCCAGCGCCATCTCCAGGACGGCTCCCTGGTGCTCTATGACGTCAGCAGCAGTTACTACGAAGGCCACACCTGCCCCTTGGCGCGACTCGGCCACAACCGCGACGGAAAGAAGGGACTGCCCATCATCGTCTACGGCCTGCTGACCGACAGTGAAGGCCGCCCCGTGGCCGTCGACGTTTATCCCGGCAATACCGGCGATCCCACCACCGTTCCCGATCAAGTGGATAAGCTCCGCCAACGTTTCGGCCTGTCCCGCGTGGTTCTGGTGGGCGACCGCGGCATGCTCACCGAAACGCAGATCGGCCAGCTTAAACAGCATCCCGGACTCGGTTGGATCTCGGCCCTGCGCGGGCCGGCGATTCGCGAACTGGTCGACGGCGGAAGCCTGCAACTGTCCCTGTTCGACGAAACCAATCTGGCCGAGATCAATTCGCCCGTCTATCCCGGCGAGCGCCTGGTGGCCTGCTTCAATCCGCTGCTGGCCGACGAGCGCAGGCGGAAGCGAGGCGAGCTGATCGAGGCCACCGAGAAGGAGTTGGCCAAGATCGCCGCCCAGGTCAAGCGCCGCACGCGCACTCCGCTCAGTGAGGCCGAGATCGCGCTGAAAGTGGGCAGGGTCTTGAACCGCTACAAGGTCGCCAAACACTTCGAGCTCAACATCGCCGATGGCGTCTTCGCCTGGACCCGGCGAGAGGAATCGATCCGGCGCGAAAGCCAACTGGACGGCGTCTACGTGGTGCGCACCAGCGAGCCCGAGAGCCGTTGCTCGGCCCCGGACGCGGTACGCCGCTACAAGAGCCTGGCGCAGGTGGAGCGCGCCTTCCGCAGTCTGAAAGGAATGGATCTGCGAATCCGCCCCATCCATCACCGCACCGAGGACCATGTGCGGGCGCACATTCTGCTCTGTATGCTGGCCTTCTATGTGGAGTGGCACATGCGCAGAGATCTGGCTCCTTTGCTGTTTCAGGATGAGGAACTCAGCCGAGATCGAACTCGCCGCGATCCGGTTGCGCCGGCTGAGTGCTCGGCTTCGGCTCAGCGGAAGAAGTTGGAACGTGTCACCGCCGATGGCTTCCCCGTCCACAGCTTCGAGACTCTGTTGCGAGAGCTTGCCACGCGCTGCCGCAACACCTGCCGCATTCCTTCCGACCCAAGCGCCACAACCTTCCAGCAACTCACCGAACCCACTGCTTTGCAAGCCCGTGCCCTCCGACTCCTGGGTCTGTAGCCAGAAACAGGAAGACCAGTTCTGCCTCTTCCACCGTCATATCAGGCAGATAGTGCCTATTGCCAGATGGAACTTCGGTCTAGCCCGCGAGTCCGGTTTCCTCGGCGTGGTCGACCTCCTCAAGATCGCGAAGCACGGCAGGGGTGACAATATCTATCTGGTGCGGTTCCACTATCGCCCGCCAGACGCCGGGCGCACAGACGAAACTGATCCCGCCTGAGTATGACCCCCGCCCCATCAGCGAGCCGAACGGGCCGGCTCATCCGCTCCCAACTCCGAGGGTGGGAAGCCTCCTTTTGGCCTGCGGACTCCACACCAAAAGACATGGAGGAAACTGCCGTCCCAGCGCTGCGAGCGTCGTATAATGGGCACAATGTGGCTTTTGGCCTTTCAGTGGATGGGTGTCCACGAACGCCTTCCCCAAATTCCAATCGGAGAAAATTCATGAAGAACCTGCCTGTGCTGCGCCGTGTTACCAGTTGTGTCCTTGTAGGCCTGCTGGTGCTCCCCTGCGCCCTTTCCGCACAGACCCACGTCGTACAACCCACTGAACTGCAGCGGGAAGTCCTGGCCGCGACCAGTGCGCGGCAGCAGAACATGAAAACCATCAACGGCTTCCTCTCCTCAACCCCTCAAGCCCGCAAAGCGCTGGGGGCGGCCGGCATCGATCCGGCCCAGGTGAAGACGGCTGTATCGTCCTTGAGTGATCAGGAACTGGCGCGCCTGGCTGCGCGCGTGGATTCGGCGCAGGCGGACTTCGCGGCTGGCAGAATGTCGGATCGGGACCTGTTGTACGTACTGTTGGGCATCGCTGCTCTGATCCTCATCATCGTCGCCGTCCACTAAGCGTCCATGCTTTGCTCGCCAGCGCAAGTTGTCGCATTCATGCTGATGTGCGGCGTGGCGTCCGGCTCCGACGCGGCGGGTGTATGGCTGGATGTGCCGTTTGTCAGCCAGGAGAAGAACGGTTGCGGTGCGGCGAGTATTGCGATGGTGATGCGCTACTGGCAGCACCAGAAGGGGCAACCGGAAACCGCCGATGCTCTGGAAATCCAGCGTGTCCTCTATTCTCCCAGTGCGCACGGGATTCACGCCACAGATCTCGAGCAGTACCTGCGGCAGCATGGATTCCAGACATTCGCGGTCAAAGGGCAATGGCAGGATCTGAAACAGCATCTGGAAAAGGGACGCCCGTTGATCGTCGCCCTGAAGGCGCGGCGGAACGATCTCCACTATGTGGTAGTGACCGGGCTGGACTGGCAGCGGAATCTCGTGATCAAGCACGACCCGTCCGCGCGCCAGTTGATCAAACAGCACCTTGCGGACTTCGAAAGGGAATGGAAGGCTGCGGGCAATTGGATGCTACTCGCGGTGCCGGAATAGGGCCGTGCAGAATCGTCGCTTTTGCCCTTCTTGTGTTGGCGTGCATTCCACGGGTTAGTTCCGGACAAACTCCGGCGCAACCCACGGCCATCGAGAGCATCAAGGAATCGTTCGACAGAAAGCACTGGCAACGAGTCGTCGATCTGGCGCGGGGGCAGCCCACCGGCGACGCCGATATCGACTATTACCAAGGCGTGGCGCTGGCCCAACTGGGACAGTGGGAGGCGGCTCGCACCATATTGCTGCGGGGCCGGGGGCTGTGGCCGCGCGATGCACGCTTCCCCGTCGAACTAGGCGGCGTCACCTTCAAACTGAAGCGCTACGCCGAAGCGGCCAGGTGGCTCAGGCGTGGCCTGTACCTGAATCCCGGCGACGCCTATGCCATCGACTTCCTGGCGACCATTTACTACCTGCAAGGCAACCTCGAAGCGGCGCTTGAATACTGGAACCGGATCGGCAAACCGCGGATCGGCGGTGTGCAACTGGAGCCCGCACTGCGGCTGGACCCAGTCCTGCTGGACAGCGCGTTCACCTTTGCCCACGGCGGCACGTTGTCGTTGTCCGATCTGCTTACGACCCGCGCGCGAGTGCGGGGCCTCGGGATCTACCCGTCCTTCGACCTTCGTCTGAACGCCCGTCAGGACGGAGCCTTCGATGTGGCCTTTAACGCCATTGAGCGCAACGGCTGGGGGAAGAGCACTGTGGAAGGGGTGATCTCCACCTTGCGTGGCATCGGTTACCAGACTGTGTTTCCGGAATACTTCAACGCCGGCGGATCGGCGATCAACGTGACCTCCCTGGTGCGGTGGGACGCGCAGAAACGCCGCCTGATGGCTGGTGTATCCGCGCCGCTCAGCGGCGGGTCGAGATACCGCTTCCAGGCCGGAGTGGACGGGCGCAATGAGAACTGGGATCTGCGGCCGTCGTTCACTGGACCCGCGCCGATACTCGGTTCGCTCAATCTCCGCAGAACCGCGGTGAGCGGCAACGTGACCTCCTTCCGGGCCGGCGGCTGGAGTTGGTCCACCGGAACCGAGCTCTCCCACCGCGACTATCGCAATGTCTCCGCCGGGCCCGGCCTGCCGCGGGAAGTCCTGCTGGAGGGCTATCAGCTCAAGAGCATCACTCAACTGGACCACGACCTCTGGAGAATGCCGATCCACCGATTCGAAAGCCGGGCCCATGTCTCGTCGGAAACCGCAAGGATCTGGTCGGCGCCCGCACATGCATTTGAGCGGCTGCAAGGCTCCGTGACGTCGCTGTGGCTGCCACAGATGTCAGGCGACGATTACGCGATATCGCAGCAGTTCAGCGCGGGCCGGATCTTCGGGCGGGCGCCCTTCGACGAACTCTACATGCTCGGTTTGGAACGAGACAACGACCTGTGGATGCGGGCGCACATCGGTACGCGCGGTGGCCGCAAGGGGAGCGCTCCGCTGGGGCAGAACTACTTTGTCTCCAATTGGGAGATGGACAAGAAAATCTACAGCGGGATCTTCGGTATCAAGCTCAGTCCGTTTCTCGATACAGGCAAGAGCACCGATTCTCTGCCGGGGCTAGGGTCCGGGAAATGGCTCTGGGATACCGGCGTGCAGGCGAAGATCCGTGTGCTGGGCGTCGGCTTCAGGGTTGTGTACGGCAAGGATCTGCGTTCGGGTAACAACGCCTTCTACCTGATGGCGGGACGATAGTGTGAGGTTCGCCGCCAATCAGGGTTGTCGTGACAGCGCCGCAGCGCGCCACACCAGCCCGCCATCCAGTGGTGACCGTGCGTAGTCGATGTGGATGACCCGGCGATGAGCCGCCTTGGTCGCTGCCGATGACGCGTGCAGCAGCAGAGGCCTCATCAGCAGCACACCGCCAGCACCCACCGCACAAAGAGTCGAGGGCCGCGACCCTTGCAGCCGGGCGATTTCTTCGGCGTCGAGGCGGCCCAGCCTGTGTGTGCCGGGCAGCACGCGCAACGCGCCGTTGTCCTCTCGGCAGTCATCGAGATGGATGCGGACGGACAGCATCTGCTCCAGGACGGAAGCCGGTGGCTGCACGTGCCATACGCCCGCCTTGGTAGACCACGGGCCGTACCCAGGCACGTCGATCCGGCCCTCCACGCAGATTGTCAGATCCTGGTGCCAAGGTACGAGCCAGTTCGCTCCCTCGGTTTTGTCAAAGAGAGTGCCCCGTACCGGAAAGGCAGCCGGCGCGAGATACTCCTCAACAATCGAGCGGAGGGTGCCCGAAGCGGCCAACGTGGCAGCAGCCGGCGATAACTCCAGGAGATTTCGAACAGCATAAACACCGGTTCGCGTGCGTACCCCGCTCTGCGGCTCGATCTGGGAAACGCCATCGATCAGATGTTCGATTGCTAGCTGATCAAAGACATCTGGCAGGACGGCAAATCCCTTTGACTCGAGCTGTCGTACAACGTTCTGCATGATGCCACCACCAATCTCAGGGTAACTTGTCTCTGTTCGTCGACTGCACGAGATCGCCCGATCCCGCGTGCCACCGGGCCGGGTTCTCGCAGTAGCCCGCCGGGTTCCCCGCCGGCTTACCAGCATGCGGACAACCTCAACACACCGGCCTTTGCCTGGCTCTGCGCCATGCGCGAGAATGGTCTCCCATGAAGGTCGTCTTGGTGCTCCTGGCATTGGCATGTGCGTCCTTTGGTCAATCCACGTCCTTTGATGATCTGGCCAAGCTGTTCCAGAACGATCCAACCCAACCGCACGACGTGAAGCTGTCCGCAACCGGCAATCGTAAGGGCGCGCGGATGTTCGCCATCTCGTTTGCCAGTCCCGTATCCGGCCGTGTCCCCGGAGTCCTGATCAAGCCCGATCGCTCCGGCCGGTTCCCCGTCCTCTTGTTCGGCCACTGGATGATGGCCGGATCCCCGATGCGGAACCACACGGAGTTTCTGGAAGAGGCCATCGTCTATGCGCGGGCCGGGGCGGTTTGTCTTCTTCTGGACAGCCCTCTGGTGCGCGAAGGCGTCGTCGAGGATCCTGATTTCACTCACGGCCAGGAACCCAAGGCTACCCTGCAGATGGCCCGTGAATGGCGGCGCGCCCTCGACATTCTGCTCCATCGCAAAGACGTCGATCCGGGACGGGTGGCCTACGTTGGACACAGCTTCAGCGCCGGCGTCGGGGCCAAACTTGCTGGTGTCGAGAAGCGCATCCAGTCCTTCGTGCTGATGGCGAACACCTACTCCCTCCGCGAGTTCGTCTACGACGAGAACAATGTAGAACTGAAGGCGTGGCGGAACAAAGTGGGCGAGGCGGCGATCCAGAACTATCTCCGCCAGTTCCCCTGGGACGATTCGCTGCCCTTCGCACGTCGCGCCGCACCTTCCGCTGTATTCCTGCAGAATGGCCGCAGTGACAGCGACCTTCCGGAGAGCATCGTGAGAAATAGCCTGAACCACTTCAACGGCCCAAGGCAGCTTGAGTTCTATGATTCCGGCCACGCCCTGAACTCAGCCGCTCGACTGGATCGTGCGAAGTGGCTGCAACAACGCCTTGGGCTGAAGGTACTCGATTTGCAGGCGCTCGGGTCCATTCCCCAGTTGCGCTAGTGCCACGGCCGCAGGTACATGCCTGGTGTCGCTGGCCAAGGACGCATCGCTGCTGCTCCCTTCCGTCCCGAAAATCAGGGATCCTGAAATCATGCATCGCCGCTCCTTTCTCAAAGGCGCTTCTCTCGCCGCCTTCACCACCGCCGCCGCCACGGCTCAAACGCCGCCGCGCGATCTACGCATCGCCTATGGCGGCATCGCCATCGAATGCAGCACCTATAGCCGCCTGCTGACCCGTCTGGACGAGTTCACCATCCTCCGCGGCGAGGAACTCTCCGCCAGCGCTCGGTTCAAGTTTCTAAAACGTTACCCCGTCACCTTTATGCCGACTCTGGTCGCTTCCGCGGTCCCCGGCGGCCCCGTCGAGCGGAAGACCTACGAGACGATCAAAGCTGAGTTCCTCAAGCGCCTCGCAGCGCTCATGCCTCTGCACGGCCTCTACCTGCCCATGCATGGCGCCATGTTTGTCGAAGGCATGCAGGACGCCGAGGCCGATTGGTATCAGGCGGCTCGCAAGCTGGTTGGGCCGGACTGTCTCATCTCCGCCAGCTACGACCTCCATGGCAACATCAGCCAGACCATCATCGATAACCTCGACATGCTGTCCGCGTTCCGCACCGCGCCCCACATCGACCGCGAAGAGACCATGCTTCGCGCCACAGACATGCTCATGCACTGCCTGCGCGAGAAGATCCGCCCGACCCTGATGTGGGCGCCGGTCCCCGTTCTCATGCCCGGCGAGCGCAGCAGCACCGAGTGGGAACCAGGCAAGCGCCTCTGGGCGCAACTACCCGCGCTCAATCGAGAGTCCGGCATCCTCGATGTCAGCATGCTGGTCGGCTACGTCTGGGCCGACGAGCCCCGCTCCACCGCATCGGTCGTCGTCACGGGCACGGCTCCCGCCAATCAGCGCAAAGTCGCCACGAACCTCGCGCAACAATACTGGGACGCGCGCAAGCAGTTCCAGTTCGGCACCGAGACCTGCACGGTGGACGAATGCGTGCAGCGCGCCATGGCTGCCAAGACCCAGCCCGCGATCCTGGCCGACTCCGGCGACAACCCCACCGGCGGCGGCAACGGTGATCAGGCCACGGTTCTAGAATCGCTGCTCCGTCACAAAGCGCAGCACGTCGTCTTCGCCGGCATCACCGACCGGCCCGCCACGGAAGCCTGCTACAAAGCCGGTGTCGGTGCGCGCATCACCCTGTCCATCGGTGCCACTCTCGACCCCAAGGCAAGCAAGCCGGTCAAGGCGGAAGCCATCGTCAAACACCTGCTTGCGGATGCGAAGCCGGCCCGCCGCGAGGCAGTTGTCGAGATCCAGGGCATCACGCTCGTCCTGTCGGCCTACCGCCGCCCGTACCACGACATCAAGGACTTCACCCGCTTTGGCCTGGAGCCCAAATCCTTCAAGATCATCGTCGTGAAATCCGGTTACCTGTCCCCGGACCTGGCGCCCATCGCGAATCCCAGCCTGATGGCGCTCTCCGATGGATCGATCAACCAGGACATCGTCCATCTCCCCGCGAACCGCTACCGCCGGCCGAGCTACCCGTTTGTCGACAACCTGACCTTCACGCCGAAGGTCTACGGCTCCGCCCGCAATAAGTCCTGACCGCGCTTTCCACTCCATCGAGTGGAGCACGTGCCCTCAGACGCTATGTCAATCAGGCGCGGCAGTTGGCGACAGGCTGGGGAACTGATCCTCAGCAGCGTCGATCCCCTGCCGCGCTTCAGTTATTTCGCGCGGCTGCCGGCAAGCTGAAACGTATACTCCCAGGCGCTGCTGCGGAACCCGGTCTGTTCCGCCACCGGACTCAGCATCGCGGTTCCAGGGCTCATCGGGTAGCCTCCCGGCAAATACGAGACACGGAACCGCGCCTGCGCCACTGAAAACGGACCCGCCGCCGGCGCCCCATCTCTCTGCAGCTCGGCTGAACCGTCCGGCAGCACCGGCACAGTGAGCCGGTTGCTGTTCATCGGTTCATCGAAGAAACTCGGATTCCTCATCTCATCGATCCCCAGCAACCACGGACCATGCCACAGCGTGACCTGCGCGTCTCCGTCCACTCTCTCCACTCGTGGCCGCATGTCGTACCGGATCTCGACTTGGTCGCCCACCTTCCACGTGCGCCTGATGCCGTGGTACCCACCTTGGATCTCCGCCGTCAGCGGAGCTCCGTTCACAGTGAGCCTCACCGCCTGCGTCCAGGACGGCTTCCGGATCATCAGTGGTACGGCCTTCGCGCTTGCCTCCTGAACGGCGATTCGAACCAATGCAGCCGACTCCAGTGCGGACTCCGCCACGAACCGGCATCCGCCCGCCTCACCGGTGCCTTCCATCGGCAGGTCATACGAGAGACGGTCGCCCTGCGCACGAAAGATGTGGGCGCGCACATCAGGAAACGCCCGCAGGCCATGCAGCGTGCAGCACCACCAGGCGCGGGCTGTTCCTCCGCCTTCGTCCGTGCCGCCAAGCGGCGACCCGGTCCGCGAAACAACGCGGTGACCGAAATCACCGGTGTCGAACTGATTCATCGCGAACTCATTGAACAGGGTCCGTTCCGCCTGCTCTAAATATTGCGTCTTGCCCGTCAGGCCCCACAGGCGCAGGCTCAGCCTCAGCCAATCCGCCTCTGCGCAACCTTCCGTACGGTGCGCCTTGGGTTTCCACGCCTCCGGAATACTGCCCGGGGTCAGCAGGTTGCCACTCTCTATGACGCCTTTCCACTCGCCTTCCGCACGATCGAGGAATGCCCGATCGCCGGTGGCCTCATACAAATCGACGACTCCGCGCAGCGAGGTGAGAAACCCATGGCTGTGCTCACTGGGCCGGCGCTCCGTCCGCCGCGCCATCTCTTCGGCAACACTTCGGTACCGCGGCGTCCCGGTTACCCGATGCAGTTCCACCATGCCTTCTATGATCTGGGTCCAGCAGATGTAGCCCATGGCGAAGGCGCCGGACTCAAATTGAGCGCGAGTTTTCTCCGAATTCAGCTCCGGCGCAATGCGCACGACGAAATCGCCAAGTTTCTTCGCGGTCGCCAATGCCTGGGCATCGTGTGACTGCCGGGCGTACTCCAACAGTCCGATCAACAGACGCCCGTTCCCCCACAGCAGGGCCATGTCCTGCTTCGACACGCCCTCAGCGGGAAACGAGGCGCCGAAGTACCCCTGCGGCTTCTGCAGCCCGATAAGCTCGGCCACCAGCGGACGCAGTTCCGGAAACTCTTCCTTCCGATCCGCCGCAACGGACGCCAGCGCGCCGATATACCGCCCGGAGACATCGCCGCTGAACTCGGTGAACCGCCGCCCGGCCTCGGGAATCGCATCGGCCAGCACCAGTTTCCGCGAGTACTCGGGTATTCCTTTTCCGCGGACTCGATCGATGGTCAGGCGGTAGCGGCGGCTGAACGCGTTCACAGCCGGAGCGGCGGGCGCGGCAGGCGCGCCGAACAATCGAGGCAGGCTCGGAGCTACCGCGGTCGCGGCGCCCAGCAGCATTCTTCGGGTCATGGTTGTCTCCTTTTTATCACCTGGGGAGATCTGCCATGAGGCGTCAGGAATTGCGCGGCCAGGTACAGTCCGGACGCAGGCCCCGGCCGGCCGATCGGCCGCGGTTCACAATCAGCACTCCGCGTGGAATCAGTGCGCTCCTCGGTCCTTCACCGGATTCTGGGATTCTTCGCGAGACTCAGCATGTTTGCGAAGATTCGATACGCTCCATCCACCCCTTCCGGCAGTTGCCGGTAGAACGCGTATGCGTTGTAGACGTACACACCCTTGCCGTACTTCGCATACAGCAACCCGCCCTTCTGCGGCGGCTGGTCGGCATCGTGAGTTTCCAGCAGCGCCTCGTATTGGGAGTCCCACGACTTCATCCACTTCGAGCCCCGCTCTTCCACCCACCCCTCGAAGTCCTTCTCGGTGATCTTGTTTGGCCAGGCGAACAACGGATGCTCCGGTTTGAGGATCTCCATCTTCGATGCCTCGTCCGTCACCTCCTCCGGGTTCCGCCCCATCTCGTATGGATACGGCCCGAAGTTGTGATCGAACTCGGGCGTGTTGTACTGCACAATCATCACTCCGCCCTGCTTCACATACTCCAACAGGCGGTTGTTCGACACGCCAAGCTCCGGCCGCGCGGCATACGCGCGGACCCCCAGCAGGATCACGTCGAAGCGGCTCAGGTCGCCCGATACAATATCCGCCGTCGAGAGCGTGGTCACCTTCACACCCAGGTGCTCCAGCG
Organism: uncultured Paludibaculum sp.; assembly: GCF_963665245.1. Classification (NCBI taxonomy): domain Bacteria; kingdom Pseudomonadati; phylum Acidobacteriota; class Terriglobia; order Bryobacterales; family Bryobacteraceae; genus Paludibaculum; species uncultured Paludibaculum sp. The sequence goes on from NZ_OY762269.1 coordinate 1,263,754, forward strand.
AGGCCGGCACATCGTCGCCGCTCCCCATTACATAGGCCACCTTCAGGTCCGGCGCGGTCTTCACGTCCACACCGCTCGTTTTGTACGTCGCCGGATGATACAGGAAGTACGGCCGCAGGCCCGCATAGCCCGTCAACTGGTACCCTTCCTGATATCTCCTTCCTTCATACTCCGCAGTCGCTGTGATCTGATACGCCTTCCTGCTCAACTGCGCGGGCGTCACTGCAAACGTTAGTGACTGGTCCTGCCCCTCGGCCGCGGTCTGGAACGCGCCCACCGCCGGCTCTGACTTCCATCCCGCCGGCAACTCCAGGCGCACGACGCCCTTCGCCGGACCTTTCACATTGCTGTGCACCGTCACCTTCACCGGGAACATCTTCGCCTCCAAAGGCACCACGCCGGCTCGCGGCTCGATCGCCACTCCAACCGCCGGACCCACGGCCAGCGGTTCGAACACCGGCCCGAAGCCGTTCTCCCGCCTCACGGTCTGCACCACTTGCCCGATCCGGATCGGTACGCCCGCATAGCGGAACTCCGCCCACGCCGCAAGAGGATAGGGCGCCAGCGGCAGGCTCGTCCAGCGCGAGTCGTCGATGTTGTAGAACGGCTGCTCCAGATCCGGCCTCGAAAAGTATGTGCGCGTATACGAGGCGTCGCCCGGGACCATTACTGAGAACTTCGCATCTACGGGCTTGTTGCCCGAAATCGCTCCTTCGTGCCCCTCCGACACCTTCGACACGGTCCACTTCTGCTTCTGCTCATAGGCATCCACGCTCAATCGCTCCAGCGTCACGGGTACCGTGCCCGGATTCACAGCGCGCACATTCACTCGAAAAGTCTGCCCGGGAATTGCCATCCGCATCGTATCCGGATCCCCCATGAACATCGCGTACATCGGATCCGGCTCCTTGTCTGGAGCCACCGTCCCATACACCGTCAAGCCCAGCGCCTGGGCCAGTGCGTTGTTGAATTGCACCTCTTTGATCCGCAATTCGTGCAGCACGTTGTACTTGGAATCCGCGTCGAGCCCGCTCTTCTCCACCGCCTCGATCAACGCCACCGTCGCTTTCAGCCCTGCGGCCAGGGACGGAGCCGATTCTTCCGGCTTCACTGCCGAGAACTTTGCTGTCGCCTCTTCCACCGCGGTGTTCACCGTGGCCAGGCCCACCTTCAGGAACGCGGCGTCTCCGCCCTTGGCCAGCGTCGCGATCCCTCCCAGCGTCACGTCGATCCCTTCGAAGAAGCCCTCTTCCGTATCCTTGGCGTCGATCGTCGAGCCGAACCTGTGGTACGCGCTGCTCACTTCGCCGGCCTTCGGCATCGCGCCGCCCCCGTTCTGCGATTTCTGCAGCCCGAGCCCTTCCCGTGCTACCTGAACATACGAGTACCCCAGCACCGGATCGTATGTCCCCTCCGGGATCCGTACGTTCGCTGCGAGATCACTGCCGCCCCTCCGTCCGAACGGTACCCGCGCATAGTCCTTCACGGGCGACCATGGTCGCAACCCCGCCTGTATCTGCTCTGGGAACATCTTCGGGTCGCCCGCTGCACGGAACACCTCCTGCGCCATCGCCCCCGCGGTCTGGTGATTCCCATGCCCGTCACTGGGCCCGCCCACGAACACCGACGTGATGACCAGCGGGCGCACTGCCCGCACCACCTTCACGACATCGGACAGCACCCGGTCGTGCGTCCACTTACCGATGCTCTCGGCCTTCGTCTTCGAGAATCCGTAATCGACGACACTCGTCCAGAACTGGTCGACGCCGTAGTACCGTCCCGCCTGCAGCAACTCCATCGTCCGCACCAGGCCCAGGGCATCGAAGTAGTCTGGCGACATCACGTTCGCACCGCCCTCGCCGCGGTTCAGTGTCAGCAGCGATACCCTTGCGCCTTGCCCCCGCGATTCGTAAGCCAGCATGCCGCCGTCCTCGTCATCCGGATGTGCGGTGACCATCAGCAGGCTGGCCCGCGTATGCAGCTTTCTCAGGCTCTGCCACAATGCGGCCGAGCCGCGATTCACCGAAATCTCGTGCTGCACCGCCGACGGCTGGATCGAGGTTTCATACGGCGCTTGCGCCCACGTCAGGCCGACGGTCAGAAGAATGGCAACGGCTCTCATAAATCCCTCGTGAATAAGATGGCCGGCCCCGTTGGATTCCATCGAGGCCGGCCTGTATAGCTAAAAATACAACTTCAGGGCGAACTGAAACTCGCGCGGGTCCGTGACCGTGCTCGTCACCTTGCCAAACGACCCGATGCTCGACGACGTGATGCTCGCACTGGGATTGCTGAACACCGGATGGTTGAACGCGTTGAACGACTCCGCCCGGAACTCCAGCTTCCAGTCTTCCCTGATCGCGAACACCTTGAAGACACTCAGGTCCACGTCCTGCATGCCCGGTCCAGCGAATCCGCGCGGCGCCACGTTCCCGAACGTCCCCAATGCCGGCGTCGCAAAAGCTGCCGGATTCAGGAAGAAGCCCGGAGCTCTGTTCCCCGCGTACTGCGAGTGATCGGTGGTCCGTCCCGCATAAGGGTCCCCGATGATATTGGCACGGCTCTGGTGTGCACTGCCCGTCGCGCTGTTGTCCACCGCCGTCACCGTAAACGGCAGTCCGGTCTGCAGCGTCACAATCGTGTTCATCTGCCAGCCGCCCAGTAGCCGGCTCGCTAACCCGTCATTGTTCAGCAACACGCCGCCTTTGCCAACCGGAATGTTCCACACCGCGTTCGCGACGAACTTATGCCGGACATCGAACGGCGAACTGCTCCGCTCCAAGTTGTAGTTGTACGCATTCGCCGGCGTCGATCCACCCGTCAGGTTGTCCACAAAGTCAGCGAAGTTGTGGCTCCACGTGTAACTCAGTCCGTACGACAGACCCTTCGAGAACCGTCTTCGCAGCGACACCAGCAACCCGTTGTAATTCGTGTTCCCGTCGTTGGTCGCGTACTCGAGAAACGCATGATTCCCACTGAGGGTGTTCACGTTGGTGTTGAGATTGGCGTAGGGAAACAAGGTCACCGGAGCCCCATTCGTAAACCCCGTGACCAGACCTTGATTCGCATTCCTCAGCCGGTTCATCTTGCGTCCGAAATTCCCGACATATGAAATGTCCAGGTTCGTATCATCCGTAATCTGGATCTGCGGACCAAAGCTCACTTGCGAGACATAGCCCGACCTCTGGTTCGGGTCCTGTGCCCGGATCTGCGTCCGTGTCAGGTCCGCCGTCGCCCCGGAGAAGGTACTGGCCGGGAACCCATTCTTCAGGAAGAACACCGGTGTTGTGCTGCCATTGCTCTGCGTCACATTGCCGTCGATGATGAACGGCGGATTCAGCGCCACCACGCTTTCGCTGCCGATGCGCACTGTGTGCTGGTAGAACACGCCATAGCCGCCCCGCAGCACCACCCGGTCCATCGGCTGGTAACTGAAGCCGAACCGCGGCGCGAAATCATTCTTGTCCGGATGGATCGTGCTGCGCGTAGACCAGTCGCCGCTCGCCGCGCTGAGCAAGCCCCCGCCGTTGGCCGGCGTAAAGTTCGCCATCGCGTTCTGATGATTCAGGATCGGCGAGAACAACTCGTACCTGAGCCCCAACGTCAATGTCAGCTTAGGCCGCACGCGCCAGCTGTCCTGCGCGAAAAGGCTGTTCGCGTACTGGTAGTTGTGCACCACGGAAGGTGTCGTCAACTGCGCCGTGCTCATGTTGCCCAGTAGGAAATCCGCGGCGCCCAGCCCGGTATTGCCGGTGTATATGCCGCTCGCTGTCATCTGTCCCTGCGGCGACTGCAGATCCAGGAAATTGTTGCTCGTGTGCCGGTGCTCATAGCCGAACTTGAAGCTGTGGCTCCCCTTCAGCCAGCTGAAATTGTCCAGGAACTGCCACACCTGCGCGACCTGGAACTGCGGTCTCCACGGCGATGTGCCCATACGCGTCAGGCCGCTGATGTTGATCGGCGGAAGCCCCGCCGAGTTCGGCGTCACCGGGATTCCTGTCAGGCCGTAATCGCTCGCGAGCGACTTGCCCAACTCCACCCCAATCGGATCGCTGTGCGCGTAGTCCCGGTTGAAGCCCGCACGCATCTCGTTCAGCATCGACGACGACAGTGTGTCAGTCCACGAGAGAGCCACGCTCCGGCCGCGGATACGGTACTGCGTCGCGAAATTCCCATTGCCCACCAGCGGATTCGACGTCCACGGCGCATCCTGCCGGTCCACCACATAGTTGCTGTACCGCCCAAAGATCCGGTTCGAATTGTTGATCGTGTGATCGATGCGGGTGTCGAACGACGTCGTGTCAGTCGGCACGGAGTATTGATACTGGTAGTTCGCTCCGCCGGTCCAGCTTCCTGGCTGGCCCTGGCCCGCCATCGCTGAAGGGATGTTCGGGTTGGGAAACAGCGATAGCAGCTTCACTCCTGTCGGATCCAGGCAGGCCGCCGATATGACCTTGCCGGTGATGCACCCCGTCTGCCCCGGCACCACGGAATCCGTCAGGTTCGCTTTCAGTTCCGTGAAGTTCCCCTGCTTCATCAGCGGTGTCGGCACCACCGAGTTCACCGTGGTCGCCTTCCGGCTGGTGAACGCCTGCGCATCGAAGAAGAAGAACGTCTTGTCCTTGATCACTGGACCGCCAATCGCGCCGCCAAACTGATTCTGCGTGTAGTGCCCCTTCGGCACGCCGTTCACATTGTTGAAGAAGCTATTCGCCTGAATCTCGTTATTGCGCAGAAACTCCCATACGCTGCCATGAATCTGGTTCGTCCCGCTCTTGATCGACGCGTTGATCACCGCGCCCGCGGACGTGCCGAACTCCGCTGAGTACGTCCTCGTCTGCACACGGAACTCCTGCAGTGCGTCCGGCGGCGGCTGCACCACCTGCACCGAGCCCTCCTGCAGATTCGTCGACCCCGAGTTATTGTCCACTCCATCCAGGGAGAAATAGTTCTGCGTCTCCAGGTTGCCGTTGCTACTGAACCGGTCTGGAGCCATGTTATTCTGGTTCACCAGATTCTTCTGAACTCCGGCCTCCAGCAGCGCCAGGTCCGCATAGCGCCGCCCATTCAGAGGCAACGACTGGATCTGGTGTTGGGCCACGACGCCGCCCACATCCGCGCTCTCCGTCTGCAACATTACCGAGCCGCCCCGAACTTCCACCACCTGGTCGATTTGGCCCAGCCGCATAGTCAGGTCAATGGAGGGCCGCGACTGAACGTGCAACTCGAGATCATCCACCACCTGCGTCGCGAAGCCTGCCGCCGAGCCCTTCAAAGTGTAGAGACCCGGTTTCAGCCCGATGAACTGATACTCGCCCGACGCATTGACTTGCGTCGTCTGCACCACGTTCGTTGCTTTATTGGTCACCGTGATCGTGGCATTCACCACTGTCGCGCCGCTGGAATCCCTGACCGTGCCTACGATCGAACCTGTGTCAATCTGCGCAAAGCTCGCTGCTGGCCACATCAACGCGATTCCAACCGGTAGCATTCTCACAATCGAGAATAGATTGCTCATACCTAACCACCTCTTTTTGCACGTTGTCGATGCAGGTGTTTCCGTGTCTCCGTGGACCCGTTGGCTTCACCCCGAGGCACCCAAGTCGCCAAAATCGTATCGTGTGGGATTATGGAATCAACCCGCATTCGCTACAAGCCCGATGGCGTTTCAGGGCCTGTTACAACGTGATGTAACAGTCAGCAAAACGGTGTGGAAACACCACGTTAGGCGCGCCGTCGAGGTAACCTCTTATACATGGTGACGAAGGGACCGACTCCTGGGGAGGTGCTGGATCAGGTCCGCCGAATCGCCTCCAGCAGCACCTTCATCGGCTCCGATCCCACACGCGTGCTCCTGCTCTACCTGGCCGAGCACAGCGCCAAGCATCCTGGAGAGTCCGTCAAGGAGATCACCCTGGCCAGCGAAGCACTCGGCAAGGGGACCGACTACGACCCCCGCACCGATTCCTCCGTCCGTGTCCTCGCCAGCCGGCTCCGCTCCAAACTCGCCGAGTACTACACGCAGGAAGGCGCCCGCGATCCGCTGCTCATCGCCATCCCGAAAGGCTCCTATTCGATCATCAGCACTTACCGGGCATCCGATCCACACCCGGTCCACGCGCCAGAGTCGCCCGCCACACCCCAGCCCGCACGCCATCGGCTGTCGCTGCTCTGGCTTGCCGTTGCCGTTACCGTGGCCGCCATCTCCGCCGGACTCGGCTACTGGTTCGGGCACTCCTCCTCTATCGCCCCCGCTGCCCCCGGCATCGACCGCGCTTTCTGGCGTCACTTTCTCGCCGGCGAATCGCCTCTCATCGTCTTCTCCAACCCGCGCTTCGTCGGCGACCCCACTGACGGTCTTCGCCTTTTCTCTCCAGGCAAGGGCCCGGTCGGTGGTCCGGTCAACGACCAGTTCACCGGCGTCGGTGAAGTCATCGCCGTGCACGATGTCGTCCGCGCCCTCCGCGGACTCGGTCGCGAGGCCCGCGTCAAGCGCGCGCAACTGTTCAGTTGGGATGACGCCAGAACGAGTGACGTCATCTTGGTCGGCGGCCACGAAGAGAATCTGCCGGTGGCCCAGCTTCCGCCGCTCGAAAAGTTCAACCTCAAGGCCGAATCCCAGGAGCCTTTTCCCAAGCTCGGAGCCGTTCACAACGGCTCGCCCCTGCCCGGTGAGAAGCCCTATTACTTCACGGGCGCCGACGTCGATAACGGCACGGAGTATGGCATCGTCGCCCTCACCCAGGGGGTCAATCCCTCGCGCCGTGTGCTGGTCCTGGCCGGCGTTCACACTTTCGGCACCGAAGGAGCCGCGGCCTTCGTCTGTACCCCGGCCCTTGTCGCCGACCTATACAGGAAGCTCGGCCTCCGCCCCTCCGACGACATCGTGCCCTTCGAAGCCCTGATCGAACTCCCTGTCCGAGGGGGCTCTCCGCTTCCGCCACGGCTGCTTCTGGTCCATCGTCGGCGCGAAGCACCCGCGGCCCAGTAACGCTCCCTTAACGCCGTTCTCCAACGGACTCTGTCGAGAACGTCACATAGGGAAACACCTCGGGGATGTGCGAGTCATAGTGCCCGTGCCGATTCCACGTCCAACCGGCGCAGGGATCGAGCACCTCGCCCGTCCGCCCGATCTTCTCAAAGCGGCTGCAGTCGATCCGCCAGACATCCCCGTCCTTCGGAGGCAGTGACCGCCCGTCGCGCAACAACTCCAGCCCCTTCCAGGGAAACGCGAGTTCCGCCGTCCAGCCCCGGTCTGTCTTGTCGCGGCGGTTCACTACGCCGTCGACATGCACGGCTGTCCGCAAACCCGGGTAGTCCCAATCCAGAAAACCCCATCGCTCGCCGCGTTCGTGGACATGCCCGCCCACTCCATCCAGCACCATCGTCCGCTGAGTGGCCGGATCGAGTTCAGGCCGCCCGAAGTACTTCGACCCCGGCAGGAAGATGTCCTTCCAGACCCAGAACACCTCATAGACCGTGTTCAGTGCATTGATCTCGAACTCGTAGTAGGCATCCTGGCCGGCGATGAAGAGTTCCAGGTCGTTCTCCTCGTAGATCTTTGAGTCCCGCTCGGTAAGTGTGCCCCACACATCGGTCTCTTCGGCCCAGAATCCGAAGTACAGATTCTCGTCGTCCCACAGCAAGGCGGTGCGCGTATCAAACCAGGCCGGCTGGCCGGTCACGATGTCGACAAACGGCGTCGATTTCGGTGCTGCCAGCCACGACGGCTCATCCAGCTTGCCATCGATTGCCAGGGGTCCGTTGGCACGGTAGCAGGTATAGCGTGCAGGTTCAAAAGGGTACATGGGTTGCATTCGAATTATAGGCCGAACCCCACGGACGTGGCGACATCGCGTTGCCGGCGCCGAGGGCGGAGAACAGCGATCGTCGCCCCGTGCCGGTTGATCTATTGGGCGGTCACCGACTCCCTGGTGGATCCCCGGCGATACTCGTCGTGATAGACGACCAGAGGTCTGTCCCCGATGTGATGGTAGAGGCCGAACTTGAAGTACGGACCCCTGGCGTCGTTGTACCCAACCGGCCCCGAATAGTTGATCACTCGCAGTCCATCCAGCCAGCACTCCACCAAACCATCCGGCTTGTCCGACCAGCGAATTCGGTAAAGAAAGTCATGCCAGACGCCTCTCGCGAACCCTTCCTGTTCGTAGAGGATCCTGGCCATTCCGTCGTTGGCCTGCTGTGTCTTCGTGCTGCTGTATCGGATGTCGATCACCAGAGACCGGCCATCGTAGCGATGTGCCAGAACAGGGCTGCGAGCGGCGATTGCCTCTCCTGGATCCTCCTCCGCGTGCCACTGCGTTATGACCGTGCGACTGTCGGCAATCGGAAAGTCCCGTGGGACCAGGGTGCTGAAGGAGTACCAGATCTCCCGCCCGAGGGGTGCGTTGTAGCCCTCTTTGAGCTCAGCGCGGACGCCATCCCCAGTATCGTCGCCGGCACGCAGCTCAAATCGAGCGGCGTACCGGCCTCGACGCACAGGGTTGGTCACTATGCGCCCCGAGTGCGGAGCCAGCAATTTCAGCCTCCAGCCGGAGAATCGCCCCGATTCGAAATCGAGGCGTGCCGACTGCCGGGCGTGGTTCAGCGCCACCGCGATGGCAAGCCCCACAAGAATCAGACACGGAATAACGAGAACAGCGCGTACCCGCCTCCGCGTTGACCTGGTAACCGCTGACATATTGTGCCCGCTTCTGTTGTATCCAAATTACAACACGAGTTTGAGACTATAATAACCGTTTATTGCACACGCTAGTGCCATATTGAGGCACGGGGCCGCTCTGTGACGGTGTCCCAGCAGGAACATGACTTGGGTGTGATCGCCGAGGCGGTGATTCCCGGAAACTCCACCTCTTTGTCCGATGCCGTCGAGCAGTATCTACCCGAGGGCGTGAGAATGCCACGACGCGGCGGACGTGTCATCACATTGGTCGACCTTGCGACGCACACCTCGGGACTACCTCGCCTTCCGAGCGACATGCATCCCAAGGATCCGGCCAATCCGTATGCGGACTATTCCACGGAAGCCCTCTTTCGATTCGTCTCCAGCTATACGCTGACCAGGGATATCGGCTCCCGGTATGAGTACTCCACGCTCGGGGTGGGACTGCTGGGGACGGCTCTGGCCCGCCGTGCCGGGATGACCTACGAAGCGCTGCTCCAATCGAGGATCACCGATCCTCTGAGCATGCGGAACACGCACATCACGGTCTCAGAAGACCTGAAGTCTCGTCTCGCCACAGGGCACGACGCGCTGTTGGCGCCCATGCCCGGCTGGGATTGGGCAGCGCTGGCTGGGGCGGGCGCGCTCCGGTCCTCGGTCAACGATCTTCTGACCTTCCTCGCGGTACAGCTTGGCTACCTCGACTCGCCGCTCGCTTCGATTGCTTCGTCCATGCTGGAAGTCCACCGAGAGACGGGTACGCCGGGTGTAAGGGCCGCGCTCGGCTGGCATATCGTTGCCAGGGGAAGCGGCGAAATCGTCGCGCACGATGGCGGAACGTTCGGGTTTCGTTCGTTTGCCGCCTTCCATCCCCAGCGCCGGGTCGGCGTCGTTGTGCTCTCGAATGCGTTCACATTTGCCTGCTGCAATGACCTTGGGCTACATCTGCTCGATCTCAATGTCCTGCCGGCGGGACCGGATGTTTCGGGAGAAAGGAATTGACCCCGGATCGGTGGTCGGGTGATCATTTGCATCGCTGGCCGCTCAGTGATGCCGTCCCCTCGCGTGGTCGTATCTGTCGACAGTTCGACAGAGCCTTTCGTCATTCGACACTCGCCGGTGAGGGCGAGAGCACAAATGGGAGCACGGTCGCCGACGGAAATGCCTGATTTGCCCAGGTCGGGGCGTTGTATCCGGGTTTGGCTACATCCGTGCACCTGTTCCCGGCGCGAACACGCGAAGGAGGCAAAAGGATGCAGAGCGAGGAAAATGCGATTTCACGCAGAAGGGTACTAGCCCTGGCTGGCGTCGGCTTAGGAGCGGCGCTGGCCGACAACCGCCTGGAGTCCGTCAGCAACAGCCGCATCGTCCCCATGATGCTCGATGCGGCGGCCAGGACGAAGATCACCACCCGGCCGCTACGCCGAGGTCTTGCGATGCTGGAGGGATCCGGCGGCAACATTGTCGTACTCAGCGGCAGCGACGGCAAACTTCTGGTGGATGGCGGATTTCGCGTCTCCGAACCCAGGCTGCGCGAGGCTCTTGCCGGCATTGACGCGGCCCCAATCAGGCAGCTGATCAACACGCATTGGCATGCCGACCACACCGACAGCAACGGATGGCTCCATGCTGCGGGCGCAACCATCATCGCCCACGAAAACACACGCAGGCGGCTCTCCGTTGATACACGCGTTCACGGGTGGGCGTACACATTTTCCGCTTCCCCCGCGGCTGCCCTACCCACTACCGTATTCACCACCCAGCATCGGCTGCGTATCAATAGCGCCGAAGTCCGGCTGAAGTACTACACGCCTGCTCACACGGACAGTGACATCTCTGTCCATTTCGTGGAGGCCAACCTCCTGCATGTGGGCGACACCTGGTGGAATGGAGTCTACCCCTTCATCGACTACTCCACCGGCGGCAGTATCGACGGCTCCATTCGTGCCGCGGAATCGAACATCAAAGCTGTAGATGCCGACACCCTCGTCGTGCCCGGACACGGCCAACCCGGTAGCCGAGCGGATCTCATTGAGTTCCGCGACATGCTCACCGGCATCCGCCAGAACGTAGCAGCCCTCAAGAAACAGGGGCGGTCCCTCCAGGAAACCATAGATGCCAGGCCCACGGCGGCCTACGACGCCAAGTGGGGGCAGTTTCTCATCACCCCGGCCATGTTCACTGGGCTCGTCTACCTGGGCGTCTAGCGGTCACCATCAGGTCAGCCACGGACGACGGTCCTCGCTGGTCGACACATACTTGGAGCAGAGGCTGCCCGAGCGGGCTAGAATTATCGAAGTCCATGGCGGCATGGTCCGCTGGAAGCGCTACACAAAGGCGGAGGTCACAATTGTCAGTGGTGGTGGCCTCTTCGCCCTGAAGGGACTCCCCCAGGATCCGAGCCCGCGCCGCATGACCGCGTGGCTCCATGAAGAGCGTGCCTCCGTGGCTCCGTTTGGAGCGCCCGGTTCGGTTCGAATAGGGCCGCCGCGTCCTCTCTTCTGGAGCACCTTCGGTGACGGCACTCGCTCGTCACACTCGTTGCCGGCTCCGCAGCGTTGATTCAAGACGACGCCGGCACGGGGAAAGAGACCCTCGCCCGCTCCGTCCACAACCCGGGCCAGCGTCAACACGGGTCGTTCGTCAGGTTGAACTGCACCGCGAGCCCCGGGTCCCGTTGCGAACCGCGGCTGGGAAGGAGTCCCTCATGGCCCTGCGGGCCGCCAAAGCGGACGAAGCCGCGCCCCCGTCCCAGTCCCAGCGTCAGCGACGGGCCAGGCGCGTCTTCAATGGCGCGCAGGGCGCGCACCGACTCACGGATGGCGCCCGGGCTAAGCAACGCACAGGCGAGGGATCCAAGGCCTCCAGCCGAGCACACGGCCCGGGCCGCTGTTCTGGCCTCGGCCAGCCGGCCTCGCCCAATGCTGGGTGCCGTAAGCGCCGCGCCGCTGCTGACCCAGCCCTCCGGTGCCGCGGTCCACAAGCGATACGGTGACTTGCTAAAACGGATGTAGAGCTCTTCAATTGACGGGCGACCGTTTTATGGCCTCAACTCCAACTACCGAAGCGCACCCAGATATCGATCTTGAGGTGCTGAACCGCATCGAGCAGCGGATCCTGTGGCTCAGCACCTACATGATCCACTACGCCAATCATGTTCGCAGGAACCCGGACTCGCTCAAGGTGGGCGGGCACCAGGCGAGTTGCGCTTCGGCCGTCAGCATCCTCACGGCCTACTACTTTGGGGCTGCGGAGCAGGATGACCTGATTTCCATCAAGCCGCACGCCGCGCCCGTCTACCATGCGATTCAGTACCTGCTGGGGAACCTGGCGCAGGACAAGCTGTTGCGCTTGCGCGAGTTTGGCGGATTGCAGGCCTATCCCAGTCGTCTGAAGGATCCTGATTCGGTTCAGTTCTCAACCGGTTCAGTGGGCTTCGGCGCCGTGATGCCGCATTTCATGTCGTTCGCACGGCATTATGTAACAGACCATTTTGGCTACGCCCGGACGCACCGTTTTCTCGCCTTGATGGGCGACGCGGAGCTCGACGAGGGGAATGTTTGGGAAGCCCTGGGCGACGACAATCTGCAGCGCCTTGGTCGTGTGATCTGGGTCGTGGATCTGAATCGCCAGAGTCTCGACCGTGTCGTGCCTACCGGTCGTGCACAGAAGCTCGGGGCCTCGCTCCGCTCGTTCGGGTTTCACGTGATCGAGGTCAAATATGGCTCGCGGCTCGAGGTGGCCTTCGCCCGTCCAGGGGGCAGTCGCCTGCGCGAGCGCATCGATCGAATGCCCAACGACGAGTATCAGGCATTGCTGCGGGCACAATCGGGCGAGCAGATCGTAAACCAGCTTTGCAGTTTTCCTGAGGGACGGGATGAGGCGGTCGCCAACCTGCTGCGAGGCGAAACCGACTTTGACATCCGCCGGCTGATTGCCGATCTCGGCGGGCACGATCTGCGCAGACTGCTGGAGGCGTTTCGCGAGGCCAAGTCCATAACCGACCGGCCGGTTGCCATCGTGGCGTACACGGTGAAGGGCTGGGGACTGCCAATCGCCGGTGATCCCAGCAACCACTCGCGACTCCTTACGGACGACCAGATCGACCAGGTGCGACGGCAATGTGGCATCTCCAAGGGAGCCGAGTTCGAGGCTTTCCCGCCAGACTCGCTTGAGGCGCAGGTCTGCCTCGAGACACGGTGCAGGCTTCACCTGGATTCCGTCCCGCGGCCGCAAGCCCCGCGGCGGCCTGTTCTGACTCCAGGGCTCACACCACGAGACCTTCCGCTCGAATACCACGGCGAGGTTTCGACACAACAGGCGTTTGGTACTGTTCTATCGGAACTCGCCCGTCACCCGGAGGTCCGGCAGCGGCTGGTGACCACCAGTCCGGACGTAGCCGTCTCGACCAATCTCGGCGGCTGGATTCAGAAGGTCGGCGTCTACTCGCCGGAGAATCACGTCGACTATTTCGGCGAACGGTCCGTGCCCGTGGCCCTGAAGTGGAAAGTGGGCAATCGCGGGCAGCATGTGGAGCTCGGTATTTCCGAGAACAACTTCTTCCTGATGCTCGGGGCCCTGGGCGTTTCGGCCGACCTGTTCGGAGTCCCGTTGGTTCCCATCGGAACTCTCTACGACACCTTTATCTCGCGGGGACTCGATGCGCTTCACTACGCCATCTACAACGGTGGCAAGTTCATCGTAGTCGGGACGCCCTCGGGTATCAGCCTTGGGCCGGAGGGTGGTTTGCACCAATCGCTCATGCCTCCGTCGTTCGGCATTGAAAGCCCGTCGATCACTTACTATGAACCTTGCTTTGCGCGGGAGGTGGAGTGGATTCTCCTCGAAGGCGTGCGCCGCATTCTGGAGGATCCGGAAGCGGAAAGCCTCTTCCTGCGCCTCTCCACCGTACCCCAGCACCAGGAGCGGTTTCCGTCCAGTCGTCCGGGACTTCGCCGGAGCGTGCTGGACGGCGGCTACCGGCTGCTGGATTACTCCGGCCATGCCGGCTACCGGCCGGGCGCCAACGTGGTGAACCTGTTCACCTGCGGAGCGATGGTGCCCCAGGCGATACAGGCGTCCGAGGACCTCGCCGGCGACGAGCTCTTTGTGAACGTTATCTGCGTCACCAGCCCGGACCTGCTGCACCGGCAGTGGGTGCGGGCGACTCGGGAGCGAATGAACGGCCGCGCCGCCGCTCACCATCTGGAACAGCTCATCCCTGGTGGCGAATCGCGGTGCCCCATCGTGACGGTGATGGATGGCCACCCCCACGCGCTGTCATTCCTGGGCGGCGTCTTCGGCGCGAAGACGGTAGCGCTCGGCGTGGATCGTTACGGCCAATCCGGTTCCAGGCAGGAACTCTACCAGCACTATCAGATCGATGTTCTGTCCATCATAAGGGCGGCGATCGAGGCTGTGAGTTGACGCCGGGTTACCGGGACCACTATCGGATCGTTCAGGAACGGCTCAGCTTGGTCCGGCTTGGGCTTGCTCCGGATCGCAGGGCATCACGAAAGAGATCCAGGCTCTGACCGCGTCCCGCCACCGGTCCGGCGATTCCCTAACACTCGCGCGACAACAACTTCACAGCCCGGGCCCGATCGCGGCGGAACTCCCTCCGCGATCGAGCAGTCGGCCACTCCTCCGTTTGGCGGATCGCTGCCGCCAGGATCCGGATGACTCAGCCTCCAACCGCGCCCTGGCTACTTCTCCGCTGCCGTGCCTGCCAGCGACGCGCTCAAGCAATACTCCGCAGCAGTCCGCCCTCCGCCCGCAGTGCGGCACCATTTGTCGCGGCCGACAGCGGGCTGGCCAGATACGCAACTAGCGAGGCAATCTCCTTCGCCTCGATCAACCTCTGTAGCAACGACGAAGCGCGATGCTTCTCGAAGAACTCCCGTTCCCGTACACCCTCCGGAGCCTCCGGTTGCGACGAGACCGACTTGATGAAATCCACAATGCCGGCTGACCGGGTCGGCCCCGGCATCACCGTGTTCACCGTAACCTTGGTGCCGCGTGTCATCTCCGCCAGTCCGCGCGAGATCGCCAGTTGCGCCGCCTTCGTCATGCCGTAGTGGATCATGTCCACCGGAACTGCCAGCGCCGACTCGCTGGCAATGAAGACAATCCGGCCGTCATTCCGCGCCAGCATCTTCGGTAGGTAGAACCGCGCCGCGCGCACGCCGCTGAGCACATTCACTTCGAAGATCCTCAGCCAATCCTCGTCTGGAATCTCCTCGAACCCCTTCGATTCATAGATGCCCAGGTTGTTGACCAGTACATCGGCCTCGGGCACCTGCCGGAACAATTCATCGGCTCCGGAGCGTGTACCCAGATCGGCCACGACTCCGGCGGGCTCCACTTCGGGCGCCGTCTCACTTCGAATCTCGCTGATGGCCCGGTCGAGCGACGCCCGGCTCCGCCCCGTGATGAATACCTGTGCGCCCTCCTCCGCCAACGCCGCCGCGATCGCCTGGCCGATGCCGGCCGTCCCGCCCGTGACGACAGCCCGCTTACCCTTCAGTTGCAGATCCACTGGTGTGTCTCCTCTTCGACTCTTCTCGAGGATCCGACGTCAACCCTCTACACCCAAGTTAACCCTTGCGAGAAACTGGTAACAGTATTCAGTTATCCTAGTATTGGATATACCAGCCAGGCCTTTTGTGCCGGCTCTTTGCGTCCGGCGTTTGGCCCAGGACCCCGCTTGCACCCCATGAACCCCACGGAACAAGCCGCCCAGAGTCGCCGCGAACTGGGCGATTTTTTGCGAACCCGAAGAGCGCACCTACTGCCCGCGAAGGCGGGTGTGGCGGCCAGAAGGCGCCGCCGTGTTGCCGGCCTGCGCCGGGAAGAGGTCGCGGAACTGGCCGACATCAGCGTCACCTGGTACACCTGGCTGGAACAGGGGCGCCCGGTCAACGTCTCCACCGGCACATTGGAGCGGCTGGCTTCCGTCTTCAATCTCGTTGGACGCGAACGCGAGCACCTGTTTCTCCTGGCCGGCCACATGGCTCCACCGCCGGTCCCCGAAAGCGCGCAAAAGATCATGAACCTCGTGCGGCAGGTGCTCGAGAGCATGAACCCGAATCCCGCCTACGTCTTGAACCAGCGGTGGGACATCCTCGGCTGGAATCGCGCCGCGGCCCGTGTGTTTGGCGACTTCGGCGCCATCTCGGAGGCCGAGCGCAACATCGTCTGGATGACGTTCCAGCGGGACAGCTTCTTCAGTCGTCTCTTTGTGGACTGGGATCGCTATGCCCACTGCGTCCTCGGCAACTTCCGCGTCGACTCCACCGCGCACGTTAACGATCCAGGCTGGTCCTCCCTTAAGCAGGCTCTGCTGCGCGAAAGCCCCGAGTTTGCCGAGTGGTGGCCGAACCACGAGATCGCGGCGCCCGAAGCCTACCGCAAGGAGTTGCTGCACCCGGTAGCCGGTCTCCTCACCTTCGAACCGCTCCATCTCGATGTGCAGCACCCCTCGCAACTGAAGATCGTCTCCTACCTGCCATGCCTCGACACGGACACGGCGGCCCGCCTCCAGAAACTGGATACCGCCGCACCAGTCCGCAAGCGAACCCGCCCAACGCCACCGGAACAACTCTGCTCGCGGTAAGCGGCTTCTCGCCAATAGAACTGCGCGACAGCGCAGCGCCGGGGCCACCGGAACCATGACATGCGCATCGCTGGCGGTCCGGTCACCGAGGCGGCGCCCAAGGCAGTATCGCCGCACCTGGCGTGTCGACCGGGGTTACGAACCAAGCCCCCGTCCCAGTCCTCGAACGGAAGAGCGGGGCTACGCACGCGTCTTCAATGGTGGGCAGCCATTCCGCCGCCTGTATTCCAATCCACGCCCCTGCGCGAGGGGCGACGGTAGCGGCCCTGCCAGTTTGCGGACTTCGCGAAGACCTGGGCAAAGGTCATGAACCTCGACCGGTTCGACCTGCGATAGAGCAGGAGACTGCGAGGGTATCGGGGGCTCAGTGTCCCCGCGCCGGAGTTAGCTCTTGGAATCTCGACCAACAATCAAACGGCGGCGTGCACAACGCCGCCCCTTGGCTTTCTCGGGGCAACTCCCGCCCACCCGCCATCCTTACTGAAAGCGAAGTTCTAATTGTCAAGGAGCTTTGGGCACGGGGCCCGGACGAATGGGTTCGTTTGGCTGGACGGCATCTGAGGAGTCAGGCGGAAGGCACAGGCGGGCTGTGGGCGGTCTTCCCAGGCGGCGGGACTCCGGTTTGACGATTGGGTTCGATTGGCTGGATGGTGGCAGGGTCCGATGCCTGCATGGACGGGAGGCGGCTGCCGTCGTTGGACGGGGCGGCGGGTTGGCTTCGTTCGGTGGAATTGCGGGCAGGATGGGCTGCGGGCTGGCTCGGGTGGTTGTCTTCTGAGGACAGATTAGGTTGGGGCTGAGTTGGGGTTGGCTCGGGCGTCGTCGTTGTTGGGATGGGCCCCCGGCGATGCCGGGGGTAATGGTGGTGGTGCGGTTCTGGTTGTTGCGGCGAGTTGGAGATTTGGGTTTTTCCGGGAATGCTGCTACTGGGAGGGATGGAATTTCCCTCCCTGGGGACGGGCGGTTGGCTCGGGTGGCTGTCTTCTGAGGACAGATTAGGTTGGGGCTGAGTTGGGGTTGGCTCGGGCGTCGTCGTTGTTGGGGTGGGCCCCCGGCGATGCCGGGGGTAATGGTGGTGGGGCGGTTCTGGTTGTTGCGGCGGGTTGGAGATTTGGGTTTTTCCGGGAATGCTGCTACTGGGAGGGATCGAATTTTCCTCCCTGGGGACGGGCGGTTGGCTCGGGTGGCGGTCTTCTGAGGACAGATTAGGTTGGGGCTGAGTTGGGGTTGGCTCGGGCGTCGTTGTTGTTGGGATGGGCCCCCGGCGATGCCGGGGGGAATGGTGGGGGCGCAGTTCGGGTTGTTGCGGCGGGTTGGCGATTTGGGCTTTTCCGGGAATTGCTGGGGGCATACTGCTGTTGACTGTGAATGCATCTTGCTCCCGGAGCACGAGTGGATGGGACGCATGGTCCTTTTGGTTTTCGAACTGATCTTCGGAGCGACGTGGTTGGGCGTCCGGTTGCTCAGGCCGTGACGAGCTGAGGGATTGGCTTCGTTCGATGGAATGGGTCTCGGCAGGAGGAGGCGGAGCTACCGCCGATTGGGACATCCTGGCTTCGTTTGGTGGTTCCGGCGCCGCGGGGCAGCGGAGATAGAGACGGTAGCGGCCTCGAATCGGGCCGACGGTTGGTGGTTTGGGCGGCTGCGGCGGACGCGGGGGTTGAGGCGCTCCTACACGGATCCCGAACATGCCGGAGAGCCCGCCGTAGCTCCAACCGCTGTTGCTGTAGGTGATGGGCAGCGTGCCTTCGGGGCCGAGATCGGACGGAGACAACTGAGAAAACGTGGAGCCCCCGCCAGCACCGGCGGCCATGGTCTTGGGTGCTTCCGCTTCGATTGCTTCTTCGACGTGGGCGGACTGCGCGGCGAGTCCGGCCAGACAGCGTTCGACCCGATTGATGCGGCGGGCGATCCAGCGATGGTAGGACAGGAGTCCCTGGGCGGCTGAGGTCCGCTGGGCGAGCCAGAGGGCGGCCTGGTCGGCGCTGCCATCGGTCTCGAGACAAGCGGTGTCAAAGAGGGTGCGTTCGATGGCATGCCAGCGGAGTTCATGGGCCTGGAGCATGCAACGGTTGATGAGCAACAGGCGGGCGCGGCCGTCGACGGAGGCGGCGGTGCGGCGGAGCGCGTCGTGGAACCACTCGGCCGCGAAGTGCGGAGGGAGTTGGAACGTGAAGGGGCAGGGCGGCGTTTTGCGGGCGTTCTGCGAGGAGGCGCGCTTGCCAGCTTCGGTGCGGGGTCCGGTGGACTTCCTGGCGTTGGCCCGGTTGGCGGCGAGGCGAAGCGGGGAGACGGCCGGTTTGGCAGCGTTGCTGATCATGGTTAGCGGCCCTCCGGCGCGGACTCACTTACGGCGACCGAAGTGGTGACGATTTGCTGGTGGAGCAAGCGGGATGGAAACCCGTCGACGAGGGCGTGACGGAGGCCGAGAGATCTGGCCGGGTCCTCGTAGGAGGTGCCCCGGCCCCCCGTAGCCGAGTGAAGGTCCACACTGGCATCCATGTCCTGGATGTTGCGAGCGAGGGCGGCTGCGGCCATCGCGTCGTGCGTCGTAACGTCGTTGCTCATAAATCTGTCTCCGCAACGATGATAGTTGGGCAAGACCAAGGGCTCCCCCGCGAAATCCGTATTAAGTTGAAGAAAATACAGGATCGGTATTTTCTTGGAGATGTTGTGACCGCTTTTTCTTCGCCTGGGTGTTTTAGGGACTTTTAGGACGAGGATCGTGGTGCCCGGCCTGCGCTATTGTGGTGCGTCCCCGCGTTACTTTGCGGGCTGGAATCGGGACAATCTGAGCCTCATGGCGGCGCCGGGGAGGGCGCAGCAAGACTCTATCCTATTGATACTTTGCGGCTTACGAGCCTGAGAAGGTTGAGGGCCAGAGAGCGCTCCGCTGCCGTCTGGAGGGGCTGGCAGTTCGTTACAGTCCGCAAGCCTTTGCTGTTCAGTTTCTTGCGAGTGGTGACGCTGTCCACGGTCCTGATCTTCGGTTCGAACTCCGAGACTTGGTGGAGACCGGGGCGAACGTCATGAGCCTTTACCGCTTCGCCCTGCGGTAAATCCAGGGAAGGGCGGCGCGCCCCACGCCGCCCTCTTCCTCTCCGGGCATCAGGATCCTCATCCGGCCGACTGCTCCGCCAGAACGTAGATCCAGGCAGCCACCACCCCGTCCGCGGTCTGTACCGAGGCCACCACGCGCCGGTAGCCCGAGCCCTCGAACTCATCCAAGCGCGACCAGTGCCGTGGCAACTCCGCGGACTCGAACACGTCCACCCCGACCTCGGGCCCCGCCGGGTCCAGCACCAGGCCGGGGAAGCCCAACGCCGCACCCCAGCCCGCGGGCCTGAGATGACCCCGGACCGTGCCCCGCCGCCACGCGCCCGCGAGTGCCGAGATCTGGTGATGGTTTACCCGCCCCGGAGCCAGGCTCCCATACACCGCCAGACGCGTATCGGCCGTGCCGGATAGATCAGCCAGGTCGTCCATCGCCCCCGAGTCTAGTGTCCTGTCTCTAAAGTTCGCTGAATAATTTAGCCTGCGTCGCGCATCTCGTGTACAAAGGAGTATCGGAGATGCGTACCGGTCGTCCCCTCGCCCCTATTTCGGTTACCCAGGAACAACGCACCACGTTGGAAGACTGGACACGGCGGCCCAAGACAGCGCAGGCCTTGGCCTTGCGCGCCAGGATTGTTTTGGCTTGCGCCGAAGGCAAGCCCAACAGCGTTGTTGCTCAACTCACCGGAGTCCGTCAGCAGACTGTCGGCAAGTGGCGGTCCCGCTTCGCTGGTATGGGTTTGCAGGGACTGCTCGACGAGCCCCGGCCAGGCACACCGCGCCGCATTAGCGATGCCGATGTCGAAAAGGTCCTGACCATGACGCTGGAATCCCTCCCCCGCGACGCAACTCATTGGAGTACCCGGTCCTTGGCGCGGCAGTCTGGCTTGAGTCACAGCACCGTTAGTCGCATCTGGCGAGCCTTCGGTCTCCAGCCTCATCGCAGCGAAACCTTCAAGCTTTCCAAGGATCCGCTGTTCATTGATAAGGTCCGGGATATCGTGGGACTCTATCTCAATCCTCCAGACCGGGCGATGGTCCTGTGTGTGGACGAGAAGTCCCAGATTCAGGCGTTGGATCGCACTCAGCCGATGTTGCCGATGCGTCCTGGACAAGTGGAACGCCGCAGCCACGACTACAAACGGCACGGCACCACGTCGCTGTTCGCGGCCTTGGATGTAAAGACCGGCGCAGTCATCGGAGAGTGTCATCGGCGACATCGCAGCAGCGAGTTTCGTAAGTTCCTCGACACCATCGAACAGAACGTTCCGCAATCACTGGAGGTCCACCTCATTCTGGACAATTACGGCACTCACAAGACGGCATCGATTCGGAATTGGCTGGCCAAGCGGCCACGTTTTCACGTGCACTTTACGCCCACCAGCGCCTCCTGGATCAACCTCGTCGAACGATGGTTCGCCACGTTGACAGACAAGCAGATTCGCCGCAGTTCCCATCACAGTGTGCGCGAACTCGAGGCCGCCATCAAGTCCTACTTGGCCATCAACAACCAGGCCCCCAATCCGTTTGTATGGACAAAGACGGCTGATGAGATCCTTGCCTCAGTCGCTCGATTTTGTGCGCGGACTTTAGAGCCAGGACACTAGCAGTCTGTGGCGGAAGTCCCGATAGCCGCGCGACCATTGACTCAGGCATTGGTCCCACGGGAACCCCCATCACCAGCTACAGGCCCACCATGGTAGAGTCGCGTCAACTCACCATCAAGAAGTTGCGTACGAATCTACCATAGTGCGAGGCGGTAGCCTGCTTGATCACCCTATTCAACCGTAATCCCTCCATGACTAACCCTTCCTTCAATCCTGAGCCGCCCGAGAAGCACCCTTCCGTTCATAAGGAAACCGTCAGGGCTCATGCCGCCGCCGAATTTATTCGTTTTCATCCCAGTCAGGATGTAGGCACCGGCCGGAGCCGTCTTGAGATCCGAGTCCTTCAGCTCCTTATAGCGATTGATGCCGTCCGACTTTAAGAGTTTCACGTACTCAACGTCATCTTGACGAACAGGAATTGTTCTCACAGAGCCTCCGCTGTGTCAGTCAGGATACAGCAATGGCCCGACAAATGGTATCGTGGCACCCGGCAACTAAGACACCGGCAACTAAGACTCCCACCTCAACAGACACCGGTGATCATCGGGCACCACATACAAACACGAAGCCACTACTTTTTCGATGCGCCGACATCTGTGACCCTACCTTTAGCCGCTTGGAGATTGAGAGCAATTCGATCAACTCGATGAGACGAGTCGGGCGCACTTTCTCAATTATCGGCGGACTACCCACACATGGGAATGCTGACCGCGTCGCGGGATGTAGCTTCCGAGGCATCTCGGGAATGCCGACTTGTCATGTGCAATTTATGGCGCCGCGCTTTCGGTGACACATTACTAGGCGGCGTCAGATCCGCGTTGATGCCTTAGGCGATAGTCATACAACGCCGCAATGGCAACCCCAACACAAGCGGCACCAACCACTAGCCACAATGGACCAAGTGTCCGGCCACCGGAGGAGACTAGGTAGAACGAAATCGTCGATCCGAATGTGAGGGGCATGAGCGCGATCAGCCACCCCAGGGCCCCGAATCTCCTAGTGCGTGCGCATTTTGCAAGCTCGAAGAGGGTTGTCACGGCCCTGTGGCTTCTGGCGTTAACTATGCGCAGATACACAAAAGCAACGATCCCAACGATGGCGGGCAGAAGGAACTCCGGGCCGCGGAACACGATCCTCCTCGTCTCTTCACCAGTTTGCCCCCACTCCACGAATTGCTTCCCGAGAAGAGCGATTCCGCCTAAGAAGAGAGTTGCGCCCCAGTTCTCAAGCTGACGGTAAACACTCAGATCATCCTTGAGTAACTCAACCTCGATCGGGCGGGATGGGCCCCATGCATCAACGTCGGCTTCAGTGTTTGTGTCTTCCACAGTGCTGTGATTCCATCATCGAACGAACAACTTGTCAAGCCATCCTGATGACCCGTACTCGCGTCTCACGACGGCTCCGCAATGAGTGTAGGGGGGGCACGTGCGACTATCGCGGCGTTCGGCAGTTGAGAGAAGGGCGGTGCGGAGCTGGTCCGGGGTGCGTGCGCAGCCGTGATTCGACTGAGGGTTCCCGGGAGGAGAACGGCGGTCCGCGCGGATGGTGGCGGTGGGCCTTACGCTATTGCGGTGCGTCCCAGCGGCATATTTGCAGGCTGAAATCAGGACGACATGCGCTTGATTGTGTTTGCAGGGAGAGTGCGGCGAGAGTCCATGATGTTGATTCTTTGCCGTTTACGGCTTTGAGAGGGCCAACTGACGAAAAGAGTTCCGTCGTCCCATGGGGCGTGTGGTCTAGTATTCTCCGTTCATAAGTCTATGTTTTTCTGTTGCTTACTAGAAGTGACACGCCAGGCTGTCCCGGTTCCCCGACATTCGGGACTGCGCAAAGGGCCGCAAGGTCCGGATGCGCCACACAGGCTGTTTGAGGCCGGCCGGTAGTCCAAACTCAAACTTCCGCGAAGGTCCGAGAAGGGCCCGGATGCGGTAAATGGATGTCTGGCCACGCCGGCATTCGGCGATGGTCCAACCTGAAGCTGGGGACATCAACAGGGAGATCGGCAGGGCGAAGGGAGTTCCATCAAAGGGAGCGCATCGATTAGTGTGTTTTCCCTTGACAACTACTTATCATGGATGTCCCGGCTCCGCCCGGCTCCCTACTCCGGCTCCCGGCTCCAGTCCCGGCTCCACACGCCAGGCCGGTCCGGGTCCCAGGCGACCCGGTTCCGATCCTGGATGCGGAAGCCGGTCCGAGCCTAGCCGAAGGTGATCGGCATCAGTTCGGAACGGCGATCGGATTGAGATCGCAACGCCGATCGGCATCGCCCGGAATCCGCAGCTAAGTCCTCTGGGACTCGGCAGCCTCCTTTACAGATCTCCTCCATCGGGCAAAATCCCTTTTCGCCGCTCTATACTTCCAAACACGATACTTGTCGTCAGCAATTGCAAGAGACATCCGAACGACTCCAACATCCGAATACGGGACGCTTAGACCTTCCTCTGTTGCTGGATCTTCGATTTCACTGACCTCAAAAGCCGCTTCCGTTCGATCGAGCAGTCGGTTTAGCTGGTTTACCGTCCGAATACGATATTTCTTTAATTCATGCAGCAGCTCGGAGTAATCAGACACCGCATGACTTCTTGCTGTATATCTTTTATAGAGATAGTTCTTGAGAGATAAAAGGGTCAGCGGCGCATCCAAGGCCAGAGGCTCGGATTCCAAGGGGGCAGTATCGAGTGCAGCTGTCGCCTCTTCTTGGCGTACCTCAGCTACTACGGGAGCGGAAGCGCCAAACTGCTCTAGTAATTCTGCGAAGGTGATCATGAGCAGTGATTTACCTTTCGACGCAATGCGGTATTCTTCCAAAAGTTCGATGCGAGGGTATAGGGCCTTGTTCTCCGATTGGTATCGCCAATCCGTCTTTTCGTCACCTGACACAAAGATAATATGGCGCGATTCCAATTCGCCAACCTTGAGAATCGTCTTCCATATAAGGAGGTCTCCCACGCCGGAGTGTTCGTTGGCAGCATCCTTATATCCTGGTGGGATTCGGTTTTCTTGGCGATATCGCAGTTCATCCAGAATGGATTCGCGACTAATATCGGCTTCGACCACTGTAGCTGAGTCAAACAACTCACGATAGATCTGGCTCACAGGATCATCCCATTGCCAGTTCGCGATCATATCGAGTACGCTCCCGACTGCTTTCCTGTACGCATCGAGCGCCCCTACCAGTTCCGCCTCGAGCCGTCCTAGCTCGGCGTATTCTGACGAGCCCTCCAGAAGTGGGTACTGGCTTCGAGTGACACTCAGCTCTCGCTTTCTCGATAATTGCTGAAAAAGGATCTTAAGTTTCTCCGCCCTATTGATGGCGAACTCTCTGGCAACTTGCGCTGGCACGCGGAGCCGTCGCTCCTTGGTCAGAGACTCAAATGTCTTTCGGATCTGCTCCAAACTGGCCCTTCCTGTTGTGTAAGGAATAAGCAGAACGTTTGTGTCAACTACGATCAGGCCATCCTTGACGGCATCTCCCAACTGAACAGGGCGAAACGCGAAGATTTGGCCCGGCTCAGGAAACAGCCGCTGCCTGACCAGTGGGTCGGAAAGGGTCCCTTTGACATCGCTCATCCCTCCATACTAGTCCGTTGGCTTATCGAGCGTTTCGATTGAGAGGCTTAGCCTCGGAAATGCGGACGTCCTGGCCGGTCACTCCCGCACTATCTCCCTCTTTTCCCAGACACCACACTCCATCATCCTACCTTGCGACCGCTCCCACTCCTTGGGAATTCGCCCAGTTCACGATCTGCCTATCAGTACCTCAACGCCTCTCGACGGAGACGGATCGCCCGCCATCTTCGCCCAGACGGCGGGTCGTTGCGCGTTCATCTTCTCCGTAAACGCCTTGTCCCCAGATGGCTGACCAGAGCGCCCCGCGCGGCGCAGTGCCTTGAGTTGGATGTCCACCCCTGGCTCATCCAAAAGCCTTACCCAGTCCGACGCCCCGCCCGCCGCGCGCCAGAACGAGACATCCGCAATCCGCGCGGGATCTTCTCCTGACAGATGGGCCTCCGCACTGGACCATTCATGTTGCTGCGGATCTGCCACCAGTCCGGCACAAACCGGGTTCATTTCCACTTTGCGCAAGGCCGCCCATAAATGCGAAGCGCCCAACGGGCGAGAGTTGAATCGGTTCTGACAAAGGTGCCCGGTAGCGCCCTCGGCGAGCATTCAGATACTGGGCGTATCGGCCGTGCACGCGCCGCATCACTTCAGCCAGGATGCGGGCAAGACGGTGCAGACGGACTCGCTGCAGTTGCCGGTGAATGGCCACTTTGCGTTCGCGGTGCCCGACCGGTTCCCGGGCACTGCCGGGATTCGCGGGTCGCTGGAATTGGCGGCGCAGGGCGGCGGCGTACCTGTCCTGCCCTTGCGATTCTCGCCGGGTGGCGCGTTCCCGACAGTTCGTGCAGTCGAGCAATAGGCCATTTGGAGGGATGCCCACGGGTGGACGCCAAGACTGTCCCGGTTCGCCTCCGGCTAAGCGCCATCGACAGGAGGGTGCGGATGATTCTCGGAGCATACCCGTAGAGGGGCATGCGTATGTAGCTTCAACTTGCTCAAGATCAAAGGGAAAATCTTCAGCAGTAGGGTGGTGGCGACAGCCACACCAAGGTGCGCCATTGAATCCTTGCCCTTCTCGCCTCGGTGAATGACCCTATTCCGTTCCTTCTGAACGTCTCCAATCTCCTGCCAAAGCGTCCGCTTTGAGTTTGGCCGGGTGTATGTCTTCAGGTCCACGCCGCCAAAGTTGGCGAGGATTTCCCTTAACAGCTCTTGAAAGCGATCCATGCCCGTGTGCTGCGTGGTCAGGTCCGTAATGAATGCAGCTAGTCCCTCAGTATGGACCAAGCCGGAAACGATGGGCCGGATCAGCACGACTTTGATTGCTAGCTCCATGGCAGTTGTCGCAAAGACCACGGCCGCCAGTGGCTCTACGGGTAGCAACTTCTGAGCGTATTGCAGTGCTTCCCAAGCGGGTAGAGCAAGATCTGGATTTGCCACATAGAACGATTGCATCCGATCACTCGTGAATTGCTTTATGGCATCGCGGTGAATCTGCTGCTGGTAGAGGTCGAAGTCAAGTTCGTCGGACCAATCGGGGCCGTCATCATAGTCCGGCATGTCCGGTTCGTAGTCGTCCGGTTGATAGTCGGCTGGATCAGGCTCGTAGT
Organism: uncultured Paludibaculum sp.; assembly: GCF_963665245.1. Classification (NCBI taxonomy): domain Bacteria; kingdom Pseudomonadati; phylum Acidobacteriota; class Terriglobia; order Bryobacterales; family Bryobacteraceae; genus Paludibaculum; species uncultured Paludibaculum sp. The sequence goes on from NZ_OY762269.1 coordinate 1,289,890, forward strand.
CGGAAGGGTCTGGTGGTTCGTAGTCTAGGGGATCAGGCTCGTAGTCGGAAGGGTCCGGTGGTTCGTAGTCTAGGGGATCAGGCTCGTAGTCGGAAGGGTCCGGTGGTTCGTAGTCTAGGGGATCAGGCTCGTAGTCGGAAGGGTCTGGTGGTTCGTAGTCCGACGGATCACGCCCGTAGTCCGAAGGTTCTGATGGCTCACAATCCGGTGGTTCGTTGTCATCCATGCCAGTTATCGGTCCTTTCGTTTGGCCTTCGCTTCATCCGCTCCCTCATTCCGTCCTTCGCCCTTCGGGCCCACACTCGCAGTTCGCCCCGGCGATGATGCGGCATCGAGGCCACTGATCCCAACGCCTTTTCGAAGGTGCTTCGTGCTTCTTGTGCGTGCCCCGTCGCCGCCAACGCCTCGCCGTAATAGACCAGACCCTCCGGATCGTACTCCCGGTGCTCCAAATACCGCCTCAATGCGGCCAGGCTCTCCTCGTGGCGGCCCAGACGCAACTCGATCCCGCCGATCTCGCGCCAGACTTGATAGCCGGCCACCTTTCCGTCAAGGGACGCGGTCTGGCGAAAACACTCCAGCGCCTCCGGAAGTCGGCCTGCGTCCCGGAGGACGGCGCCCAGATAGTACGCATAATCGGCATCCTGCGGATCAATCTCCGCCGCTTTCCGGAATCGCGCCTCCGCCTCGGCAAGATTCCGGCGCCGCAATTGGAGCAGCCCCAACTGGTAGTGCGCATCGGCGTCATGCGGGTTCAGCGTCGTCGCTTCCAGCGCCCGCTGGAACGATTGACGGGCCGAGAGCGACGCGCCAACTCCGCTGAAGGCCGAGCCCACCGAGCCCCACATGTAGTAGAGCAGGCAGGGCGACGCCAGGAGCCAGAGAAACGGCGAGAGCGCCGCCGTCAAGATCCCGCTCACGGCCATCAGTCCGCCCCCCAATAAGGCCGCGAAGCCACCCAGCGCCCAACCCGCCCCCAGGCACGTCCGGCAGCAGGCCGCCGCGAACAGCAGGAAGACGGCCGTTGAGAGGCCCGTCAACCACGGCACCAGCCAGTCGCCCGGGCCGGCGGAACTCCAGAAGCGCCACCAGACCACCGGGATCAAAGGCGCTCGCGCAGCCGTCCACGCTGTCACGATGCACAGCAGCAGGGAGGAGTACTCCGCGCTGAGGACGGTGGAACATCGGCCCGCCCCTTGCCGTAGCGCGATGAGGACGATAGCCCCGGGCACAAACAGGCCGGCCATCACCGCAAGCTCACGGAAATCGCCGGCCGCAGGCAGTCGCCCCAGTGCCCGCTCAAGGACTTCGACCCGCGCGGCGGAAGCCTCCTCGTTCCGCGCCGGCGCCTTCTTTCGATGTGGAGCCTCTGCGTCCGCGGGGACTCCTTCCTCCGGAAGCTGAAACTCGGCCACTCCCCTCCACTCGGTATCGATCCTCTGGCGGAGCACGAAATGCGGCGCCTGCAGCGCGGCGGCGACACACAGGGCCATCACGATCGCGGGAAACAGCCGGCCGTGGTCCAGGATCTCCGACGCTGCCCGGCGCGGGTTCCAGTAGTACGTGAGCAGGAGTCGGCCAAGATTGTCCATACAGCTTATCTGGCTATCGGTTTCCACGACAGGTGACTTTAGGATTAACTCATCTGAAATTTCAGGAAATCGGACCATCCTTCTCTGCCACTCCCAGATTTGCGGCGAACAAATCTATTCTCGACAGTGCTGAATCAAAGGCGCACTTCGTTTCGATTCGTCTGCAGCGACAACGAGCGGCCGTATGGACGAAGGTGGTAGGAGAGAGGCTGCCTGCGCCGGGAATTCGGGTGCCGAGAGCCGCATCCTGACGGCCATTCTTTGCTTCTCAAAGCCCAAGGACACTGATGCAATCGTGCTGGATCAACGTCTCGCGAAGCCAGTCAAGAAGTTCCGAGATCAACGCAGCTAAACAGCGCGAATTGTTAATTGAGTCCGCTTCGAATAGATCGTTGACGCGCAACGTGCCGCCGTACGGTAGGTCGGCCATTCCGTCCTCGACTCGCAGCAACCGCTCCCGCAGTGCCGAGAGATCGCCAATGACCAGTGTCCATTCGGGTCGCCCCACATCTACAGACGCAAAATGATCGTAGTCTGGTGCACGCTTCTCGAAAATGCCTTCAAACAAGCAGAAGGTGTACTCATCAATGAACCGCGCACCCGGAACCCAGTGGGCTCCGCGATAGGGTCCTGGAGTCAGTTCGAAGTACTGCGTCCCAGTGCACTCAGATCGGTCAGCGTGAAGCCGGAAGTCGAACTCGATCATCACCCTCCAGTATGCGCGGCCTCTGATGGAACCTGGGAACCAAGCGTCCTCCCAGGAGGCCCTATCATGCCAAGAAGTCCTGGTTTCCGCCGCAACAATTGCAGGTCGGACGCATTCCCCTGCGGCGCCCATTGAAGACGCGCCACGAACCGGCGCCCGCTTACTGACGTGCGCCGTTCGCAACGAGCGGAGACCCCTCCCTGACGGTCGGGGTTCGTTGCGGCTTCATCCGCTTTGGCGGCCCGCAGGGCCATGTGGGGACTCCATGGAGGTTCAAGGCTCGAGCCACAACCGAGGACTGCCCCCGGGGACTAACCGCCGGAGACGCCGGCCGAGGAGGTTATGTTCTAAGAGTTCTGCAAAAGCAAAGAGGGCCATGGTAAGCCTTTCTGATCCGTATCGCAGCGGAAGGAAGGAAAGGACCAATGACCCGAAAGAAGGATACCGCGAACCGGGTGGACTGGAAAGCGGTGATGGCGGAAGACTCCGATTTCATGAAGGCGCTGGTGCAGAGCGTCGTGCAGCAGGTACTGGATGCCGAGATGGAGGAAACGCTCTGTGCGGCGCGGTCGGAGCGCACCCCGATGCGCACCGGCTATCGCAGCGGCTCCTATGTCCGTGGGCTGGTGACGCGGGTCGGCCGCATTGAGCTGCGCGTGCCGCAGGACCGGCAAGGGCGCTTCCGGACCGAGGTCTTTGAGCGCTATCAGCGCAGCGAAAAGGCGCTGGTCGGGGCGCTGGCCGAGATGTACGTGCAGGGCGTGTCGACGCGCAAGGTGAAGGCGATCACCGAGGAACTATGTGGGCATGAGTTTTCGGCCTCGACGATCAGCCGGATCAACCAGACGATGGACGAGGAACTGGAGAAGTTCGCGACGCGGCCGCTGGAGGAGGACTATCCGTTTCTGATCCTGGACGCGCGCTACGAAAAGGTGCGCGAGGACGGCGTGATCCGGAGCCGGGCGGTGCAGGTGGCGATCGGGGTGAACTGGGACGGGCGGCGCTGCATCCTGGCCGTGGAACTGGCCAACCGGGAGAGCGCGTCGAGCTGGCGCGAGTTTCTGGTGAAGCTGCGGCAGCGGGGGCTGCGCGGAGTGGAACTGGTTGTCAGCGACGATCACGCGGGCCTGAAGCGTGCGATTGCCGAGGTCGTGCCGGAGGCCGCCTGGCAACGGTGCTACGTGCACTTCCTGCGCAATGCGCTGGACCATCTGCCGCGCAAGGCCGACGACGATTGTCTGACCGAGTTGCGCTGGATCTACGACCGCCGCAACCTGGCCGAGGCGCGGCAGGATCTGGCGGCATGGCTGAAGAAGTGGGAATCGCGCTACGCCAGATTGTGCCAGTGGGTGGAGGAGCAGATCGAGGAGACGCTGACGTTTTACCGTCTGCCGCAGGCGCACCACAAGCATCTGAAGTCGACGAACATGCTGGAGCGACTGAACGAGGAGCTCAAACGCCGGACCCTGGTGGTGAGGATCTTCCCGAATGCGGCGAGCTGCCTGCGGCTGGTGCGAGCGCTGGCGGTGGAGATCCACGAGGACTGGGTGGAAGCGACGCGCTATCTGAACATGGAGGAGCTGAAAGAGCACAAGAAGCAGCTACTGCGCGATATACAGCCCGCCGCCTGAAGGCGGCCGGGGGTGACTACAGGGTTGAGTGGAGGCGGGGACTCGCTGCCCCCGCCTCCACACCTCCACCCCCGCTCAACCAGAAGGCTCCATGAAGCTCAGTGCTTTTGCAGAACTTGACAGACACAACTGCCGAGGACGTCGATGCTCACCGAACCGTCGACCTGGTCCGCCTCGCGTCCCGCGATTCTCCCTCATCCTCCCCCGCCAGCCAAACCCAGTTCAGTGGACCGGCAAATATCTCCAGAATCAACAAAAGTTCTCGGAGCGAACCCGCTTCCCGACCCAATCAAGGCCGCCAAAGCCGTTCGATCTCCTCCAGGGTGTGGCCCTTGGTCTCCGGAGTGAACTTCGCCACCACCCAGATCGTCAACAGGCACATGCACCCGTAGATGAGGAAAGCGCCCGTTGGACCCAATGCCGAGGCGATAGACAAGTAAGTAAAGGTGAGCACGACGCATGCCACCCACAACGCGACCGTCGCGATCGACATTGCCCGCCCTCGGATCCGGGTCGGGAAGATCTCGCTCAGCACCACCCACACCCCCGGACCCAGGCCCACGGCAAACGAAGCCGTGCAGAGAATCATCAGGGCCATGACGATCGTGGCATTCGGAGGCGTCCGCAGAAAGGCGAGCGCCAACCCCGCATGTGCGATCACCATGCCTCCGGCCGAGAACATCAGCAGGGGGCGCCGCCCCAGTTTGTCGATCAGCCACAGCGCCACGATCGTCGACAGGCAATTCACCAGGCCAATAAAGACGTTGGCCCCAATCGCGGCCGACTGCGAATGTCCGCCCACCTGCTCTTTCAGGATCACTGACCCATAGAACAGGACTGTATTGACGCCGGTCCACTGCTGGAGAATCGCTAGGGCCACAGCCAGGATTAGCGCTCGACGATAACCTGGGGCCAGCAGTTCCGAAAGCGTTCCGCTCTCCTCCTGGATCACCTCGCGGATGGCCGCCAGTTCGACATCGGCCTGCGCCTGGCCGCTTACCTTGGCCAGCACTGCGTGCGCCTCGCTGTCCCGGCCTTTCTCGCATAGCCAGCGTGGGCTCTCCGGCACGAAGAACAACGCCACCAGGAAGAACAACGATGGGATGGCCGCCACCGCGAACATCCAGCGCCACGCCTCCGGGCCCATCCACGAGAGGGTCCAATTCACCACATAGGCCAACAGGATGCCTGTCACGATGGCCATCTGGTTCAGCGAAACCAGCCGCCCGCGCATATGGGCGGGAGCCACCTCGGCGATATACAGCGGAGCCAGCAGCGACGCCATGCCGATGGCCACACCGCCGGCCACTCGTGCAAAGACGAACTCCGTAAGGTTCCGCGGCAGCGCGGCGCCCACCGAAGACAGCGCGAATAGCGCCGCGCAGAAGATCAGCACCTTCTTGCGGCCCAGCCGGTCGCTCCAGCCGCCGCCCAGTGCCGCGCCGACTACGCACCCCGCCAGAAGGCTGGACGCGGCGAACTCCGTCTGCAGTTCGGTCAGTGCGAACTGCTGCCGCAGGAACAGCAGGGCGCCGTTGATGACGGCGATGTCGAATCCAAACAGGAGCCCGGAGGTCGCGGCCACCATCGAAGCCAGGTAGACATAGACGCGGTTCACTGATACGGAAATAACGGGTGTGGAGACGGGCCGAATCATAGGGCCGGGCATGGCGCTGCCATCATATCAGTAGCCTTTGTCCGAAAAGGAGGCCCGTCCGGCCCAGTTGCGGACCGCGACTGGCCACGTGTCGTCAGCTTTCAGCCGTCAGCCCTCAGCTCTCAGCTTTCAGGTACACCGGGGCGAGCTGATTGCTGAGTGCTGATTGCTGAGAGCTTGCCGTATTTGCGATGCAGCCGTCAGCCCTCAGCCCTCAGCTTTCAGCTACACCGGCGCGGGCTGATTGCTGAGGGCTGATCGCTGACCGCTGAGAGCTTGGTACCGCTACGCGCGCACACTTCCGAAACCATGTGCTCACGCCTGCGCGCCGCCCACAATCGTCTCCTGACGGAGCCTGCTCAGTTCGCGCCGCGCAATGCCCGCCCAGTAGCCCGCCGGATCGATTTTTAAGTAGGTGCGCCAGTGCCGGACAGCCTGCAGCAGGTCGCCGCGCCCCTGGTAGAGCAGCGCGATGTTGTAGTGCGCATCGGCGTAGTCGGGCTGGATCTCGAGCGCCTTTTTGTAGCAGGCCAGGGCCGGCGCCCACTGGTTCAACTCGTCGTGCAGGTTGCCCAGATTGAAGTGCGCGAGAGCATACTCCGGCTGCAACTCAATGGCCGCGCGGTACTCCCGTTCGGCTTCCGCCCATTTCTTCATATGGAAGTAGACCGTGCCCAGGTTCGCATGCGGGCCGGGAGCGTCCGGATTGCACTCAATCGCCTTTTGATAGGCGGCGACGATGTGCTCCGGCGGGCCGCCTGTCTGCTCCATTTCGATCGCCCGCTCGAACCATTTCTCCGCTTCACGCTGCCGCGCCGCCAGGGCGTCCGCCATCGTCTGCTCGGCTCTGTTGCCAGGGAATTGCAGAAGACGCCGGATTTCCGCCTGGTCGAAATCGAGCAGCAGTTGGCCCGTCAGGGGCTCCATCTTGCGCCCGTCCACCTGCACGGCCAGGCGCCGGCCATCAGTAAAGATTTTTAATTCGCTCAGCGGATCGCGTACGTGCGCCAGCTTCTCGCGCAACGATTCGAGGATCAGCCGGATGCGCTCCGGCCTCAGCCGCCTGCTGCGTAGCAGGCGCAGCGCCTTCAGCGCAACAAGATCTTGAAACTGATAAAGATCCAGGCGTTGCACGAAGCCGTGAGTTTCCCAATCGGTAAGGACCCTCTCCCCTACGTCCAGCAGCCGGCAAACCTCATCGCGGGAATACGTGCGTTTAGGCGCGGCATCAGACACGAGCGCCATTGTAGCATCGGCGCCATGAGGATTAGGCGCGGCGTACCAAACGGGAGTATACTGGAATCGAAATGCAACTCAGTGTCAAAAGTGGCGCTGCAGGAATAAGCGCCTGGACTCTGGCCGACCTTCGGGATAACGAGGAAGCCATGCTCGACCATATCGAGCTGCCCACTGACTTCGCCCTCCGCCTCATGGAGCTTGGGTTCCTCCCTGGGCATTCCGTCTCCGCCGCACACACCGCGCCCGGTGGCGATCCGCGGGTCTTCCGGGTCGACGGCGGCGAGATCGCTCTCCGCCGTGAAACTGCCAGACATATCTTCCTAAGAAAGCACTGATTCAATGAGCGACTGCCACGACTGTGGGATCGCAAAAACCGCTCCCGCCGTCGGTGTAGTACCCCCAGCCAAAGCAACCGTCCAACGACTGGTCGCCATTGTGGGCCCGCCCAACTCAGGCAAATCCACACTATTTAATAGACTTACGGGGCTGAGGCAGAAAGTCGCCAACTTCCCCGGCGTCACGGTCGAACACCGCCTGGGCAAAGCCCACCTGCCAGGCCATCACGACGTAGACCTCGTCGACCTTCCGGGTGTCTACAGTCTGCAGCCGCGTTCCGAGGACGAGCGAGTCACGTTTGATGTCCTCCACGGGAAGAGAGACGGGCTGCGAGCACCGGATGCGGTTGTGGTCGTTCTCGACTCTACCAATCTCAGCCGCCACCTACCGCTGGTCGCGTCGATCCTCAGTCTGCGCCTGCCCACCTTCGTGGTCCTGAACATGGCCGACGACCTGCGCCAGCGCGGCGGCAGCGTCGAGGTCGAGTCCCTGGCCAATGAGCTTGGTGTCCCGGTGGCGTTGATCAGCGCCAGCACTGGAGAAGGTGTCAGTTCGGTGTTGCGCTTCCTCACCGGCGGCATCGCCATCCCAAAGCCGGTGGAACTGCCGGTCCTGAACGATCTGCCGGCCTGCCGCCAGTGGGCGCGGCGCGTCTCGAATGACTCCGGCTACACTCGTCCCGCTCCACCCATTTGGACCCGCCGCCTGGACGGCGTGTTTCTTCACCCCATTTGGGGGCCGCTCATCTTCATTCTGGTCGTTGGCGCGGTGTTTCAGACCATCTTTACCGGCGCCCGTCCGCTGATGGAAGGTGTCCAGGCGGCCATCGGCGCTTCGGGGCAATGGCTTCGTGGTGCTCTGCCCGACAACGTCCTCAGGTCCCTGCTCATCGACGGTATCTGGAGCGGCGTGGGCGCCGTCATCGTCTTCCTGCCGCAGATTCTTCTGCTCTTTCTGTTCATCGCCGTACTGGAAGATTCCGGCTACTTGGCCCGGGCGGCGCTGATCGCTGACCGCACCATGGCCCGTGCCGGCCTGCAGGGCAAGAGCTTCATTCCGCTGTTGTCGGCTTATGCCTGCGCCGTCCCGGCCATCATGGCCACGCGCACCATCGAGAGCAAACGCGATCGCATCGCCACCATCCTGGTCGCCCCGTTCATGACCTGCTCGGCCCGGCTGCCGGTCTACACGCTCATCATTGCCGCGTTTATACCTGACAAGCCGTTCATTGGGCCGTTCATCCATACCCGTGCCGCCGCCATGATGGGGTTGTACGTTCTTGGCTTTGCCGCCGCCGTCTTCACCGCTCGCGTCCTGAAGTCCTCGATTCTCAAAAGCGAGCGGACGCCGTTCGTGCTGGAAATGCCCGCCTACCGCATGCCCACCTGGAATTCCATCGGGCTGCGGCTGCTCGACCGGACCAAGGCATTTCTCAAGCGTGCAGGCACAGTCATCCTTGGTGTTTCCGTCATCCTTTGGATCCTGTGCAGCGTACCCACAATCGACGGCAAGGCGCCGCCTATCGAGCAGAGTCTGGCGGGAACGCTGGGCCGCACCATTGAACCCCTGATCAAGCCTCTTGGATTCAACTGGAAAATCGGGATTGGCCTTATCACCTCGCTGGCCGCCCGGGAGGTGATTGTCGGTACCTTGGGCACCATCTACGGTATGGAGCCCGACCGGGATGCAGCGGGACTACAGGCCGCCTTGCATCGCGACCTGACGTTCGGCGGTGCGTTGGCGCTGCTGGTGTTCTTCGCCTTCTCCATGCAGTGCATGTCGACCCTGGCGGTCGTTCGGCGTGAGACCGGCGGCTGGAAATGGCCGGCGATTCAGTTCACCTATATGGGCGTACTCGCCTACATCTGTGCCTTCGTGGTGAATCGGATCTGGGGCTAAGCCCAATTACTTCAATACTTCCCGCGACATGCGGGCGAGCGAATCGCGCATCGACTGCAACTCTCCGCCTTCCTCTGAATCCTCGGCATCCGGCGCGAACAGCGCGGCCGACCGGGCCACGAAGTTGGGCTGGCGCACCATCTCCACGAAGACCGATACGAGTTCAGGATCGCGCCAACCCATCTCGGATTCCTTGCAGAGCATCCTGACGGCCTCGTCCGGAGCGAATGCGGACTTGTAGCTGCGGCGCGAGGTCAGGGCGTCGTAGATGTCCGCGAGTTGCAGAATTCTGGCGAGCAACGGAATCTGCTCCCCCGCCAACCCGTCCGGGTACCCCGATCCATCCCATTTCTCGTGATGGTTGCGAATGATCGGCAGCACGGGCGTCAGCGTGCGCATGCGGCGGCAGATCTCCTCGCCCTTCCACGTATGCGACCGCATTATGGTCCATTCCGGCTCCGTCAACACACCCCGTTTGAACAGGATAGCGTCCGGGATGGCGATCTTGCCCACATCGTGCAGGAATCCGCCCCTGTAGAGTGCGACCAAGTCCTCTTCGGGCAGCCCCAGTGCCGTGCCCAGGGCCACGCTCATCGCGGCTAGCCGCTGGCAGTGGTTCCCCGTCTCTTTGTCCCGCTGTTCCACGGTCTGCGCCAAGGCGAACAGGATGGTCTCCGCCTCTTCCAACGAGTCGATGGTGCGCTTGTTGCGCAGCATCGTCCGGATCCGCGTGCGGACCACGGCGGGCTGCAGCGGCTTGATCAGGAATTCGTCGGCGCCCGACTCCAGCCCTGCCACTTCGTTGTCGATGCCTTGCACGCTGGTGAGGATCAGGAATGGAATCAACCGGGTGCGACGGTCCGCTTTTACCTGGCGGCAGAACTCAAAGCCGCCGTACATCGGGTGGCCATGGGCCGGCATCATCATGTCGGCGATGATGAGATCCACGGGTTCCCGCCGCAGAATCTGGAATGCATCCGCCGGATTCCTGGCGTCCAGCAGGCGATATGGACCTGCTTTGAGAATCCCCTTGATCAACTGGCGGTTGATGTCGACGCTATCGACCAGCAGAATCGTCGCCCGGCCCAGCGATTCACTGACGAGCGCGCTGGCCGGCAGGAACAACCGCGTCACTTCGGGTGCTTCCGCCTCGGGTGCCGCATCGACCTGCGGTGCAATGAGCTTGTGCGAATCCATCTTCGTCCTGTTCTCACTCTCCATCGGCCGAATCAGCAGGCCGCTTTAGCCGGAACCGGAGGACTTAGTACTAGTTGGCCAAACCGAGCAAGGACAGGCGCAAGGAATGCTACCTTCAAGTACATGAGTCGCTATCTGCTCAGCTTGTTGACGATCTTTGCCACTCCGTTGGTCGCACAGCAACTCGCCCAGGGAGAAAGGGACTATGCTCTCAGTGCGCTTCATGCCTCCCGGAAGCTGATGCTCGACACCGTCTCGGGCCTCAGCGAGGCGCAGCTCAAATGGAAGCCCGCCCCGAATGTCTGGTCGGTGATGGAGGTTGCGGAGCACATCGAAGTCACCGAAGAGACGCTCCCTCAAGTGGTTGCGACGGCAATGAAAGCTCCGGCCACGCCCGGGAAGAAGAAGGCAGATCCCCGTCAGACGGACTATGCGTTGATGAAGAACGTCCCTTTGCGGGTCAACAAAGGCCAGGCACCGGAGAGCATTCAGCCGAAAGGGCGTTTCAAGACGATGGCCGATCTGGTCGCGGCGTTCCGCACCGCCCGGGACCGCAACATCACCTACATTCGCGAAACCAACGATGACCTGCGGGACCATTTCAGCACTCATCCCGCACTCGGTGAGCTGGACGGCTTGCAGTGGTACATCCTGATCGCCGCCCACACGGAACGCCACGTCAATCAGATGAAGGAAGTGATGGCCAATCCGGGGTTCCCGAAGAAGTAAACCTTCTATTTCAACCGTTTGAGCGCCCAGCCGAGGGCGTGCAGGAAGTCGACGTGATCTGGCGCGGAATTGCCGGCGAAGCCCTCCACACGCAGACGGCCGCTGCGCGTGTCGCTGAGCATCTGCATCCCCAACGGTCCCCAGCGCAGGACGGGCTTGCGTTTCAGACCCAACTGGCCCAGCAGCCAATCCGTCGTCTCGGTGGTGCTGGCGAACGTGCCCGGAAAGATCTCGGAATGAAGAATCAGCATGCGCTTCCGCCCCGTCGAAGCGTGCTTCGCATATTCGAGAAAGACGTCGAGATCGGCGGGTAGCGGGTGCCTGTTCTCAACTGGCGGCTCGTAATCGGAGTGGAGCCCGTCCAGCAGAACGATGCCATCTACCAGCGCGGCGTTCTCCGGTTCGCGCAGGATCTGCCGGATGGCTCCATAGCCCGCACTGAAGCCGGAGAGGTAGACGGGCCCGAACTGGCGACCGGGCAGAACGCTTAAGACAGACTGGAGGATCGCGGGATCCCGAACGCCTTCCCCATAGACTCTGGAGCCGGAACCGAGTTGGACCGCGAGCACGGCCGCTTTCGGCATATCCCGTCTGACGGACTGCTCGACGATCCAGGGCTCACCGTGGAAGTGAATGACCAGAGGGAGTTTCCGCCCGCCGCCACGCTTGGGGAGGAGCAGGGAACCCAGTTTGGTTTCCACGCGTTGGCCGGCGAGATCCTGCTTCTGGAGACGTTCGTGCGCCCTGGTGTTTTCCACCATCGGCGAAGGCGCCTGGACCAATTGAAACGCCAGTATCGGTATCAGCACTTACGGCGAGTGTACCGCGACGCTACTGGATCTTTCGCATGATGCTGTTGACGTAGTTCTGGGTCTCGGCGATGGGGGGAATGCCTCCGGCGGCATCGACGCGGGCCGGCCCGGCGTTGTAGGCGCCCAGCGCCTTGGACAGGTCGCCGTTGTAGCGGTCGAGCATCAGCCTGAGGAATTTGCTGCCGGCGAAGACATTCTCCTGTGGGTCGAATGGGTCTGAGACGTTCAGTCCAGCAGAGGTGCCGGGCATCAACTGCATGAGGCCCTGGGCGCCGGCGCGACTGACGGCGCAAGGTTTGAAGCCCGATTCCTGGGAAATCACGGCTCTCAAAAGCGACGGCATAATCGAATTCTCTTCGGCCGCCCTGGTGACAATTGGGCCCAATTCGCCCTCGCCCAAAGGCGCGCAATCCAGCGAGGCGGATGGTCCGTCACCGTCCATGGCCAGAGTGGGCGACTCCCATTTCCGCGCCGGCTGTTTGGAGGCAGATGCCTTTTGTTTCTCGATGGATGCCTTCTGTTTGGCGAGGGAGCCGGAGCTAGCCTCGAAGGCGGCCTTTTGCCGGTCGATGGATGCACGCTGGCGCGCGATGGCCGCTTCCTGTGGGGACTGACCGTATGCCGCGAACTCCGCGAAACACACAAGTACCCAAGCGGCGAGATATTGCCTCACGCTCAAGCTATCGGACGATTCCGCAAAAACCTTACGGTTTACATTCATTTACACTCCTTCCGGCCCGCCGTGTAATCTTCGCCTCTTCCGCTGGCGTCTACTCAGACGTGAACGCCATTTCCAGGTTGATTTTCTGCGGCACATTGCTTGCCGCGGGGTGTTGCGCGCTCGCGCAGATATCCTGGAGCGGCCGTGTATTGTCGGGCGGCACTCCGCTGCCTGGCGCTGCGATCACGGCCAAGCAAGGGACTCAAACCTGGAGCACGGTGACCGACGAAGCGGGCCGCTTCACGTTGGACAATCTGCCCGCGGGCGAGATCAATGTCGAAGTACAGCAGTTCGGTTTTCAGCCTCTGCGGCGTGTGGTCAAACCGGACGAGCGGGCGGCTCCCCTCGAGCTGGCGATGACTCTGCGGCCTTACCGCCCGGCCGGGACCGGCCGTGGCGTGATGGCTGGCGCGGCTGCTGGTCAGAGGACACAAGCCACTGAAAACACGGTCGAAACGCAGATTTCCCAGGCGATGGAACAGAGTTCAGTGGTGGCCCCACAGGCAGCCAGCGGCGAGGCGGCGGAGTCGTTCCTGGTGCAGGGTTCGCTCAGCAGCGGACTGCAACAGCAGGACAACCCGAACATGATGGCCTTTGGGCCGGGCGGAATGATGGGTGAAGGCGGCCCAGGCGGCTTGATGGGCGGAGGAGCGCCCGGTGGGATGGCGGGCGGCGGCTTCGGCGGGCCGGGCGGAGGAGGCGGCATGGCCGGGGCCGGTGGCTTCGGCGGCCCAGGGGGCGGCGGCGCTGGCGGTGGATTCGCCGGGGGTGGTGGCGGCTTTGGTGGCCGCGGAGGAGGCCCCGGTGGTGAAGGCCGTCCCGGCGGGCCGGGCATGATGGGCGGTGGGCGTCCCGATTTCGCCAGCATGACCACGGAAGAGAGAGAGAAGCTGCGCAAGCAGTTCCAGGATCGAATGCGACAGGCGAACGCCGAGGGCTTTGGAAACCGATCGAGCCGGACGCGGGACCAGATCCGGGGCGGGGCATTCTTCACCTTCCGGAACTCCTCCCTCGACGCCTCTCCCTATGCCCTGAATGGGCGGACCGTGGAGAAGCCGGGGTATTCCACTGAGCGGTTTGGCGTGTCGCTGGGCGGCCCGTTGAAACTGGGCAAGATCTTCGAGGCCCAAAAGACCTTCTTCTTCCTCAACTACTCCGGCTCTCGCGGAGACACCGCGTACAACAGCTACTCGGTCCAGCCGTTGGCCGCCTACCGGACCGGCGACTTCAGCAGCCTGACGACATCGGCGATCTACGACCCGCTGACCGGGAACCCGTTCCCCGGCAACATCATCCCGCAGAACCGCATCAGTTCGGTGGCGCAGGGCCTGCTTTCCTACATTCCGACTCCGACGGACAGCGGTTCACTGCAGAACTACCACTACACGACCACCCAGCCTCAAAGCAGCGATACCCTCAGCCTCCGCTTGAACCGGACGCTGACGAAGAAGGACCGCCTGGCTTTCAACACCAATGTGCAGAGAAGGTCGGGCGAGAACGTCCAGTTGTTCGGATGGCGGGACGCTTCCAGTGGTCTGGGGACCAACAACACTCTGACCTGGTCCCGCTCGTTCTCGCCGACGCTGATCCACAACGTCCACGTCCGGTATAACCGGAACTACAACGAACTGACGCCGTACTTCGCCAACGGCACCGATGTGGCCACGCTGCTTGGTATTGCCGGCACGTCCCGCGATCCGGCGAACTACGGCCCTCCAAATCTGAACTTCACGAACTATGGCGACCTGTCGGATGGCAGCCGCTCGCGCCGCGCGGTGAATACCTTTGCGATCGGAGACGGGTGGACGTTCGTTCGTAAGGCCCATACGATCTCGGCCGGCTTCGATTTCACCAGGACGCAACAGAACAGCCTGGCCGATTCGAATGCCCGTGGGACGTTGTTCTTCGGCGGTCTGGCCACCAGCGGCGTGACCGCGGACGGGTTGCCCGTCTCGAACACAGGCAATGACTTCGCCGACTTTCTGTTGGGCTACGCGCAACAGAGCACCATCCGGTATGGCACACCGGATACCTACCTGCGGTCCGCGCAGTACGGGGTATTTGTCCAGGACGAATGGCGCGCCAAACCGAACCTGACGTTGAATTTCGGCCTGCGATGGGACGATTGGGAGCCGAACACGGAGAAGTACGGCCGGCTCTCGAATTTGGACTTGGCTTCGGGGTACACGGCGGCCGCCATCGTGACGCCGGGCAGCAGCAGCACTTTCGGGAATGGGACCATTCCGGACGGTATGGTCCGGCCGGATCGCAACAACTTCGCGCCGCGGGTTGGGTTGTCGTACCGCCCCTTCAAGAAGAAACGCTCCATTATCCGGGCCGGATACAGCATCTTCTATGACAGTTCGGTGATCAGCCGAATTTCCTCACGGCTGGTGGCACAGCCGCCCTTCGCGGTGAGTTCCACCTTCAACACGAGTACTGCCAATCCGTTGCTGATCGACAACCCGTTTGTCGGATCAGCCGACACAACGATCAAGAATTCGTATGCCGTGAATCCAACCTTTCAATTGCCGTATGCGCAGACATGGAACGCGTCGGTACAACACGATATCCATGGCTTCGTCGTCGAGTTGGGCTATGTCGGCACAAAGGGCACGGGGCTGGTGATCTCGCGGCTGCCGAACCGGGCCGCGCCCGGCTCGACGCTGACGGCGGAAGACCGGCGCCCCATCCCTTACGCGGTGGGGTTCACCTATGACAGCCCCGAAGGAAACTCGATCTTCCACTCGGGTAACGTGCGGGTGGTGCGCAGGATGCGGCATGGCATTGGCTGGACGGCGACGTACACGTTCTCGAAGTCGATTGACAATGCGTCGACGATCGGCGGCTCAGGGAGTACGACGGTACTGAACGAGAGCAACCTGGCGGCCGAACGTGGGCTTTCCAATTTCGACAAGCGCCACCAGTTGTCGTTCAATCTGCAGGCCTCTTCTCCCTTTGGGCCACAAGGGATGTGGATGAAGCAGCGCAATGTGTTCTCGAACATCGTGAAGGACTGGACGCTGAGTTCGGTCGTTTCGGTCACCTCCGGCACGCCGCTGACGGCCCAGGTTTCGGGTTCGGTGGCCGACGCCGCCGGAACCGGTGCGACGGGCAGCGCGCGGGCTGAGGCCACTGGCGCGGCGATTGACGCGGGGACGGGGTATTTCAATACGGCGGCATTCACGACTCCGCCGGCGGACCGGTATGGCAACGCGGCGCGGAACACGATTCCGGGGCCCGGACTCTTTAGTCTGAATGCGTCGTTCGGCCGGTCGTGGCAAGTGGGTGAGAACTCCCGCCACCGGCTGGAAGGACGCATTGAAACGACAAATCTGTTTAACCATGTCAACATCACCAGCTACGGAACGGTCGTGAACGCGGCCAACTACGGACTGGCCACCGCCGCCGGCGGGATGCGTAGCGTGCAGTTTACCTTGAGGCTCCGATTCTAGCCATGAAGCGCACATTCCTCAGCCTACTGACCTGCATGGCGCTGCTGGCGCAGAAGCAGGACGAGACGCCGGTGTTCCGGACCTCGTCGAATCTGGTGATTGTCACGGTGTTCGTCCGCGATAAGGACGGCAAACCGCTCAAGAACATGAAGCGGGAAGACTTTGTGGTGACGGAGAACGGGAAACCGCAGACGGTGAGTGTGTTCGATTTCCAGGAGCTCACCGGACCGCCCCGAGAGGCGGCATCAGCGGTATTGGAAGCGCGTCCGGCGGCTCCAACAGCCGCGCCGGCGGCCGCACCTACCAACGGCCAGCGGTATCGGGACCGGCGGCTGCTGATCCTGTTCTTTGACTGGAGTTCTCTGCCCGAGGCCGACCAGGTGCGGGCCAAGGACGCGGCGGCCAAATTCCTGCGCGAGCAGATGACGCCGGCCGACCTGGTGGAGATTGTCAGCTTCGGCTCCAAGCTGAAGGTGGAACAGGAGTTCACCGACGACAAGGACGACCTGCTGCGGGTGATCGGACGGTTTCAGACCGGTGCCATGAGCGAACTGGCCGCGGTGGGCGACACCAACGTCGACAACAGCGACGACACGGCGGCGTACACGGCGGACGACACCGAGTTCAACATCTTCAACACGGATCGCAAGCTGGCGGCGTTGGACGACCTCGCCCGGACGCTCTCCGCGCTGCCGGAGAAGAAGGCGGTGGTGTACTTCTCCAGTGGGATCGCGCGTACGGGCGACGACAACCAGGCGCAGTTGCGGGCCACGGTGAATTCGGCGGTGCGGGCGAACGTGAGCTTCTATCCGATTGACGTCCGGGGTTTGACGGCGGACCCGCCCGGCGGCTCGGCTTCGAGCGGCGGTGGAGCCCGGGGCACCGGGTTGTACTCGGGCCAGACCCAGGGCCAGCAGCGGCAATCGATGTTCGATTCGCAGGATACCCTGACGATGCTGGCTTCCGACACGGGCGGCAAGGCACTGCTCGACAACAATGAGCTGGCGATGGGCATCCAGCAGGCACAGGAGGACCTGCAGAGCTACTACATCCTGGGCTACTACTCGAGCGACGATCGGCGCGACGGCCAGTTCCGGCGTGTGGACGTGAAGATCGCTCCGAACTCGGCGATGCGCCAGCAGGCCAAGCTGGACTATCGGAAGGGCTACTTCGCGGAGAAGGAGTGGAAGGCCTTCGGCACTTACGACAAGGAGAAGCAGCTTTCCGATGCACTGCTGCTGGGCGACCCGGTGACGGAGTTGCGGCTGGCATTGGAGGTGAACTGGTTCCGGATCGGCAGGGAGCGCTACTTTGTGCCGGTGGCCGTCAAGATCCCTGGTTCGGCTATCCCCTTGAAGAAGCAAGGCAGCGCGGAGACGACTACGTTCGATTTCATCGGACAGGTGACGGGCGCGAAAGGCGCGATCATGGGCAACGTGCGCGACGCGATAAAGATCCAGTTGCGCGACCAGAACACGGGGCAACTGGCGAATCGCAGCCTGATCTACGACACGGGCTTCACGCTGCTGCCTGGTGAATACACGATCAAGATGCTGGTGAGGGAAAACCAGACCGGCAAGATGGGGACGTTCGAGACTAAGTTCGAGATCCCGGATCTCTCCTCAGTGAAAAGCGGCGTGAAGATGTCGACGGTGGTGTGGAGCGGCCAGCGGATTCCGGTGACCGAGGCGGTGGGGTTGGCCAACAAGAAAGTGAAGAAGCAGGACAGCCATCCGCTGGTGGAGAACAATCAGAAGCTGCTGCCCAGCGTCACGCATGCGTTCCGCAAGGGACAGAGCATGTTTGTGTACGCGGAGATGTACGATCCGGCCGAGCCCGAACCGGCGAATAAGCCCGCGCTGTCGGCGGCGGTAACGATCTATCACGAGAAGAAGCTCGTAATGCAGTCGCAACCGGTGCAGGTGACGTCGCTGAGGGCGAACCGGATGAAGACCGCGGGCATCCTCTTGGAAGTCCCCTTGGCCAGCCTGGCGCCCGGAGAGTACACGGCGCAGCTCAATCTGGTGGACCAAGCCGGACAGAAGTTCGCGTTTTCGCGCGCGCCGCTGGTGGTGCTGGCGCGGTGACAGGCCCTGGCTCAATGGACGACGTCAGGCGCGTAGGGAACGGGGACCATGGGCACCTTTTCGCTGGGCTGCAGCCCGCGCAGCTCGAACGAAACAGGGGCACCGGGGCGCGGGCAGAGCGCGTAGATGGGTAGATCCGTCTCCTTGATGGTGTACGATCCCGTCTGGATAGCGTACGAGTCCGCGTAGGATTGGACTACCACGGGACTGCCGGGCTGGACGCGAATGCGGAACTGCCGCGTTGCCGGTTCGTAGTTGCCGTAGCTGAAGCAGCGGCCGATGCAGGCGCGGTCGACGGCGTGGCCGAGCAGATCGACACGCGAGCTTGCTCCGACGACTCCGCTGACGACACGCTGCCCGGGGGGCAGAGGCTGAAGGGCGGAGACCATGGCGTTTTCAATCCCACTGGCCGCGCGCTCGTCCACGTAGCTGAACGCGAAAAAGACTGCCGTGAGTGCCGCCATGGTTGCTTGCTCGCCGCGCGTGAGGGCGACCTTTGCCAGAACCAGACAGGCGCAGACGGCGACGCAGAGCGACATCCGGTCGGAGATATAGAGCAGGCCGTGGGCAAAGCCGGGCAGAAGGATTCCTGTCGGGATGAGGACTGTTGAGGCGGCGCTGAGGAGGAACAGGTGAAGCTCGATGTCGGATCGCACCAGGGTGCCCTTCGCTGAGAGCCAGTACCGGTTCAGAATCACCAGCCACAGAACGGCCAACCCCAATGCCAGCAGGAGCGACTTGGCACCGGTGATGAACAATTGATCGGACCCTGTGAGCGACATCACCTGCTGGATGCCCCACCGCGTGGGGAACGAAGCAGTGAGTAGTGCACCGGTGGCGGCCATGGACACCAAAGCGCCGACGAGGAGGATCCATCGGCGAGCCGGGTCCAGGTGCCGCAGGATCCAGGAATAGAGCAAGAGTCCGCACGCCCACGCGATGGGGAGTGCGTGTGCCGTATAGGCTAAAAGCAGAATGACCGCGGCCAGGAGCAGGGACTTCCACTTTCGGTTCCATGCCACCGCCATTGCCCAGAAACAGAGCCCGAGCGAAAGATAGAAGTTGAAAAACCCGGACCGAAACACCCACCCGTAGGCGAGCATGGCCAGGCACGGGGTCCAGGTCCACGGGAGGGTGCGGTGAACGCGCCGGAGAAGTGCGAACGCGCCCCAGAAGAACACCAGGACCGTGAGGCCGACGACGCTGACTTCGGCGAAGCGCGGACCGGCGAGCCGCCACGCGCCTTCGAGGAGCAGATCGAAGAGGACATTGGTGCGCAGCGAGACGATGGTGATGCCCGGCGCCTGACCAGCAGACGCCAGTTGAGTGAGCCAGGTGTTGTAGAGGTGGCTGGAAAGATCGCCGGCCTGGATGTGCGGTTGCCAGATGCAAGGCACAAGCAATGCCAGTGACACCAATGCCGCGGTGACGGGGAAGCTCCTCAGTTTTGCGGGAAACGGCATCATTGTCCGCGGTGGGCGGTCCTCCCCTTCCTATCGTCCTGGCGGCCGTCCGGCAACACCCCTATTCGTGGCCAGGAACGGGGACCTCGACGACCGCAGGAGTGCCAAGCGCAGCTACTTCGTCTGCTCCCGGAACATGTCGACAATCCACGAGGGGGGATCGGGCTCCTCCCGCAGACGGTTCGGTTTTCCGGCCGTGATGGCCCAGCGATGGAGATAGGAGGGGCCATTGTCGCCAACGTAGCCGTCGCGGCGGCGATAGGCTTCGTCCTTCATTGCCGCATCGAGGGAGACGAAGGTGTAGCCGCGGCGTCTGAGCATGGCGGCGAGGTCGGGGACGGCGTCGGCATTCAGCCGATTTGCATGAATGAGAAGGATCTGGGGGAGTTCATAGCCGAGTGTGTCCTGGGAGAGGCGCTCGAACCAGGTAAACATCTGTTGGGTGTAGTCCACGTAGGCGGTGCGGATCCGCTTGGCCATGTCCTGATCACCCTTGTCGAGGGCGTTCCGGTAGAGTTGGGCGAACAGGTAGTCGGAGGTTTCCACGGTGAACGGCGCGATGCGGTAGCCCTTGCGCTGGAGGAAGCCCTCAATGGAGTCGCGGCTCTGTCCGGTGTTGCCTGTGTGGGTGAAGGGATAGCGGAACCAGTTGAGAGTGAGGCCGTGATCCTTCATCAGGCCGCTGATGACATGCTCGCCCTTGAGGATGTCTTCCTGATAGGTAAGCAGAGGCACCTTGTTGAGATCCGGGTGGGAGTAAGTGTGGTTGCCCAGCGGACAGCCTGCGTCCAGCCAGCGGTTGAGGAGAGCGATGCGCTGATCGCGTTCACCGTCGATATCGAGTTTCTCCTCGTTGACGAACCCGATGGCCGGCATGTGCGCCTGTTTGATGGAGTCGAGCAGCTTTGCGGTCATCGCAGTGAGCTGATCGAGGGGCATCCGGGCCCCTCCATTGGGCAGGTCGTCGAAGGTGAAGGCGACGCTGCGCTTGGGGGCGTCCTGAGCGCTCAAGGGCAGGCACAGCAACACGATTAGAAATAGAATCATGGGATGCGGTTAGCTCTATTACTAGTTTCCATCGTTGCCACGATCTTCGCTCAGCAGATACCCAGGCCGGAACATCCACAACCCCAGTTTATGCGTAGTGCGTGGATGAGCCTGAACGGGCCGTGGGCGTTTGAATTCGACGATGGCGGCAAGGGCCTGGCTGAGGATTGGGCGGCCGCGGGCAAGAAGTTCTCGAAGTCGATTGTGGTTCCATTCTGCTTCGAAAGTGCCCGGAGCGGGATTGGCGACACGAGCTTTCATCCGGTGGTGTGGTATCAACGCAGCTTCACGACGCCCGCGGAGTGGAAGGGCCGCAGCGTACTGCTGAATTTCGGCGCGGTGGACTACCAGGCCGAGGTTTGGGTGAACGGGCGGAACGCCGGATCGCATGAGGGCGGCAACACTCCGTTCCGATTTGACATCACTCCGTTCCTGAAGGTGGGCGCGAACACGGTGACAGTGCGGGCCTGGGATCCTCCGACGGACCGGGCGATCCCCCGCGGGAAGCAGTATTGGGAGCCGAAGTCGCGCAGCATCTTCTACACGCGCACCTCGGGGATCTGGCAGAGCGTCTGGCTGGAAGCGGCGGGCGCGAGCCGCATCGATTCCCTGAAGATCGAAGCCTCGAACAGCGGGGCGGTGGAGTTTCAGGCACGCATTGCGAACCCCGAACCTGGGTTGACGCTGGCCTACACCGTGAAGAGCGGCGAGAGCGTGGTGGCTAGCGGTGTAGGCTCGGCCGCGGATGGGAAGTACGTAGCGGCGGGTGCGTTTATCCGCGGGCCGAAGCTGTGGTCGGTGGAGCATCCGAATCTCTATGACGTCACCCTGCAACTGAGGAAGGGTGAGGCTGTGCTGGATACGGTGCAGAGCTATTTCGGGTTCCGGAAGGTGGCCCTTGAGAACGGGCGGGTGACGATCAACGGGCGGCCGGTGTATCTGAAATTCGTGCTGGACCAGGGCTACTGGCCGGAGAGCCTGCTGACGCCGCCGTCGGACGAGGCGATGCAGTACGACATCCGGATGACGAAGGAGATGGGGTTCAACGGAGCGCGCAAGCATCAGAAGCTGGAGGACCCACGGTTTCTGTACTGGGCCGACAGAATGGGCTTCCTGGTGTCGGACGAGATGGCCAATGCCTATCTGTTCGACGAGCAGTATGTGCAGCGGTTCCAAAAAGAGTGGATGGAGGCGGTGGAGCGGGATATCAACCATCCGTCGGTGATCATCTGGGCTCCGCTGAATGAGAGTTGGGGTGTACCGGATCTGGCGGATGCCAGGCAGCAGAGCCATTTGCGAGCCCTGTATCACATGACGAAGTCGATGGATCCGTCGCGGCTGGTGATTGACAACGAGGGGTGGCAGCACACGGAGACTACCGATCTGTTCGCGGTGCATGACTATACGGCGGACATGAGCGGGCTGTTGTCGCGCTGGTCGAAGGTGGAGGTGAAGCCGGGCGCGGTGCTGCCTCCGCATGGGGTGAACTATCTGGCTCCGGGGCAGGTGTACAACGGGTCACCGCTGTACTTGAGCGAGTTCGGCGGCATCGCATTCATCCTGCCGGGATCGAAGGTGCCGGAGGCGGCTTGGGGCTACTCGGGCGTTGAGAAGACAGCCGATGCCGCGATGGGGCGGCTGAACGGGCAGTATGAGGCCATCCGGCAGAGCCCGATCATCGGCATCTGCTACACGCAGATTACCGATGTGGAGCAGGAGATCAACGGGTTGATGACCTATGATCGCAAGCCGAAGTTCGATGTGAAGCGACTGAAGGACATGAACGACCGGCTGAAGTAGACGGCTATTTCTCGGCTTCCAGCAGGCGTTTGGCTTCGGTCAGCGCCTGTTTCTGCTGCTCGGAGACTGTGGGGTACTCCAGTTTGAGCCCTTTCAGCGTTTGGTACATGATGCCGGCGACGGCCAGCCGCGAGACCCACTTGTTGTCGGCGGGGATGACGTACCAGGGTGAATTCTTCGTGCTGGTGGCGCGGATGCATTCTGCGTAGGCCTGCATGTACTCGTCCCAATGGCTGCGCTCCTTGGCGTCGGAGGCGGAAAACTTCCAGTTCTTCTCGTCGCGATCGATGCGTTCCAGGAACCGCTTCTTCTGCTCGTCGCGCGAGACGTTGAGGAAGAACTTCAGGGTGATGATGCCGTTGTTGTGGAGGTACTCCTCGAAGTTGTTGATCTCGCGATAGCGGCGCTGGTAGATCTTTTTGTCCTTGAGGTGGGCCGGCAGTTTCTGGCTCTCGATGATGGCGGGATGCACCTTGGTGACCAGCACCTCCTCGTAGTAGGAGCGATTGAAGATGCCGATGCGGCCGCGCTCGGGTAGGGCTTTGAAGCAGCGCCACAGATAGTCGTGGTCCAGTTCCTCGTTGGAAGGAGCTTTGAAGCTGTAGACCTGGCATCCCTGTGGGTTGATGCCGCTCATGACATGCTTGATGGCGCCATCCTTGCCGGCTGCGTCCATGGCCTGGAAGATGACGAGAAGAGCGTAGTTGTCCTGGGCGTAAAGTTTGTCCTGGATTGCGGCCAGCATCCGGATGCCGTCTTCCAGGGCCGCAGTGGCCTGTTTCTTATCCATGGACTTCGGCTTCCATGCAGCGTCGAAGTCCTTTGGGATCGACAGTTTCTTCTTGCCCGGCGGAACGATCATTCTGTCCGCGAGACTGTCGATTCGACTCTCCGCCGGTTTCTTCATCGGGTGTCCTCCAAGAGTGAAGCGGGCCGCCTTGGTCCGCTGGAGTCGAGTATCGAAGATGGGGCCAGGGGAGTCAACGGGGAAGGCCTGAAGTTCCGAGTGGCTAAGATGGACAGGTGGTTCGAAAACGGGTCCAGGTGATTTTGATTTCCGTCGTACTGCTGATTCCCTGCTTCTGGCAGAAGCGGATTCAAGCAGGCGATCTCTCCAGCCACTTGTACAATGCATGGCTGGAGACCGAGATCCTCGCCGGGCGAGGGGACGGGTTGGAGCTCGCCAGGCCCGCGACCAATGTCCTCTTCGACCGGGGCCTGGTGCTGCTCACCGAGATCGGTGGGCCGGGGCTGGCCGAGCATGTGATGGTTCCGCTCGTGGTGCTGGTCTTCTTCTGGGGGGCGGTGGCCTGGATTCAGAGGGCCAGCGGGGACGCTTGGTTTCTCATGCCCTGTCTGGCGATGTCTGCCTATGGGTGGGTGTTTCACGTCGGTTTGCTCAATTTCTATCTGGCGACGGGCCTGGCCTTCTGGGTGCTGGCGCTGCTATGGGATGCGCGGCCAGGCTGGAGGCCAGTCTGTGTGGCCCTACCGCTGCTGGCGGCGGGCTATGCGGCGCACGCGCTGCCGGTGGTGTGGTGCTGCTGCGTTCTGGCTTATGCGTGGACGGCGCGGCACGTCCCGGAGCGGTGGAGGCTATGGCTGCCGGCCGCCGCGGTTGCTTTGATTCTGCTGGGCCGCGGTTTGCTCGTGGCGAACTTCCGGACAGAGGCAGCTTCGAACCAACTGATGGAGATGTGGGGTGGGCAGCAGTTCTGGGTGCATGGAACCAAGTACGTGGCGCCTGTGTTGGTGCTCGGGGTGCTGTGGGGCATCGCCTTCTGCCGGTTCTTCTACTCGCGGCCGATGGGTGCGATCGTCGTCAATCTGCCGCTGCAGCTGTGCGTGGTGATGGCCGCCGCGATTCTGGCCTGCCCGACGCGGGTGGAGTTGAGCGCGTACAGGATCCCGCTAAGCCTGATCACTGAGCGAATGACCTTGCCGTTGACGGTTCTCATCTGTGTGATGCTGAGCCAGATCCGGCCAGCGGCGTGGCAGGCGTGGGCCCTGGGGGCGGTGGCGGCGCTGCAGTTCTCGTTCCTCTATGTGGACTCGCGCGCTTTGAACTGGTGGGAGGATCAGGTGGTGCAGGCGCTGGCTGCGGTGCCGCACGGTGCGCGGGTGGTGTCGTCGCTGCATGATCCGGGGAGCCAGGCGCTGCTGTGGAACCATGCGGTGGACCGCGCCTGTATCGGCCGTTGCTACAGTTACCAGAACTATGAGCCTGGTTCATTGCAGTTCCGGGTGCAGGCGAGGCGGCCCAACGGCATTGTGATGCACGATTCGCTGGATGCGGGCAAGGCCGAACGGGGTGAATATGTGGTGCGGGCGGGTGATTTGCCCTTGTATCAGGTGACCGCCTGCGCCGATGGGCGTCTTTGCGCCAAACCGATGGCCGCGGGCGAACAGTTGAAAGCGGTGAGGCTCTCGCTGTTGCCGGATCTATGGTAACGACAGCCGCCTCAAATGAGAAACGCGCCGGCGGTGAGCCGGCGCGTTTCTTTCCCGGAAGATGAACTAGGATTACTTGCCTTCGATGCGCATCCCGTAGAAGGAGCGGTAGACGAAGACAGTGGAGATCAGGAAGAAGATCACCGCGAGGATCATCGACAGCGGGGACGTCGGATCCGACTTCCGCATGGAGACGGCCAGTTCGACGGCCAGCAGGCCGAAGAGGGTGGTGAACTTGATGATCGGGTTGAGGGCCACTGAAGAGGTGTCCTTGAAGGGGTCGCCAACGGTGTCGCCCACGACGCAGGCGGCGTGGAGGTCGGTGCCCTTGGCCTTCATCTCGGTTTCAACGATCTTCTTGGCATTGTCCCAGGCGCCGCCGGCGTTGGCCATGAAGATGGCCTGATACAAGCCGAAGATGGCGATGGAGATCAGGTAGCCGATGAAGAAGTACTCTTCGATGAACGCGAAGGCGAGGGTGGAGAAGAAGACGACGAGGAAGATGTTGAACATGCCCTTCTGGGCATACTTCGTACAGATCTCGACGACCTTCTTCGAGTCTTCCACGGAAGCCTTTTCCGTGCTTTCCAGCTTGATGTTGTCCTTGATGAACTCAACCGCGCGATAGGCGCCGGTGGAGACGGCCTGGCAGGATGCGCCGGTGAACCAGTAGATCACCGCGCCGCCCGCGATCAGACCAAAGAAGAACGGGGTATGGAGGATGGAGAGGTTACCGACGAGGCTGGGATCGAGACCGTTGGTGAGCGCCACGATGATGGAGAAGATCATGGTGGTGGCGCCGACGACAGCGGTACCGATGAGCACGGGCTTGGCGGTTGCCTTGAAGGTATTGCCGGCGCCGTCGTTCTCTTCCAGGTTGTCCTTGGCGACGTCGAAGTTCGGTTTGAAGCCGAAGTCCTTCTCGATCTCCTTCTCGATGCCAGGGATGGCTTCGATCATGGAAAGCTCGTAGACGGACTGGGCGTTGTCAGTCACAGGGCCGTAAGAGTCGACGGCGATGGTGACCGGGCCCATGCCGAGGAAGCCGAAGGCGACCAGGCCGAGAGCGAAGACGGCGGGCGCCATCATCAGGCTGGCCAGACCGAGCGTGGACACGCCGTAGGCGATCCCCATCAGGCCGAGCATGGCGAAGCCGAGCCAGTAAGCCGAGAAGTTGCCGGCGATGAGGCCGGAAAGGATATTCAGCGAAGCGCCACCTTCCTTGGACGAGATGACGACTTCCCGGACGTGGCGGGATTCGGTGGAGGTGAAGACCTTCACGAACTCGGGGATGAGCGCGCCGGCGAGCGTACCGCAGCTGATGACCGTGGCAAGCTTCCACCACAGCGAGGTATCACCCTTGAGTTCGGGCACCATCATGTAGCTGACGATGTAGGTGAGAACGATGGACAGGATGGAGGTGAGCCACACCAGCGTGGTGAGGGGCGTCTCGTAGTTCATCTTGTCGGCGTTGCCGTACTTGGCCTTGGCGATGCCGTGGTTGATGAAGTAGCTGACGCCGGAGGCGATCATCATCATGACGCGCATGACGAAGATCCAGACCAGCAGCTGAACCTGGATGGTGGCGTAAGTGGGGCCCGCGACCTTCTCGTTGATGCCGAGGAGGATGAAGCTGATGAGCGCGACGCCGGTGACGCCGTAGGTTTCGAAACCGTCGGCCGAAGGTCCAACCGAGTCGCCCGCGTTGTCGCCCGTGCAGTCGGCGATGACGCCGGGGTTGCGGACGTCGTCTTCCTTGATCTTGAACACGATCTTCATCAGGTCGGCGCCGATGTCGGCGATCTTGGTGAAGATGCCGCCGGCCACGCGAAGGGCGGCCGCGCCGAGCGATTCGCCGATGGCGAAGCCGATGAAGCAGGAGCCGGCCAACTCGCCGGGGATAAACAACAGGATGAAGAGCATCAACAGCAGTTCGACAGAGATCAGCATCATGCCGATGCTCATGCCGGCCTGCAGGGGAATGTCGTAGCAGGGGAAGGGCTTGCCGCGCAGGCTGGCAAACGAAGTGCGGGAGTTGGCGAAGGTGTTCACGCGGATGCCGAACGCCGCTACGCCGTAGCTGCCGCCGATGCCGATGAGCGAGAACAAGAGGATGATGACGACCTTGTAGATCGGCATCGCCTGCAAATAACCAAAGTAGAACAGGATGATCACGCCGATGAAGCACTCGAGGATCATGAGGAATTTGCCCTGCGTGGTGAGGTAGGTTTTGCAGGTTTCGTAGATCAACTCAGAGACTTCCAGCATGGACTTGTGAACCGGCATGTTCTTCAGCTTGGTGTAGAACAGGAGGCCGAAGAGCAGGCCGAACGCGCAGACGACGAGGCCGCCCATGAGGAGCGTGCGGCCGCCGATACCGCCGAGGAAGGTTGCGGAGTTCAGATCGGGCAGGATGAGATTGGCTTCTCCGCCGTGGTGCTCAGCCGGCTGAGCCAGCAACGGCATCGAGCCCGCCATGGCCAGCAATGCCATGAGGAGCAATGGTAGGATCGCCCGCAGGGAAGTTCGTGAGAAACCCCGCGCGGCGCCTCCTGTGTGACTTGAGGATGCCTTCCGCCCTAGGGCGGACACGGCTTCAGTGGATAACATCGATCAATCCTCCCGGTCCGTCGGATTTGGTCCTCGTAGGAGTTGGGTCAACTCGTTGAGGAGTATCAGACCTTAAATGAGAACTTGTAAAAGACCCAAGAATCACTATATAAGACTCAGGTATCGGATTCAACCAAGGCACGGCATGCATCTTACCAGACTGAGGGGTCCGCTATCATGGGGCGGATGAGACATGTCGTCGGCGCGGCGTGGATGCCGCTTGTTTTCACACTTCTAGCGGTGGCGGCTACTCCGGAGTACGGGTTCCGCGTGGTGCGAACATTTCCGCATGATAGATCGGCCTTCACGGAGGGGTTTGAGTTCCGTGGTGGATATTTCTACGAGAGCACGGGGCAGATGGGGCGTTCCACGCTTCGCAAAGTGGAGGTGGAAAGCGGCCGAGTCGTCCAGGGGTTGCCGCTCTCGCCCAGTGTTTTCGGGGAGGGAGTCACCGTCCTGAACCAGCAGATCGTTCAACTGACCTATCAGGGCGGATTGGGTTTCGTCTACTCGCAACCGGACTTTCGGCTGCTGCGGACCTTCCGATACAACGGTGAGGGCTGGGGGCTCGCCAACGATGGCCGGACGATCTACATGAGCGATGGCACAAGCGGGATCCGGTGCCTGGATCCGGTGAGCCTTCGCGAACTGAGGCGGCTCCAGGTACACGAAGGGGCAGAGAAGATCCAATATATCAATGAGTTAGAGATTGTTCAGGGCGAGATATGGGCCAACGTCTGGCAGACTGAGAAGATTGCCAGGATCTCTCCGCAGGACGGGCGGATCCTCGGGTGGATCGACTTGAGCGGGCTTCTGCCGGCCGCCGAAGCGCGAGGCGTGGACGTCATGAACGGGATCGCTTATGACGCGATGGGCGACCGGCTCTTCGTGACCGGCAAGTACTGGCCCAAGGTCTTCGAGATCAAGGTGGTGCCGAAGGCCCCCGGGCGCCGCTGAACGAGCGCGGCTACTGGATCACGATCTCTTCGCCTTCTTCGACACCGCCGGTAAGGACGGCGTCCGGGCCGTAGATACGGCCCCTAGTGACGTTCCGTTTCTCCAGGGAATCGCCTTTGCGGACGTAGACGAACGTCTCGCCGTTCTCCTGCTGGATGGCCTCGGCCGGGGCGAGGAGGACGTCTTTCTCGTGGTCCACGACAACATCGGCGGACGCGGAAAGATCGGGCAGGACGCGGTCGTCGGCGTCGAGGATCTCCATGCGGATTGGGATGTTCCGGATGAAGTACTGGGAGCGGCCGGGGGTGGTCGCCAGGGCTCCGACCGCCGAGACTTTGGCTTTGTAGACGGCGTCTGGGAACGCCTCCAGACGCACCGTGGCTTCCTGTCCGATGTGGAACTGCCCATTTTGCGACTGGTTGATGTAGCCTTCCACCTGCATGCTCTTGCGATCGATGACGCGCATGATCAGCGTCCCTGGCGTGACGCGGTCGCCTACAGCGATGGCGACCCGGTCGCCTCCGGGCCGGTTCACGTCCTGGACTACTGCCATACCTTCGGCGGGGGCGTGGATGGTCATGCGTTCGATGTCGCGCTGATGGCGGGCGACATGCAGTTTCTCGACGTCCCTGGTGAGCTCATTGATGCGCAGTGCGGCCGCTTGGGACTCGAGCTTAATGGGCAGATCCCCGTTCGCGGCTTCGTAGGCCGCCTGAGCTTCTTCGACGGCGAGTTGGAAAAGCTGCTGCTGGATGGCGGAGCGCACCTCGAGGGTACGGAGGTCGAGCCGGGCGCGATCGAGGGTAGCCTTTGCCTTGCGCAGTTCCTGGACCCACGCCTCGCTTTCCACTTCAAGCTGCGTCCGGAAGCGCTTGAGGGTGGTTTCCCGCGCGCGAAGGCCGTCGACTGTGTCGTCCAGATGGTCGCGGGCTCCCTGAGGGTCGAAGGCGGCGACCACCTGCCCTTTGTGGACCAAGGCGCCCGAGGAGACAAGTGTCATGAGCGTCAGTGGTTGGTCGGACTCCGGCATCGTCAGTTTGGGCACCACCACGTTCGCGAAGTTCCGGGCGGAGGTGGAACCGCTGAGGCGCACGCGGACCAGGAGGTCTCCCTTGCGGACCCGGGCCACGTGCTGGTGCCTGGCCGCCTCGGCTCGGCGAGCATCGGCCTGGCGGGCGGTGAAGTAGTGGTAGCCGCTGACTCCTCCGATAGTCAGGATCAATAGGAATAGCCACGACCAAGTCCGGTTGGCCGATGGCGGCGCTTCCGGTTCCTGGGCGGACGGAGGTATTGACGAGGGCGACAGCAGGGTGGACATGACGGGTGACCGAAATTACAGAGTATCGGATCCGCAGCGTATTTTCATGCCACCCGTCCAGAGTTTACCCGGCGGCTACCGCGCTTTGTGGTAGTTGGGGTACTCCGGTTTCTCGTAGCGGGGCAGCGGACTGTTCTTGAGGGACTCCATCAGCACCTCGACGGCTTTCTCGAGTTGAGGGTCGCGGCCCTGACGTACGAGCGCGGGATCATACTCCACTTCGATGTCGGGCGTGACGCCGTGGTTCTCGACATCCCACTGCTTTTCGGTGTTGTAGAAGGCGAGGTTGGGCGCGGTGACGCCGCCGCCGTCCACGAGTGGCGGGAAGCCGAAGATGCCCACCAGGCCGCCCCAGGTTCGTTTGCCGATGAGGGGGCCGATCTTCAACTTGTGGAACATCCAGGGCATGGCGTCGCCGCCGGATCCAGCGTATTCATTGACGATCATGGCTTTCGGGCCGTAGATGCCGTTCATGGGGGTGGTGAACTCGTGGCCGGCTCGGGTGGTAAAGAAATTCAGGAGAGGCCGGCGCAGGTAGTCGATGATGTAGTCGGCCACGTAGCCGCCGCCGTTGAAGCGCTCGTCCAGCACCATGCCTTCCTTGCCGACTTGCGAGAAGAACCAGCGGTTGAAGTTCGTATAGCCCTGGTTTGAGGTGTTGGGCAAGTGGACATAGCCCAGGCGCCCGCCCGAGAGCTGTTCGACCTTGCGGCGGTTCCCTTCGATTAGGTCCATGTAACGGAGGCCGGTCTCGTTGCCAGTGGGAACGACGGTGACTTCGCGGCTGCCGTCACCGTTGGCATTGGGTCCGACTCTCAGCACCACGCTCTTTCCGGAGGTGGCCTCGAAGAAGCTGTAGACGTCGTCGGTGGCTTTCACTTCCCGGCCATTGACCGCCAGCAGAAAGTCACCGGCTTTGACGTTGACTCCGGGCGCCGTGAGGGGCGCGCGTAGGCTTGGGTTCCAGTTCTCACCATTGAAGACCTTGGAGAACTTGTAGCGGCCGTTTTCCACGGTGTAGTCGGCGCCAAGCAGGCCGCCGGGGACGTTCTTGGGTTGGTTCTGATTCTCACCGCCGCCGACGTAGAGGTGTCCGACGGACAACTCGCCCAACATGTCGCGAAAGAGGTAGTTGAGGTCTTCGCGGTGGGCGATGCCGGGCAGGAACTTCTGGTACTTGGCCTTATAGTCGGCCAGGTTGACGCCGTGAAGGTTGGGGTCGTAGAAGAAGTCGCGTTCGATGCGCCAGACCTCGTTGTAGATCTGGGCCCATTCGGCCCGCGGTTCGACGCGCACCTCCATCTGGTCGAGTTTGAGGGCTCCGTCATCCGGTTTGGGCGCGGCGGCGGTGGCGGCGATGAACCACTTGTGCTCCGGTTTCGAGTAGAGGACTTTCTCGCCATTGAAGCTCAGGTCGAAGCCGGAGATGCCGGCGAGGAACTGATCGGTCTTGCGTGTCTTGAGGTCGAATTTGTGAACCGTCCGGGTGAGGGGGCCTTCCGACGGCGGCACCGGGGGATCCTCCATGAGGAACAGGATGCCGGTCTTGCCCGCAGCCAGTATGGAGTAGCGGCGGGCCGGGATGGGGAGAGCCAGGATGCGCTGGGAGATGCCGTCGAAGTCGACGCGCACCTCGACCTTCTCATCTTTCTTGGCGTCGTCCTTTTTGGGTTCGTCGTTCTTTGCATCATCCTTTTTCGCGTCATCCTTCTTCGCGGCGCCCACCTTTTCCTCATCGCTTTCTGGAGCGAGGGGAGACGGGTCCTCTTTGCGCAGAACCGCGACGTAGACGCTGCGGTTGGAGATGCGGTCGATAGAGGACATGTCGAGCCAACCGGTGGAGAGGCCCGTGTTGGTGCTGGCCGTGAAGTAGATGTAACGGCCGTTCGCGTCGAACGCCGCGTGACGCTGATCGCTGAGCCCGTCGGAGACCTGGGTGTTCTTGCCGGCGTCGAGCGAGTAGACATGCACGGCGCGCAGGAAGTTGCGCTGCAACTTATTGTAAACGATCCACTTGGAGTCCGGTGACCAGCGCGGCGCCATATCGTCGCGGTCGGGGACGTCGTAGTAGTCACTGTCGACTTTCGTCACCTTCTTTGTTTCGAGATCGATGAAGCAAGTGGTGACGTTGGCGTCGCGGAACAGAATCTTCTTGCCGTCCGGCGACCAGATGGGTTCATAGAAGAACGACTTCCAGCCGATGTCGTACTTCTTCACCTCGCCGCGGCCGTTCTGCGGGGCGACGTGGAGCTGATATTCGCCACTCTCATCGGAGAAGTAGGCGATGCTTTGCCCGTCCGGCGACCAGGCCGGGTAGCGCTCGGCCGCGCCGGTTGTGTTCGTGATGTTTCGAATGTCGCCCTTCTCGGCGGGGGCGGTGAGGATTTCGCCCCGGGAACCGAACACGGCGCGGGCGCCGGTCGGCGAAAGAGTGGCGGACTCGATGGTCGCGGCTGCTTTGGCATAGTAGGGGCGGACTTCCGGCAGGTCGCCATTGAGCGTGACATTCACGGGCGTGACTTTGCCGTTCTTGAGGTCGTAGAGTTCGATGGCGCCGAAGTGCTCAAGGACGATGGCGTCGGGGCCTCGGGAGGCGCTTTTGTAGTCGTAGCCTGAGTTCTTGATGGCCTCGGTCACCTTCCGGGACTTGGTGTCGTAGACACAGAGTGTCATGGGGCCGAACCGGTCAGAGAGGAAATAGACCTTGTCTCCGGACCACATGGGGTAGTAGTCGTTGGAGTTGTCGCGCGGGACCTTCTCGATCTTCGAATCGGCGACATCAGCCAACCAGATGGGGCTGGTGCGGCCGCCGGCGTAGCGCTTCCAGGAGGCGAACGCGGGCGCGAGCGGGGTATAGGCGAGGCGCTTGCCGTCAGGGGAGTAAGCGGCCATGTCGCCCATGGGCAGGGGCTGCAGGTCGGCCGCGCCACCGTCGACGCTCATCGTGTAGAAGTGATTGGCGACCAGGGCGGTGGACCGGTTGGAGCGGAACAGGATCCGTTTGCCGTCGGCGCTGAAGTCGAGGGGGATGTCGACGCCGGGGTGCCAAGTGAGGCGCTTCGGCACTCCGCCGTTGATCGACACCAGAAAGATGTCGGTGTTGCCGTCGTACTGGCCGGAGAAGGCGACGGTTTGTCCGTCGGGGGCAATCACGGCATTGGATTCGAACCCGGCGGCCGTGGTGAGGCGTGTGGCCTCGCCGCCTGTCCGGGCCACTTTCCACAGATCGCCGGCGTAGGTAAAGACAATGTGTGTCTTGTTCATCGCCGGCTTCTGGAGCAAAAGGGGTTGCTGGGCCCAGATGGCGCAAGAGAGAAGAACACAAGGCAGAGCGAGCAGTCGCAAGGTGGTAGCCTCCAATGGTCGATTGTAATCGGCGAGCGGGCCGCTCGTCGTAACATTCAATTCATGAACAGTGTGTTGGTCTGGGTTGCGCTGCTGCAGGCGGCTTCGTTTTTCCGAATTGAGCCCGTGCGGCCGGTGGCGGAGTTGAGGGCGCAGGCGCTGCGGCTGCAGCCTCCAGCGGAGACCGGCGATTTCCTGCCGACGGATCTGGCGGAGCTTACGGCGCTCGATGTGAGTATTCACCTGGACATCCGGTATGCCGGTACGCGGAACTTTCTGGGGACGCCGGTCTATACGCAGGCCCGGGCGTTCCTACAGCGGCCGGCGGCTGGGGCTTTGGTGCGGGCCCACCGGCGCCTGAAGGAGCAGGGCTACGGGATTCTGGTACACGACGGGTATCGTCCGTGGTGGGTGACCTGGGTTTTCTGGGAAGCGACGCCGGCCGCGCAGCATGATTTTGTGGCCGATCCACAGAAGGGCTCGCGTCACAATCGCGGGTGCGCGGCGGATATCACGCTATACGACCTGAAGTCGGGGGCGGCAGTGGAGATGCCCAGCTTGTATGACGAGATGTCGGAACGGGCCTACCCGGACTATCCCGGCGGCACCGCGGAGCAGCGCCGGTTGCGGGGCTTGCTGCGCGACGCCATGGAGCGGGAGGGTTTCCAGGTGTACGAGTACGAATGGTGGCACTTCGACTACAAGGATTGGCGGCGGTACCGCGTGGCGAACCTCAACTTCGAGGCGATTCCGCGGACGGCACGCTGATGCGGCCGGTTCGTTCCAGCCACGAGCGGAACATCAAGGCGTAGTCGCCGGCACGTTTTGAGCCGGCCAGGTCTTCCACGCTGAAGATGGTCTTGCGGCGCCAGTTGGGGTACTGCCAGGTAGTGCCGGGCAGGTTCTGCTGGTCGAGTTCCTTGGTCAGGTCCTCCTGGTTCAAGAGCATGAGCCGTGACGGAGTGGTGACGAGGTAGCCGATGACGGCGTTGTGCAGTTCTCCGGTGAGCTCCGGCCAGTCAGCAGCCTCGCGAGGGAAGTTACCCGGCAGGAAGCCATCGCGCACGAGGGCCTCGATCATCCTGTGTTTTTCCTCGCGGCGTTCGGACTTCTGCCGTTCGTAGAGCTCCTGGTCGTTGAGGACGCCGGCTGTCCGGCGAGCCTCGATGTCGCGGCCGGCCCAGAAGCCGGCAATCGTGGGCAGGTCGTGGGTGGTGGACGAGACCAGGGCGCTACGGGGATACTGACGGGGCGGCAGGGGTAGACCGTCGTTTCCCTTCTCGAAGTAGAAGAGCTTATAGCGCAGCATGGAGAACTGATCCATGGCTTCGCGCAAGCAAGGGGGAACGGTGCCGAGGTCTTCGCCGACGATCAGGAAGCGGCCACGGACGCTCTCGAGCGCGAGGATCCGCAGCAGGTCCTGCCAATGCTCGTTCACATAGGTACCATGCGCGGCGTTGGCGCCGTCCGGAATCCAGAAGAGGCGGAAGAAGCGCATGACATGATCGATGCGCAGGGCGCCGCCGTGGCGGGCATTGCGACGAATGGATTCGACGAACAGGCGATAGCCGTTCTCGCGGTGGGTTTCAGAGTTCGGCGGCGGAAACGCCCAGTCCTGACCTTCCGGCGCGAAATCGTCGGGAGGCGAGCCGACGCGGGCCCCAGTGACGAAGAAGTCGCGGTAGGCCCAGAGATCGCAGCCGCAGCGGTCAGTGGCCAAGGCTACGTCGTGGTAAAGGCCGATGGGCATGCCCAGGCGGCGGGTGCGGGTCTGGACGGCGTCGAGCTGGAGGTCGATCTGCCATTGCAGGTATTTGTGGAAGAGAATGCGGCGCCAGTGGGTCTGCGCGTAGTTGCGGACCTCAGGCGATTCCGGATTGCGGTATGGTTCCGGCCAGTCGGGCCAGATCCAGAGGTCGCGATTCTGCTTGTGAAGGGACTCGTCAAGGGCACAGTAGGTAGCGAAGCGATCGAGAAGGTCGCCGCGCTCGGCGATCCATTTGCGGAATACCTGCGCCCGGGTGGTGTTTCTGCTCCATTCCTCCCGTAGGAAGCGGCGAAAGAGGA
Source organism: uncultured Paludibaculum sp. (assembly GCF_963665245.1). Lineage (NCBI taxonomy): Bacteria > Pseudomonadati > Acidobacteriota > Terriglobia > Bryobacterales > Bryobacteraceae > Paludibaculum > uncultured Paludibaculum sp. Next base: position 1,325,009 of record NZ_OY762269.1, read on the forward strand.
GGCGGAGCAGGCCGAGTTTCAGGCGGGCAACGCGTTCGTATTCGACGAACTCGGCAGCACGGACGGCTGCCAGTTCCTTCTGAAACACGGGGCCCTGGAAGACGGCCAGTGCGGTGGGGCAGAGCTTGAAGTCGTCAACTACCTCGACATCGATGTATAGATAGTTGCGATGAAAGGCAGACAGCGGCAGGTAGGGGCTGGTGTTGTATGGCTGACGGTTGTGGATGGCGTGAAGCGGGTTTAGGGCGACAAATCCGGCGCCGAGGGCGCGAGCTACCCAATCTGTGAGGTTGGCGAGATCAGTGAAGTCGCCGGCGCCCCAGTTGCGTTCGGAGCGGAGCCCGAAAAGGCTGACGGCGAGACCCGCGGCGCGTCCGCCGTGTTTCAGTTGTTCGGGGAGCCAGGCTTTTTCGGGGGCGACGATGATGCGCTGGGTGGACCGGAGGTCCGGGCGTTCGGGGGCCTTGATGACGATCTCGAGGTCGTGATAGCCCAGGCGGAGCGGGGCGGGCAGAGGGAGTAGGAGGCCGTCGCTGGTGCCGGTATCCAGCGACGATATCTGGAAGTCACGCCGTTCGGCCCAACCGTCTTCCCAGTAAAGAGCCATGGCGACCTGCCCGTCGGCGAGGTACTCCGAGGGGACGCGCAGGGGGACGCCGGGTTTGGCTTCGACGACAGTCAATACGGCGACCGGATCCAATGGGCGGCTGCCGACGCGGACCGCGCGCAGCCGGGCCGATTCAGCCAGGCTGTCTGGTGAACTGACGTCAAGCCCAAAGGAGCCGAGGATCGACAGGAGCGAGGCAGGTTCGACCACGTGGTGGTGCCCCCAGATATCCCAGTATTCCGTATCGATTCCAAACTCCTGGCAAAGGAGACGGATGTTGTCCGCGGAGGAGGAAGGCATGGACTACCACCATTCTATCTGGCTCCCCATGGGATAATCTAAACAGAGGGGATATGGAAAACAAGATCCGCGAGAACCAGATTCAACTGGGCGAGCCACCGGCCGACCTCTTCAGCCGCATAGATCACGACTCTGTTGTGGCGCCAGCCGATGGAATTCTGATGACCACGGTGGACAGCGTGATCAACTGGGGCCGGAAGAACTCGATCTGGCCTATGACGTTCGGGCTGGCCTGCTGCGCCATCGAGATGATGGCGATGAGTGCGTCGCGGTTCGACATTGCGCGCTTTGGCGCGGAAGTCTTCCGTGGGAGTCCCCGGCAGTCTGATCTGATGATCATTGCGGGCCGTGTTTCGAACAAGATGGCGCCGGTGATCCGGCAGTTGTACCAACAGATGCCTGAGCCGCGCTGGGTGATTTCCATGGGCGCCTGCGCCACCTCGACCGGCGTGTTCAGCAACTATGCTCTGATTCCGGTAAACCAGGTGATCCCGGTGGATGTGTACGTCCCCGGGTGTCCGCCGCGTCCGGAGCAGTTGATCTACGCGATCATGATGCTGCAGGAGAAGATCCAGAAGCAGACCGGCGTGGTGAAGGATGTACTGAATCTGTCCTAGCGCCGTTCTGGAGCAAGGATTTGACAAAGCGCCGGCGGAAACGCTGGCGCTTTCTTTTTGCTCATAGTCCGCATTGGCGCGCCGATACGCTACTCGGGAGAATGATCCCCGAAACGAGGCGGGTTATGGAAATTGGTCGGATCGAGGCTATCGTCGAGTTGCCAGCCGTTTCGGCGGCTGCGCCACTTACCCCTCAACAGCGGACGGAGCAAAGGCAATTGGTGCAAGCGGTGCAGGCCGTGAACGGGGCGCAGATCTTTGGCGAGGGTACGGAACTGACGTTTGCCTTCGACAGGTACACAAAAGGGCCAGTGATGCGAATTGTGGACAAGGAAACGAAAGAGGTGATCCGGCAGGTGCCTCCTGAGTATGTGTTGAGGCTGGCTGAGGAGTTGGACGGGCAGACCGCCGCGGGGGCCGACTACTAGGCTTGGCGTGCGCAGGGGCTTGGAGTGAAGGGTATGCCGCCGGTGCCGCTGTGAGCGCGGCTGGCGGGCATAGCGATTGACGAGTCTGCGCCGAGTCCATGGCCGTCGTTGCTGTCGATCCCGGCAGCGGGTCTGTACGCCTCTCGGCAGCCGGAGTCGACTGGATCCCGGTAGTGTACTCAGTAGTGCCTCCGTCTGAGCGTTGGTCAAAGCTTCGGCGGGAGCGATGCTGCTGCGGACTGCGATGCAGTGGCCGGCGGCGAGGTGGCACCTGTCGTCAGTCCCTGTTCTATCAGGGATGCAAGGCCGAAGCCGCCTTGTTGAGCGATGATTTGCGACAGGTGCTGTTCCGCGAATTCACCCAGGGCGGATCCGGATTGCTCTTCTCCACTGCCGAGCCAGCCACCGCCTGACGACTCCCGCATGGAGCGCATGATCTGCCCGATGAGAAGAGCCTCAAACTGGCTGGCTGTCTCTTTCCGGTGTTGCTGGTCCATATTGGCGCCGGATGGCAATGTGGACGGATCGAGACTCGGAGATGGGGTTGTCAGGAGCAGAGTATTCATCAAAGGACCTCGATTTCGGCGTCCAAGGCGCCGGCCGCCTTGAGATTTTGGAGTATGGCGATGATGTCGCGCGGCGTTGAACCGACCGCGGTGAGTGCCCGAACCAGATCGTTGACGGTTGCGCCATTCTTGAGTTGGATGTCTTTTGCGGGCTCCTCCTTGGCCGCGACGGCTATACTGGGCGTCACCGTGGTCCTTCCTTGCGAAAACGGCTGAGGTTGAGAGACGTCGAGGTTGGTTTGGACCGCGATGCTGAGGTTGCCATGGAGAATGGTTGCCGGGCGGATGCGGATATCTTGTCCCGCGGTGATGGTGCCTGTGCGCTCATTGATGATGATGCGAGACGGGCGGTCCGCTTCCAGCGTGAGACCCTCCACTTCGGCCACAAACTCAACAGGTTTCCTCACCCAGTCAGGGGGGATGGCCACCGAGACCACGCCAGCGCTTTCGCACTGCGCCGTGCCGTCTCCGAACTTCTTGTTGACGACGGCGGCCAGGCGGGCGGACGTTGTGAAATCCGCCATCCGAAGCTGAAGTTTGATACGAGCGCCGGGCGTCAAGGACGGTGGGGCGTGCTCGACGATTCCTCCGTTGGGGATCCGGCCGGCAGTCGGGTGATTGACCGTCGTTGAGTTGCCGCCCCGGCCCGCTACGAACCCTCCGGTCACGACCGCCCCTTGCGCCACGGCATAGACTTCTCCGCTGGCCGCTTTGAGCGGAGTGAGGATCAGGGTTCCGCCCTGAAGGTTCGTCGCGTCTCCGATCGCCGAGGCCTGCACATCGATCCGGGTGCCGGGTTGTGCGTAGGGGGGCAGATTCGCGGTCAGCATGACCGCCGCGGTATTACGCACCTGGATGGCCGAGGCGGAAACCTGGACTCCCATTCTGTCGAGGACGTTGGCCAGGGACTGGGCGGAAAAGAACGTTTGCCGCTTGTCGCCCGTGCCGTTCAGGCCGACCACCAAGCCGTAGCCGAGCAACTGGTTGTCGCGGACACCCTCGATGGCAGCCAGTTCCTTGATGCGGGTGGCGGACTGAGAGACCGGCGCGAGGGCAAGGGCTCCGAATACAACCGCGAGTGGTAGGGCGTTCATTTCGATCTCTCTAGAAAGGCAGCAGGCCCAGAATCAGCCGATAGAGGAAGTTGGGCCTGCGGATTGCGTCATTGACTACGCCGCGGCCATCGACACGGATCTCCAGATCAGAGAGACGGTCGGAGGAGACGCGGTTGTCCGCGGTGAGGTCCTTCCAGCGGAGAATGCCGCGGATCGACACCTTCTGCCGCTCGGAGTTGATGAAGACGTCCTTTGACCCTTCGACGATCAGGTTGCCATTGGGCAGGACATGGGTGACGCGAGCGGAGAGAGTGGTCTTCAACTCGGTCTCACGGGAGGTTTCTCCCTGCCCTTGGAGATCGTTGGCCCCACCGAGGTTGGCAAGGGAGGAGAGCGGCCCTGGCGTTTTGAGTGGGCCGCCCATGGCGCTGATCGAAGCGGAGGCGCTGGACTTGCGGCTGGTGGTGGTCGCCCCTTTGGACAGTGCGGACGCCTTGTCGTAGATCACGATGGTCACAAGGTCGTAGAGTTGGGCGGCCCGTGTGTCCCGTGCAAGGTCGGCGAGGCGGCCAGAGGGGTCGTAGAGCGACCCGACCGACGTCGCAGGCTTGGGTGTCTGCGATTCAGATTCCAGGAGGTATCTGTCCAGAGGGCTCATCTCCTGCTTTCTTGGTTTTCGCTCCGCGGACCACGACGGGCCGGTGAAAATTGCCAGCACTAGCGCCAGCGCGAGGACGGACTTTGTCGGCATAGGAATCGCTCAAACGGGCCGTTGCTTTGCCTGGCCCTTCCACGACAGCGCGGAGGTGCTTTCGTGTTTCGGAGTTCTCGACCACAATCGTTTCTCCGGTGTGTCCGGGGGCGACCGCGCGGGCCGGAAACCGGATCTGCGTGGATCCCGACTCCACTGTGACCTGTAGCGCGTCACCTCTAGCGACATCGGGCGGGTGGATCAGTAGTTGGGCGTGCAGGGGCATTCCAGCCGTGATCGAGCGGCGGCATTGGCGTCCAAGCAGGTTGGCGTTGTCGCGCTCCGGCTCCTGCTCGAAGATGGTCGCGAGACGGGTCTCATGAACCAGGTCTTCGGATGTGATGACGTGCCCCGCCGGGAGATTGACTGCCGCGTAGTAGCCATCCTGGGGAACGGTTATGCGCACGGTTGCCCAGAATGGAGTGCTCTTGTGTTCCTCGTACTTGATTCGGCCCCGCCAGAGTACTGCCGTTTGGACTGAGGCTCCTCCGGTGGGTTTCGTCAGCGACTTCAACTCGAACTGAAGTTCTCCGGCCGGCATCGGTAGCCGACAATGGTCCACCAGTTCGCAATGAGCATTGGGTGGCAAGGCGTTGAGCAAGGCCCGTTCCACTTGCTGGGCGGAGTACTCATGGGAAGGGCGCTCGATGCAGACGTTCCCAGCCGGACCGCTCGGCGTGATAGCGGTGACGGCACGATGTCGCGCGAGAATCGCGTTGAGTTGACCTGCGGACCAGAATCGCCGGAGTCCAGGGGCTGGCGTGTAGCCTACGAACGTGTCCGCCGGTACTGCACGGAAGGCCGGCAGGATGGTTGCCAGATCGGATGCGCGCACTATGCGGCCCTCCACCTGGATGCAGTCGGCGGCCATTGCCACGACGCAGACGACGAGGATAAGTAACAGTCGCATCATCGTGTCATGTTGTTGACTTGTTGGTACATCTCATCCGCCGCCTTCACGACTTTGGAATTGGCCTCGTAAGCCCGCTGGCTGACGATGAGGTCCACGAACTCCTCGACGACGGAGACGTTGGATTGCTCGACGTACCCCTGGAGCAATGAGCCTAGGCCTTCCTGGCCGCCGGGCGCTCCCAGTGTTGGTTCTCCGGACGCATCGGTGGGCGCATAGAGATTCTTTCCGATGCTGTTCAGTCCGGCTGGATTTGTGAAGTTGGCTAGCTGAATCTGGCCGCCGAGTTGCGACGCCGTCTGCCCGGGCAGGGTGTAGCTGACTGTTCCGTCGGCGCCAATTGTCACGCTCTGCGCTTCCGGAGGGATGGTGATCTGCGGCTCGAGCGCGTCACCGTCACCGGTGACGATGTTTCCATCGCGATCCAGTTGGAACTGCCCGGCACGGGTGTAGGCGATCTCCCCACTGGCTGTGCGTATCTGGAAGAAGCCGCGGCCTTGAATGACCAAGTCCAGTGGATTGCCAGTCGTGGAGAAACTACCTTGTGCAAACGAGATCTCATTAGCGGACACCCGTGTTCCCAGGCCCAGTTGAAGTCCGCTGGGGACTACCGTGCTGGATCCGGCGGCTGCGCCTGGCTGGATCATGGTCTGGTAGAGGAGGTCCTGGAACTGAGCGCGACGCATCTTGTACCCAACGGTGTTAGCGTTCGCAAGATTGTGCGCAATATTGTCGACATTGGTCTGTTGGGCCTGCATGCCGCTGGCGGCGCTGAACAAGGCGCGGATCATCGGCGCTCTCCCTTCGCGTTAACTGGTGACACGGGCGACCTCCTCAATCGCGCGGCGTCCCATCTCGGCGCCGAGCTGGCTGGCGCGTTGCAGCGCCTCGAATTGTCTGAGAACGCCGACGAGCTTGACCGCGGCCTCCGCGGCGGAGAAGTTGGAACTCTCGAGGCTGCCCTGGCGGATCTCCGGGCGGGCCGGCGACAACTTCGGAAGGTCGCGCGTATCCAGCGAGAAGTAGACGCCCTCACGCCGTGCCGTTTGTACGTCGGCGCTCATGTCCACGAGCTTGAGGCGCCCCATGTCCGCTCCGTCCTGGCGTACCGTGCCGTCAGGGTCCACTGAGAACGGCAACTCAGGATTGAGCCGGATGCGGCGAGGTTCGATCGTCGCCAGTTCGTATCCGTCCTGGGTTGTGAGACGTCCGTCGCGACTGACCTGGATCTTCCCATTTCGTGTGATCAGTGGGCCATTGGGTCCGTCGACTTGGAAGAATCCTTTGCCGGAAAGGGCCAAGTCCGTGCCGCTGCCTGTGGGCGTCAACAGGCCTTGCGAGTAGTCGGTGCGATTCGTCTCGATCATGGGAGCTGTTACTTGGGGAATGCCGCCTAACTCCGCCGCGACTACGCTCTCCTCGGCCATGTACAGGGTGTATGCTTCCCGGTCGGCCTTGAAGCCGGGCGTCGAGATGTTGGCGAGATTGTTGGCCAGCAGGTCCAGGGTTTCGAGGCGGGCACGCATGCCGGCCGCGGCCGTTGTGGTGAGTGGGTCCATCAGGCGCTCCACGAAATGCAGAGCAATCCGTCTACCAGAAAAAGACAACAACTTAGAGGCAAAAAGCCGATGAGAAGGCCAAAGCGGAACAAGGGCTTTCGCTCCAGGTTTCATATCGGCACATCGTTCCATTTAGGAATCACACATCTCATTGACTCGAATGGAATCGGCGTGTGGCCGCCTGAATGCAAGTGATGATGGCGTGAATGCCATCGCGTTCCGCCCGGAAATAGCATCGGAGAAGACCGGCCCGGCTGGCCGGATTCAGAGGAGCTCCGTAGTTGGGAGAGCTGATACGGATGCCTCGGACCATCCGGAGGACTTTCTCTCGGCCCTGCTTGCCGGCATGGCGGAAGCTGCAGGCACGCCACGCGCCGATGCTCATGCCACCGTCTGGGCGAATCCATCGCTGAGCTCGGTGGCTGCGGATCCTGATAAAGGCTCTGCCGACGCTGTCCTGCCGGATGAGGTCCAGGACGAAGACCGCGACGAGACGGATCTGTGGCTTGGGCTCAGCAACACACTCATCGTAGCCATGGACCGGCCTCTTTCCATAGGTTTCGGGCAGGTGGGGAACGCAGCTTCGATGGACGATGCTTCCGGCGCCAAGGATGCCTCGGAGAAAGAGCCGGCTGTCAGGTATCGCGGCAGTGACGTCTCGGATGGGTCAAGCACACCTGCCGAAACGGGCTCTGATTGGGCCGGGAATTGGGCAATGGGCGCAGCGGTGCCAACCATGGCTTCCCAAGCCGCTGCCGCCGTTGAGGCCGCTGGAGCCGAGAGAGTCCAGGAAAAGCCCGCCAACCCCAATGCGGCATCCGATATCGTTTCGCCTCGTCAGGAGAGGTCAGGTCTTCAGTTGGACGCCTCTTTCGACTCCGTCGCGAAATCCGATTGCCGTGTGGCGATGCCCGTGGTGATGACCGGACGTCTGACTCCGCGCTGGGTGGAAGGCACGTCAGAGCCAATGAGTCCGCACAATCCGTCGACGATGGAGCCGCCACGCCCGGCCGCCATCGAAGAGTCGCAGTCCCTCCCCGCCCAGACCGTAGTAGGGACAGGTGCGCCGCAAATCACCGCCCCCGCCGCCGGTGATGAAGCACAGCGCATTGCCGATGAGCCTGCTTCCGCGCTTCCGGACGACCAGAAGCCAATCGGCGGAGAGACCGGTCGGCCAATCTCCGGCGATGGCGTCGAAGCGACTGGCGGCTCCGAAGGTGTGCGAGATCACGAGTCTTCCCGGGATGACAGCCGGCGGGGTGGTAGGGAGTCACGAGGTAACCTCCACGACGGACCTGGCGACGGCATGCAGCGTGAGGCGGCACCGGCTGGTTCAGGAATCCTGCATGGTGCGGGTGGTAGCTGCCCGAGCCGCGCGTCGACGGAACCCAGTGCTGCCGCTCCCGAAGATCGCGCACTGACTCGGTCGCCCGTTGGCGGCGAGCTTCCAACGGAGGTCCAGCCGTCCCCGCTGCGAGCCGTCCAGATTCAGATTGATGAGGCGCAAGGGCAGAGCGTCAATCTGCGCTTCGTGGAGTCGGGCGGCGAGGTGCGTGTCTCCGTGCGCACACAAGACACGGTGTTGGCCGCCGCACTGAACGCCGGCAGTCCAGCACTAGAGAATAATCTGCATGCGCAGGGCTGGAGCGGCGGATTCCACGCGGGGTCCGAGTCCCAGGAGTCTCGCGGCTCCGGAGTCCAGCAACTGCGAACGAGTGGCACGTCAGACACCGCTGCGGCTCCGGCCGTGCGGGGCTCGCAAATGGGCATGGGCACGGGGAACGGCTCCGGTGACACAGGTAGACAACACGCCGCTTCATGGGCGGAGCAGAACGAAGAGCTGATGAACACCGCGGCGCTGAGGCGCCTATCTCAGAGAGGAGTGAATCGATGAGTGCAGTATCCAACACCTACGGGCCCCAGCAGTGGGCCGACGTCAATGGGTTGGGAGCGGAGGAGACACCCGTCAAGACTGCGGGAACTGGAGAGGACGCCTTAGCCAGCAAGGATGTGTTTCTCCAGTTGCTGGTGGCTCAGATGAAGAACCAGAATCCGCTGGATCCGGCCGACGGAGTCGAGTTCGTCACCCAGTTGGCGCAGTTCACGCAGCTTGAGCAGTCACTTTCGATGAGCCAGGATCTCTCGGCCATCCGTGAGGTGCTGGCGCCGGACGCCAGCGCTAGCGACAGCGGCGAGGACACGGAGCAACCGTAGTCCGCATCGACCTTGCAGAGGAAACCCATGTTCACTTCATTCTCGACTGCCCTTAGCGCGCTAGGCGCGCATACCACCGCGATCGACGTCGTGGGAAATAATCTGGCCAACCTCAACACGCCGGGCTACAAGGCCAGCGTTGTAGCCTTCAGCGACCTGGTGACGCAGTCGTTGGGAGCCGGGTTGGGAGAGACGCAAGTGGGGTTCGGCGTTGCCCGACCGACCACGATCCGCCAGTTTTCGCAAGGTGCGATTCAGGCCAGTTCCGGTCCGCTGGACGTGGCAATTCAGGGGGACGGGTTTCTAGTGGTCCGCGACCCGAACTCGGATAGCGTGCTCTACACACGCGGTGGCAATCTGCAGGTGAACAAAGCCGGCAGCCTGGTTACGGCCACCGGCTTTCGCCTTCAGGGCTGGAACGAGGTCAACGGAGTGCTGGATACTACGCAGCCGCCCACGGACGTCATCGTGCCGGTTGGTACGTTGCGCGCGCCCGTCGCGAGTTCCGGCATCTCATTCGACCTCAATCTTGATGCGGCGGCCACGGCCGGTCCGCCTGCCACGACGTTCTCCACTTCGATTGAAGTATTCGATTCCCTGGGTGGCTCGCATACGCTGTCGGCGAAGTTCACCAAGACCGACAACGCCGGTGAATGGACCTATGAACTCGCGGTGCCCGATGCCGACCTGGCGACGCCTCCTTACGCCGCCGTGACCGGGACGATCCAGTTTGACTCGTTGGGCAAGATGAGTTCGCCGCTGCCGACTGATCCCCAGCCAGAGATGGTCATTGCCGGGCTCAAGGATGGAGCTGCCGACATGAACATCAAGTGGAATCTCTTTGATGGCACGACGCCTCGCTTGACCCAGTTCTCGGAGACCTCCGCGGTATCGGCCAATTGGCAGGACGGCTGCGCCGCGGCTCAACTGGTGCGCGTTGGCATCGGCGATGGCGGACGAGTCCTGGCTCAGTATTCCAATGGCCAGCAGGTTGCTGTCGGCCAGTTGGCGATGGCGTCGATCCGGAATCCGGAATCGATGATTGCGGTCGGCAACAATAACTACCAGTTGGCTGCGCGTACCGCGCTGCCTGCGGTGGGACTGCCCGATTCAGGCGGCCGCGGGAAGATCATGGGCGGCGCCGTCGAGTACTCCACCGTCGACATCGCCAAGGAGTTCACCAATCTGATTGTGCTGCAGCGGGGCTATCAGGCCAACGCCAAGGTGGTAACGGCCGTCGATGAGATCAGTCAGGACACGATCAATCTGAAGCGATAGCGCTTGGCGGCAACCGGAGCCATGACCAGCCTGCAACAGATCAAGTCGTTGGCCAATGTGCCCCTGGATGTCGAAGTGGAACTGGCTCGCCGGATGATGTCACTGCGGGACGTATTGGACCTGGAAGTGGGCAGCGTCATTCGAATGCCTCGATCGGCTGGGGAGAACATCGACATCGTGATCTGCGGTGCGCTGGTGGGCTTTGGAGAGATCGTAATCATCGAGGACACGATGGGTGTCCGAATTACCGACTTCAACGTGGAGGAATAGGTGTGCCGTTGACGGATCAGTTACTCGCCGTCGGGTTTGTGATTTGCATGGCAGGGGCCGCGGCGTGGGCCTTGGGCCGGGGGCGTAACTGGCGATGCCCCTGGCCTGCGAGGCAGGCAGGCCGCCAGCGATCACTGCTCGTGCTGGAACGGCTGACCCTTACCGGACAACACACCCTGCACCTTGTCCAAGTTGGAGAACGTACCGTGTTGGTTGGAACCCACCCTTCGGGACTGGTGCTGGATGCCTCTCCGGAGAGCTTCCAGGCTACGCTCTCGCAGGCATCCCGCCGACAGATGCAAGACGGCGGTGCGCAATGAGGCGAATGCTGCTGCCACTACTGGCGCTGCCGCTTTCCGGGGCGCCCGTAGCGCCGGCAGTTGGAATGCCATGGGGTGTGGCGAAGGGTGGAGAGCCCCTGACAGTTCCGCTGCAGATTCTGGTTGTTCTGACGGCTCTGACCTTACTGCCGGCAGTGTTCGTCTCGTTGACGCCGTTCCTGCGGATTACAGTAGTGCTGCATTTTCTGAGACAGGCACTGGGCACGCAGACGGCCCCGTCCAATCAAGTGCTCATCGGCCTGGCGCTGTTCCTTTCCCTCCTCATCGTGCGTCCGGTGATTGTCGAGAGCTACGAAACCGCGTGGCAACCGATGGAACAGGGACGGCTTTCCCGCTCGGAGGCCTGGGACCGCGGGACGAGACCGGTCAAAACATTTCTGCTGAAGTTCGTACGGGAGAAGGACATCGCGTTGATGCTGGAGATCACCAAGACTTCGCCGCCGAGATCCGCCGCGGACCTGGACCTGGGTATTCTCGCGCCGGCTTACGTTCTCTCCGAGCTGAAGACGGGCTTCCAGATTGGAGCCGTACTGTTCCTGCCCTTTCTGATCATCGACATTGTTATCGCCTCGGTGACGCTGTCGATTGGCATGGTGCAATTGCCCCCCGTGATGATCTCCGCTCCATTCAAGATCCTGCTGTTTGTTCTGGTGGACGGGTGGAATCTCGTCGTGGGCTCACTGATGAGGAGCTTTCTCTGAGGTCCTATGGAATCCCAAGTGGTCGTGGACATTATCCGGCAGGCTCTGATGACAGCGTTCTGGCTCAGTCTGCCTTTGCTGGCCATCGGCTTCGTGGCTGGCATCGTCATCAGTCTCCTGCAGATCGTCACGTCGGTGCAGGATCCGGCCTTCGGCAGTGTGCCGAGGCTGGTCGCCTTTCTGGCAGGCATCGTTCTGTTCCTGCCCTGGATGCTGATGCGGTTGTGTACGTACACGACCGGACTTTTCGGCGACTTGAGCCGTTATGCCCGTTGAATTGAAGTTGGACCTGGCGACGGTCCTGGGCTTCCTGCTGGTGCTTGCACGGCTGGGCTCGGCGTTGCTCTTTGTGCCGATCCCCGGAGTCAAGGCGGCACCCGAGCTGACTCGTGCTTTCCTGATTGTCACCTTGACCGCCTCGCTGTTTCCGCTGTGGCCGCGCTATACCGGCACGGCTTCGGGTGCCGGCGTCTTCGTCGTCTGGCTGGTAGGGGAGTTGGTGCTCGGGCTGGCGACAGGCATATTGATTGGGTTCCTCTCGGAGATGGTTGTGTTTGCCGTACAGTCCGTCTCCGTGCAGGCCGGCTTCTCCTACGCCTCATCCATCGATCCAAACAGCGAGGCGGACAGCAGCGTACTCCAGATTGTCGCGCAACTACTGACGAACCTCATGTTCTTCAGTGCGGGCGCGGACCGTTTCGTCCTGAGGGCGTTTGCGCGCAGTCTGGAGGTGTGGCCGCCGGGCCATGTGGAAGTAAGCCGGACGGCCGCGCAGGCGGTTGCCGGGGCTGGCTCCATGATGATGGAGCTCGGGTTGAGGCTGGCGCTGCCCATCGCGGCCTTGCTGCTATTAACCGACATTACCCTCGCGCTGTTGGGGCGGATTCAGGCTCAACTGCAGTTGCTGTCCCTAGCCTTCCCGGCAAAGATGTTGGGTGCGCTCGCGGCATTCGCGGCGCTTGTGCCGTTGGTTCCATTGCTGTTCCGGTCCGGTCTGGAACGAGTGAGCGGAGTGCTTGGAGCGCTCATCAGGTAGACGACCCTCATGTCCGACCGTGATCAACGAACAGAGAAGCCGACAGCCCAGCGTGAGAAGAAGGCTCGTGACGAGGGACGTTTCCCGGTAAGTCGTGAGTTCGTCGCCGCGGTCCAATTCGCCGTCTTCACGGGATTGATTACCGCCCTGGTGGACTCCTGGTGGCCGTCGGCTCTGGTCATGGTGCGGACCATGCTGTTGAGAGCGTTCGACGGTGATCTGAGTCGCCTCAGCGTCGGAACGGCCATTCGTCGTGACCTCGCGCCATACGGATTTCTGATGCTGGGGATGGGTGGCTTCCTCATTGCCGCCAGTCTACTGACTCAATTGGCCAGCACCGGCTTCGGGCTTGCTGCTTCCAAGCTGACGCCGGATCTTGGGCGGCTGAACCCGATGTCGAATCTACGTGAGCTGCCCGGCAGGAATCGCCGCGCTCTGGTTGAGGCCTTGGTGCTGTTGCCCGTCATGCTTGGCGTCTGCTGGCTGGTGGTGGCAGGGAGTCTCGAGGACTTCCTGCGTTTGCCTCTGATGACGCTGCTGAGTGCAACCGGCGTGGTCGGCAGCTCCCTTTCGGAATTGATGTGGAAGGCCTCGGGCGCCTTTCTGGCTTGGGGCGCCGTCGATCTGGTCCGCCAGCGCCAGCGCTTCCAACGAGATTTGAGGATGACCAAACAGGAGATCAAGGAGGAATTCAAACAGAACGAGGGGAACCCCGAAGTCAAGATGAAGATCCGACGCATGCGGCGCGAGTTGCTGCGTCGCCGAATGATGGCGGAGGTGCCTACCGCGACAGCTGTGATCGTAAATCCAACTCACTTTGCGGTCGCCCTGAGATACGACATGCAAGGTATGGCGACTCCGAAGGTCGTCGCGAAGGGCAAGAACTATCTTGCCTTGAGAATCAAGGAAAAGGCATTGATGCATAAGGTGCCAGTTGTTGAGAATCCTCCTCTGGCGCAGGCACTGTATAAGCACGTGGCGGTGGGCCAGGAGATACCGGCACACCTCTATCGTGCCGTGGCGGAAGTCCTGGCTTACGTCTTCCGGCTGATGAGCGGAAGGCGGCCTGGCGCATAGCCGCCTGGGCGGCCGGGGACTCCGGCGAAAGAACTGTAGACGCACTATGACTGCACCTGTAGTGACCACACCCGCAAGTAGTGTTGCCACGGCGCTCCCCCCACCGGGGCGGCCCAGGCAGCAGGGGTACCGCCCCGTGGCCGCACCGGCTCAAGAACCGTTGTGGGGGCTGGACTGGCGCGAGTTGGTCAGGGCGGAGGTTGCGGTTCCCATCGCTGTGCTCGGAATTCTGATGGCAATGATCACTCCGCTGCCATCGTTTCTGCTGGATGTCCTGATCAGCGCGAACATCACGCTTTCCACAGTGGTCCTGCTGGTGTCGATGTACATCCGCCGCCCGGCCGACTTCAGCGTGTTCCCCACCACGCTGCTGCTGATGACCTTGTTCCGGCTGGCTTTGAACGTATCGAGCTCCCGGCTCATCCTCCTGAACGGGAGCAAGGGCACTTCGGCCGCGGGTGAGGTTATCGAGTCGTTCGGCAACTTTGTCGTGGGTGGCAATTTTGTTATCGGCGTCGTGATCTTCCTGGTTCTCATTGCCATTCAGTACGTGGTGATCAACCACGGTGCCGTGCGTATTTCGGAAGTCACCGCTCGATTCACTCTGGACGCCTTGCCGGGTAAGCAGATGTCCATCGACGCCGACCTGAACGCTGGGCTCATCAATGAAGCCGAGGCCAAGGCGAGGCGCAAGTCGCTCTCCGCGGAGGCCGAGTTCTACGGTGCCATGGACGGTGCTACCCGGTTCACACAGCGCGACGCCGTGGCCAGCATTCTGATTACGGCCATCAACATCGTGGCCGGATTCCTCATTGGCGTCCTGCAGCACGGCATGCAAATGGGGCAGGCGCTGGAAACCTACACGGTGCTGACGATTGGTGACGGACTGGTCACCGTCATCCCGGCGCTGATGATTTCCATTTCCGGCGGCCTGATCGTCACACGAGCCAGTTCCGAGCAGGAGATGGGCGCCGACTTCGCAAAACAGATGTTCGGGGCTTACCAGCCGCTGTTCCTCGCCTCCGGCGTGCTGGTGGCCATGGCTCTGTTTCCAGGGTTACCTAAGATTCCCTTCCTGGTGTTGGGGGGCAGTGTCGGGTACGCGGGCTACCGGGTGCGGCAGAAGCGCAGGATGGTCAGCAGTGCCGCGCCGGCCCCGGCCCCGCAGGTCGCCAAGGACAGCCTTGAATCATTGATGAAGGTTGAGCCTTTGTCCGTCGAGGTGGGATTGGGGTTGGTGAAGTTGGTCGAGGGTGCTGAGAACTCGCCGCTGCTGCGGCGGATAGCAGGCATTCGCCGGCAATTGGCTTCTGAATTGGGCTACATCCTGCCGCCCGTGCGTGTGACCGACAACCTGTCGCTGAAGGTGCGGGAGTACGTCGTGTTGCTGAAGGGTACGGAGGTAGCAAGATATGAGTTGCCGCAGGGGTGTGACCTGGCCATACCGCCTGCCAACGGATCCGCTCAGATTCAGGGTGTTCCCACGAAGGACCCCGCCTTCGGCATCCCCGCGGTTTGGATCGGCTCCGAACAGGCAGAGCGTGCGCGATCCTCCGGCTGCACTGTGGTGGATTCGATCAGCGTGCTGGCCACGCATCTTTCCGAACTCGTACGTAGGCACTGCCATGAGATCTTCTCCAGGCAGGACGCCAAGAAGGTCCTCGACCGGCTCGCCGAGGAGAATCCGCGCGTGGTCGAAGATCTCGTCCCCAAACTGCTGCCCTTGCCGGCCGTGCAGCGGGTGTTCCAGAACCTGCTTCGGGAGCGCGTCTCGATCAAAGACGCGAACACGATTCTGGAGAGTCTCGGCGAAGCCGCGGTGGTGACTCGCAATCCGATTCTGCTTACGGAATACGTACGGCAGTCGTTGCGCCGCTCACTGGTGAAGCCGCACCTGAATGCCAACGGAGAACTGGCGGTCTTCTTCCTGGACCCGGAGCTGGAGCGGTCGATCGAGCAGGCAGTGGAACACGGTGAGAACACGTCGCACCTGAACCTTCCACCGCAGAAGGTGGGCGAGTTACTCGACGCCGCACGTTCGGCGGTGAGTGGCGGACAGTCCGGATGGGCTTTGCTGGCGAGCTCCGGCTCGCGGTCGTTCGTCCGGCAGATGTTGGAAGCCAATCACCCCCAGATTACGGTGCTCTCCCACGGAGAAGTGCCGCCGGGCACGAGGGTGGTGTCGCTGGGCGTATTGAAAGGGACTAAGTGATGGCGAATCAGAGGACTTACTACTCCAATAGTGTGGAATCCGCAGTGGCGCAGGCCCGCCAGGAACTGGGCGAAGAGACTCTGCTCGTGGACGCCGGCCCTACGGGGGAGGCCGAGCGCCATCTAGGTGCGTATGCCGTCCTCGTGGAAAGCGGCTCGGATGAGCCCGAGACACCGACAGGACTAAGCCGCGTCCACGAGGCGTCGTCGTCGAGTTCTGCCCCGGGCGGTCTGGATGCGATTCAGTCGGAGCTCAGCCGGCTGTCGATTCTGGTTGGCAGCTTGACAGCGCACTCACCGGGCTTCGGCTACGTGCCTGAAATGAACGAGGTTGCGGCGCAGTTGGGTGCTTCGGGGCTGCCTCACACCCTCATTCGCCAGATTCTGGAGCGCGTGGAGCGTCGACTCGGCCTGCGCCATAGTCCGGAGCCTGCGACCGAATCTCAAATTCGCAGGGGCATCGCCGCGGAGTTGGAGAGCATGCTTGCCGTGAGTCCTGGACTGGGAGGCGACGAGGGTCGTCGCCGTGTCGTCGCCTTTGTCGGTCCGCCTGGGGCAGGGAAGACCACAACTCTCGCCAAGTTGGCCATGCGCTACGGAATTGCCGGGCGCATTCCTTCGGTGATCGTGAGCACCGACTGTTACCGCATTGCGGCGTCGGAACAACTCCGGGCCTATGCCTCGATCCTCGGGTTGCCATTTGCGCTGGCCGAGACGCCGGGGGCGCTCTCACGAGTCATGGTGGAGCAGCGGCAGAAGGACCTGGTGTTCATCGACACTCCTGGTTTTGGCCCCAGGGATCAGGACTTTCTGGACGAGTGGAGCTCGAAGCTCAACAGCCACTCCGATATCCAGGTCTACCTGGTCCTGCCGGCCACGGCCCGGTGCGAGGATCTCCTGGCTGCCTACCGCCGCTGGGCCCTGTTCCATCCGACCAGACTGATATTCACCCATATGGACGAGACCGAATTCCATGGCGGATGGCTGGGCCTTGCCCTGACCACTGGTCTCCCAATCTCGTGTCTGTGTTTTGGCCAGGGGGTGCCCGAGGACCTTGAAGTTGCCTCGAAACCCCTTCTGTTGCAGTTGCTCTTCGGCGGCGCCGCGCGGGCTGCCAACGCCTGAGTTCATGAGGTGGAAGTGAGATGAACCCTTATCGCAAAGCTGCCGTCCTGAGTGGCGAAGACCGGGAGCAAATGATTCTGGAGCATCTGCCGCAGGTCCGTCTGATTGCACGACGGATCCACGAACGGCTACCGGAGAGCGTGAGCCTCGACGATCTGATTTCCACCGGAATTGTGGGTTTGATTTCGGCCATCGACCGGTTCGATCCCAATCAGAACGTCAAGTTGAAAACGTACGCAGAGTACAAGATTCGAGGGGCGATCCTGGACAGCCTGCGGGGTTTGGACTGGGCGCCGCGCCAGCAGCGGCGGCGCAGTAAACAGATCGAGTTGGCAGTCGCCTCCCTAGAGCAAGAGTTGAAGCGGGCACCAACGGAAGAGGAGATTGCCATGGCGATGGGTGTAGAGCTCGAGGAGTACCACGGGTGGCTGGTTGAGATTCGTGGATTGAATGTCGGCAGCTTGGAGGGCCGCCCCGGTGAGGAGGAAGGCCGGGATCTGTTGCGTTTTGTGGCCGATAAGGATGCGGAATCGCCGTCCAGCGTCCTGGAGCGGAGCGAGTTGCGGAAAATCCTGGCTCAAGCCATTTCCCGAATGCCCTATATCGAGCGAACGGTCATCAGCCTTTACTATCATGAGGAACTCACGCTGCGAGAGATCTCACGGGTTGTGAATCTCCACGAGTCGAGGGTCTCCCAGCTCAAAACGCAGGCGATCATACGGCTGAGAACCTTCCTGCACAAGAAATGGCCGACAGAGCGGGGGCTCTAGGCGAGGACAAGATGGCCGACACTATAGCCTTGCTGGCTGGGCAATGGGCGCACGGCCTTGGGCCGGCAATCAGCGCCATGACGGGGACGTCGTCTCAGGCGTCGACCGTGCAACGCGACATGCCGGCGCACTTGCCGGACGCAGCGCTGGTCTGGCGTCAGGAGTTGAGTGCGGCAGACGGAGCGATCGTCTGGGTTTGGCTACCCGAGTCAATCTGGCTCACCATCGGCAAACAGGTTCTTCAATCGGCTGGACTCTCCGAGGACGGTGGGGCGGGTGATCCGGCGGAAGCGCGGAGCACGTTTGTTGAGGTCTTGCAGCAGTCACTGGCACCGATCAGCAACTGGATTGGTGCTCAACTAGGACGCGAAGTGCAGATTCAGGCCGGACAGGAGTGCGACTCTATACCCTCCGGCCTCACGTGGCAGGCGGTGGCGGTGCACTCTGAAACGGGCGACTTAGGGTGCGGTTGGCTGGCGGCAAGCTCCGAATTGCTAGGGGCCTTGCCCAGTGCGAATCCCCCTGCTGAATCAGCTCCCATGCCAGCACCACCGCCAAATGTCTCTGTTCCGACTTCCAGGCCGTCGCGGACTCTCGACCTCCTCATGGAGGTGGAGTTGCCGGTGGGCGTGTCCTTCGGACGCGCCCAGATGCGGCTGAAGGACGCCATCAAGCTGACCACCGGCAGCATCGTGGAGCTGAACAGGTCGGTCTCCGAACCTGTGGAAATCATAGTCAACAATTGCGTTATCGCGCGCGGCGAGGTGGTCGTCGTTGAGGGGAACTACGGTGTCCGGATCAAGGAAATCATCAGCCGGGATGAACGGCTTCGGACATTGTTCTAGGTCCAGGTGGCTGGCGGGCTAAAGATCTTAGAATAAGCCGCCGTTATACACTGAGAGTCTGATATGGTTTGGCTTACCAACCCGCTCACCTATTACTGCCTGCTGGCCGTAGGGCTGTCGCTCTCGCTTTATCTCTTCGTCTCCGTGAAGAGGGAGAACGCCGCTCTACGCGAGCAATTGACGGCGGAACGCAAACAGATCGATGAGGCAATGGATGTCCTCCGTCAGTCATTGAATCGAGTGGAGTTAGCGCTGGAGGAGGCGACCGAGATGCCTACCGTCCCAACGGCGTCGGCCACCCCGCCCGACACGTCGGTAAACATCAGCAAACGAGGGCAGGCGCTCAGGATGCATCGTCGAGGGGAGTCGCCCGAGCAGATTGCTGCTGCGCTGCAGATGCCCCGAAGCGAGGTGGAGCTGTTGTTGAAAGTGCAACGCGCCGTTCTCGGTCAATGCTAGTGCTGGGCGCCACCGGAAAACCAACCTGACGGCCGCCGCCTCGGCGTGGGCGCCGTTCAACGTACAGCTAGCGGACGCTGATGGCCTGTCCCCGCGGGGGCGTCCTGTCGCTGCTCTCATCGTCCATTGACACCGTGAGGGTCATCTCTTTCTTTTCCCTCATCAGGACCACGAGGTATGAATCGCGGGAATTGGCGCGGGCCGCGCGAATCGCATTCGTGACGTCACGCGGCGAGGTGACCCGTGTGTCGTTCACCTTGATCAGTACGTCGCCCGCTTTGATGCCGGCCTTCTCGGCAGCGGTGCTTTTCATGACCGATCGAACGAGGACGCCTTCCTTTACCCCGAAGTACGCCGCCAGTTGAGATTCGCCCAGCGACTCCGCCTCGACACCCAGCACCGAACTGCGCCACGACATCATCGCCTTGGGAATGTCCGGCATGGACATCTCCCTGGGGAATTCCACTCGGAAACTCTCCATGGGCATGACACCGGAAACGGTGGGTTTACGTGCGCCGATGGTCGCGGCCACAGTCTGGTTGACGCCTCCCCGGGCCAGTGTCAGTTTGATGGTCCGGCCAGCAGGTGTCTCGCGGACGAAGCGGATGAACTGTTCTGTGCCCTCCACCCGTTGCCCGTTGTATTCCAGTACCACGTCGTGCACTTTCAAGCCCGCCCGGGAGGCTGGGCTATTGTCTTCCACCCTGGTGATCTCGACGCCAAACTCCTCTTTGAGCTTCAGGGCCTTGCTACGTTCCGAGTTGACTTCCTGAACACCAACCCCGAGAAAGCTCCCTGACAATCCAAGCACCTTGACGATTTCGGGGTTGTTCGACGAGGCCGGCGCGGGCGCTTGGGCCGACAGGAGCGTGGTAGCCATGGAGAGAATGAGGCTCCCAGCAAGCTTCGCGGCAAACTGACTATCGAATTGCATGTCACTTTCCCTTCTTGCATCCGGTCGGAACCGGACTGCGGCGTCCCGCAAACTATCGGGACGGCAAGTGAACGATCTCCCCAAGAACTGACAGCGCGCCGGCTACCGTCAGTCTCCCTACTTCAGGCGTCGAAGAATAATCGCCCCGTTGGTTGCCGAAAGCATCAGCACCGGACCGCCTCCATTGAGTGAGCCCTGCGCCAACACCGAGCGGCCGCGTCCAACCTGGGACGGCTGAACCTGGATCTCCGGAAAATCGGAGACCACCCGCCCAAGCCAACTGGACGATTCATTCAGCGCCTTGACCGTCACTGGCATTTTAGACGGAACCGAAACCGTAATGTCACCCCGGCTCGTTGCGAGAAAGGAATTCTCGATCATGAGGCCAGATGTGAGGGTGGCGTAGATGTTGCCGCTGGCCGTGGCGGCCCGTAGCGCTCCGGATACGCTCTTTAGCCGGATCGTGCCTCCGGCCGATTCGCACCGCACACCCTTGGCGCTCCCGATCTGAATCGTCCCGCCGCCCGTTTCCGCAGTCACCACGCCGCCGGATTGCTCTACTTCAATCAGGCCGGCGGAAGTGTGGGCAAAGACGGACTCCGCCGCACGGCCCACATGGATATTGCCTGCCGTCGAGAGTCTGAGCCAACTGCCCGCCTCTTCCACGAGGACCTCACCACCGGCGCTTTCGAGAACGGCTTCCTTTCCAACCTTGCCGACCTTGATACAGCCGCCCCCCGATAGGCCGCGGATGCTGCCGGTGACCGTCGTGAACGTGAGGCAGCCCCCTCCGGTTCGCGCGACCACGCTGCCGTCGATGTCATCCATCTCGATGTTCCCGGCGGCTGTAACGGCTTCGACTGCACCTTTCAAGTACTTACCGCTTAGCGAGCCATTCCGGCTTTCCATGTATAGCTGTCGAACTTGGCGGGGGATGGTGACAACCAAGTCGGACGTCACCGAGGGGCCGTCCGGGGCGGACGCAACAAGGATGCAGACACCACCTTGTTGTTGAGCTTGGATTCTCACCGAATGCAGGCGCCGTTCCGCTTCAGGTTGTGATGCTCCGGCGGTCCGGCAACTCCATTTGAAGCCGACGTTGTGGCGGTCGTCGGACAGTACGGTGAGCCGGCCCTGCGTGACAACTTTTAGTCTGGTGGCTTGTTGGCAGGCAGAACCCGTGCTGGTCCGTGTCCAGCCGGACCGGTCCGAACTCCAAGCCGACTCCTGTGCATGGCCGGAAAGGCCGGCTAGCACAAAAATCGGTAGCAATCTCCGCATGATCAGAAAGTACCGACGGAAGCCCTCATCTCGGTCAACGCCTTCTGGCTGCGCGACCGAACGTAGCTATTGTCTTCCCGCCGCAGAAGCTCCTGCAGTACTCCGGCCACTTCCGGTTCCTTGTTCTGAACCAGAAGGTCGATGGCCTGAGTTCGCACCCCGGGGTTGTCGTCGGAAAGGAGGACCTGTGCAAGGACCTTGCGGGTTTCCGGATCCTGGGCGTACGTCTTCAGTCCTTCCAGCGCTTTCAATCGGACACCCGCATTCGGGTCGCCCTTCAGCGCGTTCAAGAGGGCCCGGCGGACCTCATCATCGGAACACTGCCGCTTCAGGATGTCGATGGACTCGACGCGCAGCCCGGGATCGCCCGGATCCACAGCCGCGGCCAACAGCAGCCGCCGGATGTTTGCGTCGGTGACCTCACCGCTCACTTCCCGCTGGTGCGTCTCGTCGAACATCACCCGAACCCGGCCGGAATCGTCAGGGTCGACATATCGGACGCGGCTCACCATCGGGGCGGTGTCATTGGAAAGGCCCATGTGAGTGACGGAAGGGGAGTCGGAGGGAACCAGGCGGGCGGCGAAGAATCCGATGGCCAACATTGCTACGGCGCCAATCGGCCGAAGCCACATGGGCGGGGCCACCACCCAGTTGCGCCAGAGGCTGGCAAAGGCGATGCGGCGACGGGGGATAGCGCGCTCTTCCTGAACCTTGACTACGAGGTCGCGTCGGCAGCGGGCCAACAACCCGGCCGGTACGTCGGCCTCTCCCGGTTCCAGCAGGGCGTTCATTGATTCGAGCCTTACGCGCTCGGCCCGACATTCCCCGCAAGTTTCCAGATGCTGTTCAACCATCTCCTCTTCATCGAACGACAACTCGCCGTAAACGAAGAGCACCATTTGCTGGCGGGCCGTTTCGCACGTCATACGAATTCTCCCAATGCCGAGCGCATCTTCTGAGTAGCACGGAACAAACAGTTCTTTGCGGCCTCCTCGGTGGTTCCGAGAGCCTCTCCGATGGCGCGCAAGCGCATGCCCTGATAGTGCCGCATCTCGAAGACCATGCGTTCACGGGCGGTCATGCCCGTGAGGGCCTCCTCAATTCTGCCTCGCAGTTCGGTGCTTAGGAGTGCACGCTGAGGATCGCCATGTGCTCGCTGCTCAGGCACGGAGTCCAGCCTGTCCAGCGGGCCTTCTTCGGTCTCCATGACGGTGGATTCCGTTTTGCGGACCTTTTTCTTGCGCAGGTGGTCGAGACAGAGGTTGGTGACGATGCGGTAAAGCCAGGTGTGGAAACTGCAATCGAAGCGGAAGCTCTGCAGATTGCGGTAGACGCGCAGAAACGCTTCCTGATAGACGTCGTAGGCGTCTTCCGGGGAGCGCAGCAGATTCATCGCGAGACGCAGCACGTTCTGATCATAGTTCCGGACCAAATGCTCAAATGCATCGTGGTCGCCCGCCTGAGCGGCACGGATCAGCGCGGCCTCGTCCATCCTTGATGTCGACTCGGCGCTTCGGGCCATGCCGACCTCGATCGCCAAAGAAGCTCCACTTTTCACCGTCACCTCTTGCAGGGCATTCCCCGAAGAGTCTAGACGAGGTAGACGAGAAAAGGTCTCGTTAAGTTCCGTCAATCCGCCAGTTCGACTTCGATCCGGCGCTGCCCCGCTTCCATGGCGGTGATGCGGAATCGGCGGATTTGACCAACACGCAATGTGTCCTTGGAGCTGGCGGAGGAAGCAGAGGCTCCACCCTTCCAGCGGGAAGCCAACATGGCCGCCAAATCGTCCACATCGGCGGCGGACGGGCCGGCCGTTTGGGCTGCGGCGACATCTTCGCGGGTCTTGCAGCGGGCGTGGACACCCTCACCCAATTCAATCTTGGCGTGCGAGCTGTGAACTTCGACCACGCGGCCGGTCAGCAACTCCGAAATCTGATGCTCAGCGATGAACGTGTCGGCCGAGGTCGGCTCCAACTGCTTCATCCCAAGGCGGATACGCTTTTTCTCTTTGTCGACCTCAAGGACGACAGCCTTCACCGTCTGACCGGCATTCAGCATCTCTTTGGGATGCTGAATGCGCTTCTCGCGGGTGATGTCGCCGACATGAATCATGCCTTCGATTCCGTCTCCCAAGTCCACAAACGCACCAAACTGGGCCAGATTGGTGATGGGCGCCTCGACCACGGTGCCGGCGGGGAACTTCGTATCCACCTGATCCCACGGGTTGCCCAGGGCTTGTTTCAGACCAAGGGAAATGCGCTTGTCGGCGGCTTTGATCTCGATGACCACCGCTTCGACGTCCTCGCCGATCTGCAAGATATCGCTGGGTTTGCGGACACGCTTGGTCCAGGACATCTCGGAAAGGTGGATCAGTCCGTCCACACCGGGAGCGATTTCGATAAAGGCGCCAAAGTCGGCCAAGCGGACAACCTTACCCTTTACGCGGTCGCCGGCCTGGAGCGTGGCGATGGTCTGCGACCAGGGATCCGGTGTTAACTGCTTCAATCCAAGTGAAATCTTCTTCGCCTCACGGTTGATCTTCAGGATCTTCGTCTCAATGGACTGGCCCGGAGTGAACAGCGAGGACGGCTTCTCCACACGGTGCCAGCTCATGTCGGTGACATGCAGCAGGCCGTCGATGCCAGGCGTGATCTCGACGAATGCGCCGAAGTCGGTCAAGCTGCGGATGCGGCCCTGGACAATCATGCCTTCCTTCAGGCCGGCCATGGCGGCCTGCTTGGCGATGGCGGACTGTTCTTCGAGGACCGAACGGCGGTCGACCACCACGTCCGGCCGATCCGGGTTGGTGACGTCCAGCTTCGTAATACGGCACTCGATCTGCTGGCCTACCAGGCGGGACAAGTCGCTCATCTCACGAATGCCACTGCGCGAGGCAGGCAGGAAGGCATGTACACCATCAGCCACCTGTACGCGTAGCCCGCCCTTCACCAATTCACTCACGGCCCCGGCGATGACGTCCTTGGCTTCAAACGCGGCCTGCAAGCCGGTGAAATCCTTAGGTTGCTCCACGCGAATGGTGGAAAGCGTGTAATAGCCGTCATCGGTTCTACCACTGATGTTCACCATCAGGATGTCGCCGGGGGCCAAGTTAGCCGGCAGACCGGGGGTATCCGGTTTCAGGATTCCCTCCATCTTGCGGCCGACATTGACGACGATCGCCTCTTCCGACACCGATACGATGGTGCCTTCCATTGCTGCGTCGTGGCCTTCCGCGCCGTGATGCTCGGCTTCGAACTGCCGTAACACATCGCCGAAGCTGGTTTCTTCGGGTGTAGCGGCCGACGGTTCAACCGGATTAGTGGCGTCGATGTTCTGTGGGGATTCGAGGGAATTCATGGACAAACTCGCGAGACGATACCTATTGTGCCACAAGACGGCAACAGGTTGGCGCGGGCCGTCAAGGCGCACCTGCGCTAAGATGGCGGCTTGCCGGGTGAATTGCCCAATCCCGTGTGGAAGCGGATTCTGTACCCTCAGGATCTGGTTTGGCTTCTTCTGTTCTCGGCTTTGGCATGGGTGAGCCCCACACGAGGCACCGCGGAGCTGGAGATGCTGACGGCTCTGGCGGTCCTGCAAGTGGTCACTCCGCGTGTGAGCGCGCTGACCACGCCACGCGGGAACCTGGCTGTCATTCTGCTGAAGCTGATGCTGGGCTTTCTGCTAATTGGCGTCACCGGAGGAATCGCATCCAGCTACTACCTCATCCTTCTGCTCCCGGTGGTCTCGGCCGCCACAACGCTGGGACCGGTTGGCACCACTCTGATCACGGGGCTTGCTTGTGTCGCGTATCTTGCTTTTATACCTGTCACATACAGCCTGGGCTACATGCTGGAAGGGGTTTACCTTCGGGACTTGAGCCTGCGCGTCATCTTCCTGCCGGCCGTCGCGTACCTCACCTATAGCCTGGCGGAGGCGAACCGGAATGAGGCGTTGCGAGCCCAGGCGGCCGTGGCCCAACTGGAGGTCGCAAACCGCCGGTTGCTGGAGGCAGAGGCCTCAATGCGGCGCAGTGAGCGATTGGCGGCGCTGGGCCAGTTGACGGCCGGCCTCGCCCATGAACTTCGGAACCCACTTGGGACGATGAAGGCTTCGGCGGAGATCCTGCTGGAGAAGATCGAACCCGGCAACGACCTGGGCCACGAGCTCGCTGGCTACATTTCCAGCGAGGTGGACCGCACCAATTCACTGATCACACGCTTTTTGGAGTTTGCGCGGCCGGTGAAACTGCGGCTCGCCCCTACCGATCTGAACGCGCTCATTGACCTTGTAATCGACCAGTTGGCGCGGATGACTCCCGATGCACCGCCAGAGATCCACAAAAACTACGATCCGACGATCCCTCTCATCGAAGCGGATGCTGAGTTACTGGAGAGAGTCATCCTGAATCTGATCCGCAACGCCGTGCAGGCCTCGCCGCCTGGCGTGATCGTCACGGTGAAGACCCGCGGCGGCCCCGATGTCGTTGAAATGGCAGTAATTGACAGGGGCTCTGGCATCCAGGCCAGCCACCGTGAACAGATCTTCAATCCATTCTTCACCACTAAAGCAAACGGAGTGGGTCTTGGTTTGGCGATCACAGCCAAGATTGTGGACGAGCATGGCGGCCGCATCACCGTGGAAAGTGAGCCTGGGCGGGGTTCGCTGTTCCTCGTCTCTTTGCCGCAGGTCCCGCCGAAGAACCGCCGGATGCAGTCCGAACCCTCGGATTAATGAATGTAAACTCGCCGTCCGGTGCTGATATTTCGTGGGCTGGCCGAAACTTTCTGCGAACAATTTTCGACGCTGTCCGTCTATTGAAAGCATGGGGCCATGACGTCATTGGCACTGACCGATGACGGGACCCCTGGGAACCTCAATAGAGGAGTCGAATGAACATGAGTTCGCTTGCAACTATGAATGGGCTGACGATCGGCGCGGCGGCAGTGGCCGTTGCGGCACCTGCTGTCGTATCATCCACGCGGCTGACCCGAAAGGAGCGCGAACTGCTCACAATTCTGATGCAGAATCCGGGCCGGTGCATCAGCCGGGAAACGTTGCTTCGAACGGTCTGGAAATATTCGGATGGGGCGCGCACACGAACGGTGGACGTGCACGTCCAGCGGTTGAGGCGGAAGCTGGGGCGTGAAGCCGCGGCTATCAAGACTATTGTCCGCCTTGGCTACTGCTGGTTTCCTGAGCCGGAAATAATCAGCCGTCCGACGCCAGTCTGGTAACCTAACCCCTCCCCGCGATCCAGCGGAACCGCGCGCCCGCCCGGCGACGTCTCAATTGTCGAGACCAATCGCATGAGAGATGATAAGGGCGGGCATGATGGCGCGCATCCTAATTGTTGAAGACGAAGACAAACTCCGCCGTGTGCTGAGCCTGCAGCTTGAGTCGGCCGGATATGAGGTCGAGAGCGTAGGCTCGGCTGAGGCGGCTTTGCGCCTGCTCGATCGTGCGAGCCTTGTGCTGACCGATTTGCGCTTGCCGGCTATGGATGGTCTAGCCCTGCTGGAGTCCATTCAGAGGCAGAGTGGCCACCCGCCTGTGGTCGTGATGACCGCATTTGGCACCGTCGAGATTGCAGTCGAGGCCATGAAGAAGGGCGCTGCGGATTTTCTGCCGAAGCCGTTCTCGATGGACCACCTGATGGCGGTCGTGCGGAAGGCTCTGGAGGTTCAATCGCTCCGTGAGGAGAATACCCGCCTCAAGGAAGAGCTAGGCCAGCGCTACCGCTTCGAGAACATCGTGGGCTCGGGTCCGAAGATGCAGGAGATTCTGGCGGCCATCCTGCGCGTTGGTCCTATGCGCACCACCGTTTTGTTGTGCGGGGAGAGTGGAGTCGGCAAGGACCTCATTGCTCGAGCGATCCATCATCACTCGCCGCGCAGCGCTCATCCCTTCGTCAAGATTAACTGCACGGCGATTCCCGAAAACCTGATGGAGAGTGAACTCTTCGGGTACGAAAAAGGCGCCTTCACGGGTGCTGCCACCAGCAAGCCTGGCAAGTTTGAGCAGGCAGACGGCGGCACCGTGTTCCTGGATGAGATAGGTGACGTGCCCACCGCTGTCCAGGTCAAGCTTCTCCGCATTCTGCAGGAACGCGAGTTCGAGCGGTTGGGCAGCAACAAGACCCGCCAAATCGACGTTCGAGTGATAGCGGCCACCAATGTCGATTTGCGCCGCGCCCTGGAAGAAGGCAACTTTCGCGAGGACCTCTACTACCGTCTGAATGTCTTCCCGCTCACCATCCCATCCTTGCGGGAACGCGCGGAAGACATTCCGATTCTGGCGGAGAACTTCCTGAGGAAGTTCGCGCGAGAGTTGGGGTCGCAGGTGGAAGGCCTGTCGGAGGCCGCCTGTGAGAAGTTGATGGCCTACCATTGGCCGGGCAACGTCCGCGAGTTGGAGAACGCCATCGAGCGGAGTCTGCTGTACGCTACCGGCACACAACTGCAACCGGAGGACATCCGACTGGATCACGCGCCGCGCCGCGCGGTGCCAGGCAACGGCGGGAACGGGAACGGATCCGGGCTTGTGAGCGATTTTCTGCCTGAGGGGATCTCGCTGGAGGAGCACGAGCAACAACTCATCAGAGAGGCGTTGCGCCGTGCCGCCGGCAACAAGAGCCAAGCCGCGCGTCTGTTGGGCCTGTCACGCAATGCGCTGCGCTACCGCCTGTCACAGATGGGGTTGGAGTAGAGGCATCAGGCTTCGCGGCGCTCGTGCCAGAGCTTGACGAATGTGCTGACGAGGATCACGGCTCCGCCAGCCAGGGCGCGCGCGGCCGGACGCTCTCCGTGGAAGAACCAGGTGAAGATGGGATTACACACCGGCTCCAACAGCAGAAGCGTGGATGCCTCGAAGGCCCGCACCTGCTTCATGCCGCGGGTCAACAACAGATAGGCAAGACCAATCTGGAGGACTCCGAGGTACAGCAACACGGCGGAATCCGCGGCGGAGATCGAGTGGATCGGCAAAGCCATCGGCATAGAGATCACAAAGGCAAGGGTGTTGCCGGCCACCACGGTGGCCAAGGCACCGCCGCGTGCTGCCGGGGTGTGAGCCAGCCAGCGAAGTCCAGCGAGGGTGAAGGCGTACGCCGCGCCCGACAGCGCACCGTAGATGTTCCCGAGCGCCGGATTGGGTGCTGTGGCGATGGGGTTCTCGACACCGGTGAAGAAGAGGGTCATCCCGGCGACCAGCGCCACGGTGAAGACAATATCGCGCCTGTGTATGGATTCCTTCAAGAACAGGGGCCCAATCAGCAGCAGGTAGGCCGGCGCGGTGGACTGCAGAAAGATAGCGTTGGCCGAAGTGGTGAGTTTGATCGCCAGAACGTACGAAACGAGTGTCGCGGCGTAGGTCAGCCCGACGGGCCAGACTCGCCACGACCATCCTTTGCGCGCCTCCGGAACCAGCGCCATCAGGGCGATCGCCGCGACGATACTGCGCAGTCCGGCGGTCTGCCATCCGCTCAGCGTAGTGGCCTTGATGGCCGCGCCGCCGGTGGAGAACAGCAGGGCGGCGCCAAGAACCATCAGGCGGCTGGCGAGAATCGTGTTCACGGGGTCGGCAACTCCGAATAGGAGAGTCTAGCAGGGGCGCATATCGCGATAGGATATCCGGGAGAGCCTTGTCTGAATGATCGACCTAAAGGAACACCCCCACCGCCGGCTGAATCCGCTTACGGGCGACTGGGTACTCGTCTCCCCACACCGCACGAAACGCCCCTGGCAGGGGCAAGTTGAGAAGGTGGCCCGCGAAACCCGGGCCACCTATGATCCGTCGTGCTATCTCTGTCCGGGCAACGAGCGGGCCGGTGGACACAAGAATCCCGCGTACACGGGTACCTTCGCTTTTACGAACGACTTCGCGGCGCTGCTACCCTCTTCGCCGGTGGACGAACTCGACCCTCATCCACTACTCCGAGCCGAGGGCGTTTCCGGCATCTGCCGTGTGATTTGTTTCTCCCCGCGGCATGACCTTACGTTAGCCGAGATGGGCGTGGAGGAGATTCGTGGAGTCGTCGACACCTGGACGGACCAATACAGCGAGCTCATCCACACTCCGGGCATCGGATACGTGCAGATCTTCGAGAACCGGGGCGCGATGATGGGGTGCTCGAATCCGCACCCGCACTGCCAGATTTGGGCCAGTTCCGCAGTCCCCACAGAGATTGCGAAAGAGCAAGCCGCGCAGGAGGCCTATCTCCGCGAACATGGACGGACGCTGTTGGCCGATTATCTGGAATATGAGGTGGCGACGGGCGAGCGGTTGGTGTGCGTCAACGAGCATTTCGTCGCGCTGGTGCCGTGGTGGGCGGTTTGGCCGTTCGAAACCATGGTGATCAGCAGGCGGCCCGTGTCCGGCCTGGACGAGTTGAGCAGCGACGAGCGCGATGGTCTGTCTGACATCCTGAAGCAACTGACGACACGCTACGACAATCTGTTCGAGATCTCATTCCCATACTCGGGCGGGTTCCATCAGCGCCCGGCAGGCAGCAACAAGGAAGCCTGGCATCTCCACGCGCACTACCATCCTCCACTGCTGCGATCCGCGACGGTTCGCAAATTCCTGGTCGGCTACGAGATGCTGGCCATGCCTCAACGTGATATTACTCCGGAGGCCGCGGCGCTCCGCTTGCGCGAGCTGAGCGCTGTCCATTTCAAATCGAGAGTCTGACAGGAGTCCAAATTCATGCGTTCGATCCGAATCCCCTGTGTGGCCATGATCGTGCTGATTCTGCTGGCCTGCGCGGCGATGGCGCAGCCGGCGTTCTATCTGACGTCCGGCGACCGTGTCGTCTTCTATGGCGACAGCATTACCGATCAGCGGTTGTACACCACGTTTGTTGAGACCTTCGTTCGTACCAGATTCCCTCAACTGAATGTCAGCTTTGTTCATTCGGGATGGGGTGGCGACCGCGTTACCGGCGGTGGTGGCGGCCCGGTTGGGGTGCGCCTGCGACGCGATGTCGCGGTCTACAAACCGACCGTCGTCACCATCATGCTGGGCATGAATGACGGGCGGTACCGGCCCTTCGATCAGACCGTTTTCGACTGGTACCGCACGGGCTACGAGTCGATGGTGAAGGACCTGAAATCGCTGGTCCCGGAAGCAAGGATCACTCTCATCCGGCCGTCTCCTTACGATGAGGTTACGCGACAGGCGATGGATGGAGGCGGCTACAACCCGGTCCTGGTGAAGTTTGGCGACCTGCTGCAGGAGATGGCGGCGAAGCAGGGTATGCAAGTGGCGGATCTGAATGGGCCCGTCGTCAAAATGCTGGAGCAGGCTAAAGCTACCAATGCCGACCTGGCGGCCCGCATTATCCCGGACCGCGTACACCCGGGCCCCGCCGGCCACCTGATTATGGCGGCTTCGCTGCTGGAGTCCTGGGGCGCGCCGGGACTTGTCAGTGACGTTGAGCTGGACGCAAGCAACGCGAAAGTGACCACATCCAGCAATACGGCCGTGACCGGTCTCGCGGCTTCGAATGGCTTGAGCTGGACTCAGACGGATAAGTCTCTGCCCATACCTGTCGACCTGAATGACGCGACCATGGCTCTCGCCGTGAAGTCCGGCGGCTTCCTCGAGAAGATGGACCGGGAGACGCTGAAGGTGAATGGGCTGAAACCCGGACACTACGCCCTGCGCATCGACGGGTTGCAGGTTGCCGTCTTCACCGACGAGCAATTGAAGGCCGGTCTGAACCTCGCCGCGTGGCCGACGCCTATGATGAAGCAGGCCAGCGAGGTGCACGCCCTGACCATGAAGCGGTCGGGCATCCACAATACCCGCTGGCGCACCATTGAGGTTCCCCTTGAGGCGGATCATTTGGCTGGCGCCAAGGCGGCCATGGACGCTCTGGACGTTCTCGATGCCGAACTTGACGCGAAACAGCGAGCCGCTGCCGTGCCTTTGGCTCGCAAGTATGAGTTGGTGCCTGTAACTGAGGTGGAAGCGCACGTTCCGCCCGGCTTCACGCCGATCTTCAACGGCAAGGATACGACCGGCTGGCACATCAGCCGTACGAACCACCATGGCACGACGCCCGACTGGCGCGTGGAGAACGGCGTCCTGGTGGGCATGCAGAATCCCAAGGGGAAGGGGGGCATTCTGCTCACCGACAAGAAGTACAAGAATTTCGAAGTCTATCTGGAGTTGAACCCGGACTGGGGTTGCGACGGCGGCTTGTTCTTGCGCTCCAGCGAGCGCGGAGAGGCCTATCAGGTGATGATCGACTACCGCGAGGGCGGCACGCTTGGCGGCGTCTATGGCGAGCGTCTGAAGGACGTAGTGGGCTCCAGCGTGAATGACTGGGAGAAGAACTACAAGCGGAACGAGTGGAACTCGATTCGTGCCCGTATTGACGGAGACATTCCCCGAATCCAGGTTTGGATGAATGGAGTCCGTGTCACCGAATGGTCTGATGTGGCCAACCATGCGGTGGATGGCGCCGCGGAAGGAATGATCGCGGTTCAGGTGCACGGCGGCACGCAGATCTGGAAGGAAGGCGGCAAGCAGATGTTCCGCAACATCGCCGTGCGCGAGCTTCCGTAACGGGCCCGGATTAATTGCCGGGGGCCGCGAGCTCGGCAACCAGCTTTCGCAGATCATCGAGGCGGCCTTTGATCACTGCGTTCGCAGGATCCTCCTCAACCTGCAGAGCGGCCCGGCGTTCGGCCTCGCGGTAGTCATCCAGTGCTGCCGCGGTATTGCCTGCCTGCTGGTGAGAGTCGCCCCTGGCCTTCAGGAAGGTGACCAGCCCGTAGCCGAACTGTCTGTTCTGGGGATCCCGTTGATAGAGGCTTCTTAGCGTTTCGATTGCCGGACTCAGCACATCGACAGCTTCTTTCGGACGACCGAGGCTCATGAGGGTTGCCGATTGTCCTCGGATCAGGGTGGTGCGAATCCGCATGTTCGCTAGTGAGGAGTTTTCCGCGGCATCCATCCGGTCCAGCGCTTCCAGCGACCTTCGATACCACGGGAGGGCTTCCTCGGCCCGGCCGAAATCCTGCATGCATTGACCCAGCTTCATGCAGGCGATGCTCACACCGCGCCTGGCTCGCGTCAGGACCTCGGGAGGAATGTCTGTCCTTTTGGAGAGAGCCTCCACGGTGACCAGTTGGCTTTGGAACGCCCCTATGGCGCCATCCTTGTCGAGCACGATCCCTGTTCCAATGCCGGCGAGGTGGTCGCCCAGCGTCCCGCGCGCTCCGGACAACTCCACCAGGATGTCAGCGGCTGTTGGATCGCGGGTCTCCAGGACTTCCAGCAACCGGATGCAGCGCCGCATGTACTCGATGCCCTTGGGGGTATCGCCGGAATAAGCAGTCACCTCGCCCAGGCTGGAGTAGAGCAGGGCTCGTGACTTCTCCAAGGCCTTGGGGCCCGCGCCCTCGGGAATGCCGCCCAACAGCTCCAGGCCGCGGCGGTAGGTCGCGAGCGCCTTTTGGGTCTCCCCAATGTTGGTGGAATAGGGGTTGCCGTAGAGATTGCCGAGCCGGGAATACGCCTCTGCCAGTTCGCCTAGCAGTTCGGGATCGCCGGTCGCTTCCCTGGCCAGCTTCTCGTAGTTGGCGAGAGACTTCGTGATCAGAAGTTGCTGCGCGGTGGTGGAGCCCGGCATATCCTTCACGATGTCGAAGAGGTCAAAGAGACTGAGGCGGGCGAGTTCGCGAACCTGTTGGAAGCGCTTCTCGGCCCTAAGGCGCTCTCTTTCGGCGACATGTGCCTCCCAAAGAGTGCTGAGCAGCCCGGCAATGAGCAACAGGATCGCGGCTGCGCTCGCGAGCACTCCGGCCCGATGGCGCCTTACGAACTTTCCGACGCGGTAGGCCGCAGTTTGAGGCCGCGCGGTGACTGGGCGGCCTTCCAGGTAGGCCTGCACGTCGGCATCGAATTGTTCGACGCTCGCATACCGCTCCAGGGCGTCCTTCCTGAGCGCCTTGGCGACGATGAGATCCAGGTCGCCGCGCAACTCGTTCCGGAGCGCCGGCGACTGCGCTGCCTGGCTGGGCGGCGGGCACTCTTCATTCTGAATGGCCAGAAACCACTCGGCGACGGTGCGCTGCGTAGTCGCATACGGGCTGCGGCCACATAGCGATTCAAAGAGCACGACGCCCAGCGAGTACACGTCCGACTGCGCGTTGACCATCTTTCCCAGCGCCTGCTCCGGACTGGCATAGCGCGGGGTCATCATTACCGAAGTGGTGGAGGTCAATTCTCCGTCGGCGGGCTCGTCAATCAGCTTGGCAATACCGAAGTCGAGCAGCTTCACTCCGCCGTTGGTGGTCACCATGATGTTCGAGGGCTTCAGATCGCGGTGGATCACCATGTTGTGGTGGGCGTAACTGACCGCGGAAAACACGTGGCGGAATATCTCCAGCCGGGCGCGGACACCGAGGTTCCGACTGTTGCAGTACGCGTCCAGCGGCTGGCCCTCGACAAACTCCATGATGAGATACGGCATCCCGTCGCCGGAGAGTCCGCCATCCAGCAGTCTGGCTATATTGGGATGCTCCAGACCTGCCAGAATCTGACGCTCCGCCAGGAATCGGCGCCGCAGGTGTTCGGAGTGGAAGCCATGCCGCAGCAGTTTCGCCGCTGCCTTCTTGTGGAACTGGTCGTCGGCACGATGCGCGAGGTAGACCGCCCCCATCCCGCCGGCGGCCAGGACGCGATCGATCCTCCAGACGCCCAACATCGCGCCAAGAATCGGATCGACTTCGGGTTGCAGGGGCGGATCAATCAGCGACGCCAGCCCGGCCGGGTTCTCGAACAGGGCGTCAGCCGCCGACGTGGCATCGACCATTCGGAGTACGGCCCGCAGCATGACGTCATCTCCGGCGCAAACCTGGCTCAGGAATGCAGTGCGCTGCTCGACGGGCAGGGCGCGCGCCTCGTGAAACAGCGCCTCGACGCGTTGCCACCGAGAATCGGTCATATTCTCTATAGCGGATCTTGGCGGGTGGATTCCATCTGGATCTGCAGCCAGCTTTTCGCGAAGGCCCAGTCCCGTTCCACTGTGGCTCGACCGACATTGAGCACACCGGCGATCTCATGCTCGGTCAGCCCTGCGAAGAACTTCATTTCGACCACGCGTGCCTTGCGGGCGTCGAGGGCTTCCAGGCGGGCCAGCGCCTGGTCGATGGCCAGAATGTCCATGTCCGGATTCGTCGACGCGATGGCATCCTTGAGCTCCACTTGGATTGCGCCGCCGCCTCGCCGCTGAGCGTGCCGGGCCCGCGCGTGGTCGACCAGGATGTGGCGCATAACCGTCGCAGCCACCGCAAAGAAGTGGCCGCGGTCCCGAATGTCCATGGCGCTTTGCCCGATGAGACGGACGTAAAGCTCGTGAACCAGTGCCGTCGGCTGGAGTGTGTTCGCGTTTTGTTCCCGGGAAAGGGCACGGCGAGCCAGAACGCGCAGCTCATCGTAGACCTGCGACATGAGCTTGTCGCGCGCACTCAGGTCGCCGTCGCTCCAGCGCCTGAGCAATTGAACCGTATCGTCAGGTGAAGACCCAGGAGGGGGCATGATTTCCCAGGGGCCGAGGAACCCCACTAGGGTACGAGCATAACAGGGATACGACTCGCGGTGGGCGCGATGAGGGGGCGTCGCTTGTTTACGCGCTTACACCCATGAGAGGTCAACGCGATTGTTCGGATGGGTCGATGGGCTGCTTTGCCGGACGCCCGGGAACGGTTGGTCTCCGCTGCAAACGGTCCAAGGAAAGCTTGGCTCTTGAAGGTGTGGTCGCTGTGCTAACGTGTGATTCGATGCGGATCCTCCAACCGGTACTGTGGTCCAAGGGGACCTTTCTGACACCGCAACACCTGCAGGCGCAGGACCGGTTCATCGAGAGTCTGTTGCATTTTCGCGCGGAGGCGCTGCACTACCGGCCGTGGGGTTTCTCCCGTTTGAAGCTGGACCACGAGGCTCTGAACGGTGGAGCGGCGGGGCTGCGCGAGGCGTCCGGATTGTTCCCCGACGGATCGCCATTTGAGATCCCGGGCGCCGATTCCGCGCCGGCCGCCAAGCCTCTGGCCGAGTACTTCCGATCCGGTGTGGAGTCCCTCGATATCTTTCTGGCGATTCCGGAGTACCGCGAGAACACAGTGAATGTTTCGGTGCCCGGCCGCGGGCTCGACACCCGCTATCTGGCTGAGGTGGCCCTGTTTCGCGACGAGAACAACGGGCAGACCGAGCGGCCGGTGCAGGTTGCGAGGAAGAATCTCCGGATCCTTGTTGAAGGTGAGAACCGGCAGGGGCATTCCCTGCTGAAGTTGGCGCGCGTCCAGCGTACGCCCGCCGACACGCTTGAGTTCGATCCCCGGTTCGTTCCTCCATTACTGGATATCCGGGCCAGCGAGACAGTGGTGGGGGTGGCGCGGCGGCTGCTGGAAGTGCTCTCCGCCAAGAGTTCCATGCTGAGCGCCCTGCGCCGCCAGAAGAACCAGAGTCTGGCGGAGTTCACTGTTGGCGACATCGCCAACTTCTGGTTGCTCTATTCCGTCAACTCACATCTGCCGGGGCTGCGACACCTCTACGAAACGCGCGGCGGACATCCGGAAGAGCTGTTTGCCCTGATGCAGTCGCTGGCGTCCGTACTCACGACCTTTTCGCTGGAAGTGCAACCCAGGGATTTGCCTGCGTATGATCACGAGGAGTTGGGAGTCCGGATGGCGGAGTTGGAGGCGGTGCTGTTGCATCTGCTTGAGACCGTGGTGCCCAGCAACTTCGTATCGCTGCCGCTTCGTCTGGTCCGGCCCTCGATCTACGGAGCGACGCTGGGCGACGAGAAGTATCTGCAGAACACCAGGATGTACCTGGCTGTGGCCGCGGACACCGAGGAAGCTGACCTAATAGTCAAGGGGCCACAGCTCATCAAGGTGTGTTCGGCGACCCACATCGAGCACCTGATACGGCAGGCTTTGCCGGGCGTGCCGCTGATGCATCAGGTGGCGCCGCCCAGTACCATCCCGGTGAAGCTCAACTCTCAGTATTTCAGCCTAAGCCAGTCCGGACTGGCCTGGGAGGCGATTGAACGCGCCCGCAACGTGGCGGTCTATGTGCCGGGCGACTTCCCGAACCCAAAGCTCGAACTGATTGTGCTGCTGCCTACTTCTTGAAAATCAGTACCACAACCGTGATCAACAGCAGAATGAGCAGGAAACTGAGAACGGCAACCAGGATCCCCAATACATTGCCCTTCTTGGGCGGTGGCGGTAGCGGCACCGCACCGGGCATCGGTGGCGGATTGAACGGTGGAGCCGGAGCCATGTCGCCCGACTGTTGGAGATGAGGTCCCCGCAGTACGCGTGTGAACTCACTTGGGCCCGCCGGTTGAGCCGCCTGGGCCGACGGCGGGGCTGCTGGCCGGTCCGACCCGGAGAAAAGGCCGGTGGCGCCTCCCTGGAGGGGCGAATGAGCCGGAGGAGGGGGCGGATTTCCTTGATCGGGCGCACCGTTCGACTCTTTGCCGAACTGAATCGTGAACTGGCCCGGCCCACTGAACGGACGGCTGGCCGGACCGGAAGGCGGTGGGGCCACTACTCCGCGCTCAATGTCTTCGACCGGCAGCGGACTGGCGCCCAGGGGCGATCCAAACAGCTTGGTGAAATCGCCGTCGGTGGACCTAGGCGGAGGAGGAGGTGGTTGGAGCGGAGAGGGCGGCACCGGTGGATGGTAGGCTGGCGGTTGTGCCACGGGCGGCCGAGGTGTCTCATTCACCATCGGGCGGTACTGCTGCGGCTGAGGCACCGCCGGCGGAGGCGGGGGCTGAGGCTGGAAGGGTGGCTGCGGCGCCGGAGACACCGGCTGCTCGACACTTCCTCCGAACATCTGGGTGAACTGCCCCGGGCCCTGCCCAGATGGCGGAGGCCCGGCTGGCTGCGGGGGCGCCGGTGGAGCGGTCGGGGTGCCCTCGAACAGCCGGGCAAACTCGGCAGCGACCGGATCCTGCGCGGGCTGGGGCGCCGGTGGCTGGGGCGGAGACACCATGAACATGCGAGTAAACTCGCCGGGTTCGGCCTTTGCGGGTGGCGTTGGCGCCGCGGCGGGTATTGGCGGTGGTTGGACGGGCGCTGGAGCGGGAGCCGGTGGTGCTTCGTCGGCCACGGGATTCTGCTTCCCGCTGATCCACTCCTGGAGGCTCGTAAACTTCTCGTCGAACGCGGTGACCACGTAGGGCGGTTCCGCACCCTCCTGAACCTCGACCACGATTCCCATCAGCGTCGACGGATCCGTCCTCATTTGATCGCGCAGATGGAGGAGCAGCGGTGACCGCCTGCTGTCGTCGCCCATGCCCCACAGGTGGAGCAGCACGTTTCGGCCCGTTTGGATCTCCCGGGCCTGAAACGACTTGGGTTCTCCGTTCCGGACCAGCTTCACCAACTCGTATCTGCTATAGAAGCTCATGGTTCCCGCCGTCTCGATCGAGTACTATTATAAGTCTCGCGGAGGAGACGGCTCGCCAGAAAATGGAGTGCATATGAAGACGTTGAGCCGTGTGGTCTGGTCGGAGGGAATGCATCTCGGCCCGCAGCATTTCCAAGCCCAAAACCGCTATTTCGAGAACCTCGTCCACTTCACGGCGGCCAGTCTGGCCTACGAGCCTTGGGGGGTGGCGGCGCTCCAACTGGACCGGGACGCCATCCGCAATGGACTTGTCAGCCTGATCCACGCCACCGGCCTCTTCCCGGACGGACTGGTCTTCGCAATGCCGGAGCCGGACGTCGCGCCCGCCGCCCGGTCCATCGTCGAGGTCTTTCCTCCGATGCGGGAATCGCTCGATGTCTTTCTCGCCATCTCTCCGTTTCAGGAGGTCAGCGCCAACTGCTCAGCCAGCGAAGAGGTTGAGCCCGGTCTGCGCTACGCCCCGCAGACGGTGGACATGGCGGACGAACTGACCGGCATGGATGCCAAACAACTTCGCCTGGCGCGCAAGAATCTCCGGCTTCTGGTGGAGTCCGAACTGCGTGGCGAACTGGCCATCCCCATTGCCCGTGTGCGCCGCGACGCCGCCGGCCAATACACCTACGATTCGACGTTTATTCCGCCTGTTTTGCGCATCCACGGCAGCGAACGTCTAGTGGTGTTGTTGAGAAGGCTGGTCGAGATCCTGGAGGAGAAGAGCCGGGCGGTGGCTAAGCCCAAGGACCTTTCCGCCGGTACGGCTTCCGGCTTTTCCGCTCAGGGCATCAGCAATGCCTGGTTTCTGCACTGTGTGAACGCGTCCCTTACCCCGCTGCGGCACCTGTGTTTCAGCAAGTCCGGACACCCGGAAGAGCTTTACGCTGAAATGGCCCGATTGGCCGGTTCGCTCTGCACGTTTGGCCTCGACTCGCATCCCGCCACGCTGCCCCTCTACAATCACGCCAAGCTGGGGGAGTGCTTCGATGCGCTCGACCACCACATCCGCACCCACCTGGAATTGGTGGTGCCCAGTAACTGCGTGAGCATCCCGTTGGCAAGGTCCGCCAACTATTTCTGGGATGGGGCGATTGCGGACTCGCGCACACTGGTGCATTCTCGTTGGATCTTTGCCATCCGGACGAAGATCGGTGAAGCGGAGCTGATCTCCGGCACGCCGAGGCTGGTTAAGGTATGTTCAAAGGAATTCGTGCCCAAGCTGGTTTCGCGGGCCTTGCCCGGAATGACCTTGAAACATATCCCCGTGCCGCCGCCCGCCATCACCCCCCGGGTGGACTACCAATACTTTAGTGTGGATAAAGCAGGGCCCTGCTGGGAACACATTGTCCAATCCCGTCAGGTGGGCGTTTACGTGCCCGGTGAATTGCCCGATCCTGAGATTGAGTTGCTGGTTGTACTGGAGTCATAAAGAAGGAGCCGGAGCCCCGTCAGAACCAATATGAGCCCAACGTCTACGGCAGTCCCCCCAGCGAATACCCCGCCACAGCGGCGCACCGAGAATCTCGCTTTGGTGTTCCAGGAGATGTTCACTGCGGTGGTGCGTCTCCGCTCGAACCGCCAGGCGGTGAACGACGCCGAGTCCTTCCGCAATCAGGTTCGTCAGGCCATCCGGCAAGCCGACCAGGAGGGTCGCAAGCTGGGCTACACCGAGGAGGATATCCGGCTGGGCACTTTCGCCGTGGTGGCATTCCTGGACGAATCAGTTCTCAACCTGCAGAATCCCGTATTCGCTGACTGGGTACGCAAGCCGATGCAGGAGGAGTTGTTCGGACGGCACACTGCCGGTGAGATCTTCTTCGAACAATTGCAGCACCTGTTGGGGCGGAGGGAAACCGCTGAACTGGCTGACCTTCTCGAGGTGTACCAGCTTTGCCTGCTCCTCGGCTTTGTGGGCCGCTACTCCATCAGCGGCCGGGGCGATCTCCGAGCGATCATCGACGCGGTGAATGACAAGATTCGGCGCATCCGCAAGCCTCGTGGAGAGATCTCGCCGGCGTGGCAGGTGCCGGAGCAGCGTTTCATTCAAGGGGGAATCGACCCCTGGGTGAAGCGGCTTCAGTGGGTGGCTCTCGGCTCTGGCATTCTGGTACTACTACTGTTCGTGATCTACAGGGTTATGTTGGGCTCGGGGCTGACTTCGCTCCAGGGTCTGGTGCGCTGAGGCCATCATGCTTCCGACTTCCTACTACTTCATCGCCGCCATCGGCATGGTCTCTTATCTTGTCCTGACTTGGTTTCTCGTCGACCTGCTGAAACTACCTTCGTCCACGGTCTGGATTGCCCGCATCCTGATCTCCGCCCTCGGACTTCTTGCCGGTGGTTTGTTGCTCTGGTGGAAGGCGCGGCGCGGTGCGACAGCGTCCGGCGGGGCCGGGGCACCGCTGCCGTCGCAATCCGAAGAGATGGATCCGCTGTTCCGGGATGCCGAAGCCCGGCTTGCGGCTTCCACACTCGGCCATGACGCCAAGGTCGGGACGCTGCCAGTTATTTTGGGCATCGGCGACACGGGTTCAGCCAAGACTTCCACGTTTGTGAATTGTGGGGCGGAGCCGGAACTTATCGGCGGACACGTCTACCAGGAAGGCTACATTGTCCCCACGCGATCGGTGAACCTCTGGTTTGCCCGCAACGCCGTTATGGTGGAGGCCGGCGGGCAGGTATACTCCGACGGGAACCGCTGGAACGCGCTGCTGCAGCGGCTTCGCGCCGGCCGGCTTCACTCGCTGTTCGCCAGGAAGCAGCAGGCGCCCCGCTCCGCAGTGGTCTTCTTCGACGCGGAGGCGTTCCTAAAACCAGGGGCTCAGGAAAATGCCACTATCGTCGCGCGGCGATTGAATGCCCGGTTGGGCGAAGTCAGCCGCGCGCTGGGTGTCCAGCTGCCGGTGTACGTCATCTTCACCCGGTGCGATCGCATCCCCTTCTTCGCGGAATTTGTCGGCAATTTTTCTGAGGACGAGG
The DNA here is from genome assembly GCF_963665245.1 of uncultured Paludibaculum sp. NCBI lineage: Bacteria > Pseudomonadati > Acidobacteriota > Terriglobia > Bryobacterales > Bryobacteraceae > Paludibaculum > uncultured Paludibaculum sp. The sequence continues at coordinate 1,365,748 of NZ_OY762269.1, forward strand.
CCCGCCAGGTTGTGGGCGCCACCGTGCCCTTGGCCATCAACGCACGGGCCGGAGTGTACGCCGAAGAAGAGATCGGCCGGCTGACATCGGCATTCCACGACATCTTCCTCGGCCTGGCCGATCAGCGGCCGGCTCAGCTCGCACGGGAAGCCAACGCCCAAAGATTGCCCGGCGTCTATGAGTTTCCTCGGGAGTTCCGCAAGATTCGGGCCCTGGCGGTTCAGTTCATGGTGGATCTCTGCCGCCCCAGCCAGTTGCAGACCAGCCCGTACTTGCGCGGATTCTACTTCTCCGGCGTGCGGCCCGTCGAAGTTCGTGAGGTGGTACAGTCGCCACGGATGCAGGAAGGCGCTGCGCACTCTTCCGGTGCGACGGGCATTTTTGGCCTCCACGGCGAAAAGGATAATCCCGCCGAGCAACCCAGACAAAGCGTGCAGACGCGCCGTGTGCCGCAATGGGTGTTCCTCAGCCGGCTGTTCAACGAAGTGATCCTGCGCGATCAGGCAGCGTTCCAAACGAGCGCGCAGAGTGTGGGCTCGAACAGTACGCGGCGCTTACTGCTGGCGGCGGCGGCAGGGCTGGCACTGATTCTCGGAATCGGCTGGACCACCTCCTACTTCGCCAACCGTGGCTTGCAGAACCAGGTTTCCGAGGCCGTGTCGGGCATCGGAACGGTCTCTGGGGGAGGGCAGGAACTGGCCCCGCTGGACGCACTGAAACGCCTGGATTCCCTGCGCGAAAACGCCGAGATGCTCTCGCGCTACAGCCGGGAAGGCGCGCCCTGGCACATGCGCTGGGGCCTGTATACCGGGGACGACCTCCTGCCAACGGTCCGCCGTCTGTACTTCAGCCGGTTCAGTCAGTTGATGTTTGGCGGCACGCAGGCCGCGCTGCTGGATCACCTCCGGAGGTTGCCCTCCAGTCCGGGGCCCACAGACGAGTACTCCTACACGTACGACACTTTGAAGGCGTACCTTGTCACGACTTCGCATCACGACAAGAGCACCAAGCTGTTTCTTTCCCCATTGCTACTCAAGAGGTGGGCGGGTGACCGGACGGTGGATGCCGACCGGCGTCTGTTGGCGCAAAAGCAGTTCGACTTCTATAGCGACGAATTGAAGTTCGCCAATCCGTTCAGCTCGGAGAACGACACTTTGGCCATCGAGCGGGCGCGGAAGTTCCTGGCGCAGTTCGCCGCAACCGAGCGCATCTATCAGTTCATGTTGGCCGAGGCCAGCCGGCGCAACCCGGCCGCCAACTACAACCGGCAGTACGCCGGGTCGGCCCAGGTGATCCTGAACGGCAAGGATGTGGCGGGCGCCTTCACACGAGAGGGCTGGGTGTTCATGCAGGACGCCATCAGGAACTTCGAGCGCTTCTTTGCCGGGGAAGAATGGGTTCTGGGATCCCAGACCTCCGCGGCTCTGGACCGGGCGAAGATCGAACCGGAACTGCTGGCCCGCTACCAGTCGGACTTCATCGGGAACTGGAGGGAATACCTCAAGAACTCCACCGTCCTGCGTTACGCCAGTGTGGAGGACGCCGCTCGCAAGTTGGGCCTGATGTCCAACAACACGTCGTACCTGCTCGCGCTCTTCTGCCTGGCCAGCGTCAACACTTCCGCGGCGACGAACCCCGACGTGAAGTCAGCGTTCCAGCCCGTGCAGTTTGTGACGCCGCCGGCCTGTCCCGATCGTTACATTGACGCCGCGAACCAGAACTACATGAACAGCCTGGTCGCGCTGCAGGCGTCGTTGGAGCAGGTGGTTCGAGCCAGGAATCCCAATGATCCCTCGGTTGGCGCCACTTTGCAGGATGCCTCCCGGGCCAAGACGGCCGCGCGGCAGGTCGCCCAGAGTTTCCGAATCGACAAGGAAGGCCACGTCGAGCAGATGGTCCAGAAGCTGATGGAGGATCCCATCACCTATGTGGAAGCACTGCTCGGCCGCCTGGGGCCAGGTCAGATCAACGCCGAGGCCAGCAGGTTCTGCGCCGACTTCCGGGGCGTCGTCAACAAGTACCCGTTCAACACGGCGTCGCAGACGGACGCGTCTCTGGAAGAGATCAACACGGTGTTCCGGCCTGGCAGCGGTTCGCTCTGGATGTTCTATGAGCAGACCTTGAAGAAGCACATGGTCCGCCAGGGATCGCAGTTTGTGTCCGGCGGCGGCGACTCCAACATCCGGATGACGCCGGCTTTTCTGAGATTCTTCAATCGCGCGGCTGCCTTTAGCGACGCTCTGTACCGTGGCGGCGGGTCGCAGGATCCGCAGCTCAGCTACACTCTCAAATCTCTTCCCGCTGAGGGGATCCAGAGCCTGAGCCTCACTTTGGACGGCCAGTCTCTGAAGTCCACCAGTGCGGGTGGCCAACAGTCTTCCTTCCAATGGCCCGGTCTCCGGGCGAGAGAAGCGCGCTTGGCGGGCAGCCTCGGAGGTACGGAGCTGGGCTTCCTCAGCTACAACGGTCTCTGGGCCGTGTTCCGCTTCTTCGGCGATGCCGACAAGTGGCAAGCCTCGGGCAGCGGGTACAACTTTGAATGGGTCCCGCGCCAGGGCCAGTCCGGTCAGCCCATGACCTTGTCCACTGGCAAGCCACTGACCGTCCGGTACTTCCTGGATATGGGCACCACCGCGCCCATCTTTCAAAAGAATTATCTGTCCGGGTTCCAGTGCGTGAGTCAAGCCGCCCAGTAATTGCGCTTGATCCATTGAAGCGGCACAGAGTGGGTTCCTGACTCCCGTCGGGAAGCGCTTCAGGTCAAGCCACAGTTCGAAGCGAGCCTACTAGGGGAGGCTCGCCTGGACGGAGGAACATCATGCCAAGAGAGAGTGTCCATGCGAAGTTGGAGCGCGTGCGCCCGCCGCGTGTCCATGTGACTTACAACGTTGAGGTTGGTGACGCTGTCGAGATCAAAGAGATCCCGTTTGTGATGGGGGTCCTAGGTGATTTCAGCGGTCAACCCGAAGAGCCGCTGCCACGCATCAGGGAACGGCGCTTCGTCGAGGTGACACCCGACAACTTCGATGGCGTTCTGGCCAGCATGAAGCCTCGCGTGGCCTTCACTGTGGAGAACAAGCTCAGCGATGATCCCAATGCCGGCAAGATCGGTGTGGACCTGCGCTTCTCCAGCATTGAGGACTTCGAACCCGAGAAGGTGGCCCGCCAGGTGAACCCCCTGCGAGAGTTGCTCGAACTCCGCACCAAGCTCAGCGATCTGCGCGGCACTCTGCAAGGCAACGAGAAGTTGGAGAAACTGCTCCAGGACGTTCTCGGGAATTCCGAGAAGATGCAGCAGATCAAGGCGGAGATGGACGGCGGCGAGGGGGGCGAATCCAATGGCTAAGGCGAGAATGGTGGCGCCGGCCGAGGCGCAGAATGTCACGGTAGAGAAGGTCAAACAACCCGGTCTACTCGATCAGATCGTGGATCAAGGGCGCCTAGCCCGCGATCCGGCCCAACGGCAGTGGGGTAAGTCGCTGGTGAGCGAGTTCGTCAACCAGATTCTGCAGGGCGAGATGACGGTGTCGCACGATCTGGAGGCGATGATCAATCAGCGCATCTCGCAGATCGATCATCTGCTCTCCCTGCAGTTGAACGAGATTCTGCATCACGAGAAGTTCCAGCAGTTGGAATCCACCTGGCGCGGATTGCGCTATCTGTTGGACCAGTCCGAAACGGGCACGCAGCTCAAGATCAAGATTCTGAACGCCGGCAAGAAGGAACTTCTGCGCGACCTCCAGCGTGTGCCCGAGTTCGATCAGAGCCAGACGTTCAAGAAAGTGTACGAGCAGGAGTTCGGCGTATTCGGCGGCGAGCCGTTCGGCGCCATGATCGGCGACTACTACTTCGGACGCGGTCCGGAGGACATCGAGTTGCTGGAACGCATGTCGCAGGTGGCCGCGGCGGCCCACGCGCCTTTCATCTCGGCCGCTTCGCCGGAGCTGTTGAACATCGAGGACTTCACCCAGCTCGACAATCCTCGCGACTTGGCCAAGGTGTTCGACACGACAGACTATGCCCGCTGGAAGGGCTTCCGCATGAATGAGGACTCACGCTATGTCTGCCTCACCATGCCGCGCGTTCTGATGCGTGTCCCCTACGGCAGGGAAACGAAACCCGTCGATGAGTTTGCCTACGAGGAGAACGTGGACGGTCTCACGCATAGCCGCTATTTATGGGGCAATGCCGCCTACGCTCTCGGAACCAAGATGACACAGGCGTTCGCGCGTTATGGCTGGTGCGCGGCCATTCGTGGCGTGGAAGGCGGCGGCCTGGTGGAGGGCCTGCCAGTGCATACCTTCTCGACGGACGATGGCGACACAGTGATGAAGTGCCCTACCGAGACGATCATCACGGATCGCCGCGAGAAGGAACTGGCGGACCTCGGCTTCGCGCCGTTGGTCCATTGCAAGGGTACTGACTACGCAGCGTTCTTCAGCGTGCAGACCTGTCAGAAACCCAAGCTGTACGACAAGCCGGAAGCCAACGCCAATGCACGGCTTTCCGCGCAACTGCCGTACCTCATGGCGGTCAGCCGGTTTGCGCACTATCTGAAGTCGATGATGCGGGACAAGATCGGAAGCTTCACTTCGCGGGCAGAATGCGAGATGTTCCTGAGCAACTGGATCGCGAATTATGTCACTTCGGACGATACTGCCTCGGCAGCGGTCAAGTCCAAGTACCCGCTCCGTGAGGCGCGGGTGGAAGTGGCCGAGGTGCCCGGCAAAGCGGGTGCGTATAAAGCGGTGGCGTTCCTGAGGCCGCACTTCCAACTGGACGAGCTGAGTGTATCTCTCCGGCTGGTGGCTGATCTGCCTCAATCGGCGCGCAAGTAGGCAGCGCGCTGGACACAACGGGGATTCAAACAGGAGGAATGGACTATGTCTGCGGTTTGGCATCTCAAGATTCCAAATATTGAGGGCGAGAGCGAGATCCAAGGCTACCTGAACCAGATCCAGGTTCTTAGCTTTAGCTGGGGCGGCAGCAACACGGCGGGTGTCTATGGCTCGGGCAGCAGCCACGGCGGCAGCCAGATCCAGGAGTTCCAGTTCGCCAAGAAGGTGGACTCTGGCACGCCCAAGCTCTTCGCGCATTGCGCGAGCGGCAAGCACATCACGGAGGCGACCCTGACCGGAACAAGATCTGGAACGACAGGGGGGCGCGAGGAGTACATCAAGTACGTCTTTACTGACTTGATCCTCTCTTCCATCAACTGGTCGGCCGGCTCCGACCAGCCGTCAGAGAGCATCAGCTTCAATTTCGGCAAGGTCGAGTTCCAGTACTTCCAAATCGAGGGCGGCAAGAAGACCGACCAGGTGTTAGGTGGTTGGGACATTCAGCGGAACGTGGCGCGATAGGGGGCTTGAGTTATGGCAGATACTCCTCATCTACTTCAAGTGGAAGGCATCAAGGGCGAGTGTAACGAATCGAAGTACACCACCTGGATCAACATCGAGTCGTTCTCTTGGGGCATCTCGAACGAGGTGACGACCAAGGGCACGGCCAGAAGCGCCGGCGTGCCTGATTTTGCCTCCTTCACGGTCACCAAACCAACCGACAAGGCCAGCCCGAAGCTGTTTCTCGCCTGCTCCAGCGGCCAGCACTTCAAGTCGGCCAAGGTCGTCTTCCGGCGCATGGGCAAGGCCGTGACAGCCGGCCAGGGCTCGGCGCTAGAGGAGTTTTTCGAATGGACTTTCGGCGATGTGATGGTCAGCAGCTATCAGAACGGCGGGTCCGATCAGGCGTCGGCGAGTGAGAGCGTATCTTTCAGCGTGGCTTCGGCCTCCCTGAATTACTTCGTCATGAAGAACGGACAGCGCACTGGTGGCGTGATGGCCGGTTACGACATTCGAAAGGTCTCGGAGAGCATTTCCACCTAGCGTTGCGTTCGCGCAACATAGGGAGAGGCTCACCATGACCCCTCATCAACTCTTCAAGGAAGGGAAGCTGACCGAGGCGATCGACGCCTTGGTCAACTTCCTTCGCGACAATCCCGGCAACGCGCAACAGCGCACGTTCCTCTTCGAGTTGCTGTGCTTTGCCGGCGAATATGACCGCGCCGACAAACACCTCGATCTTCTGGCCGGCGGTACACACGACCGTCAGATGGGCGCCATGCTCATGCGCGCCGCTGTGCAGACTGCCAGAACCCGCGACGACATGTTCGCCAACGGGGAGGTTGCGCCCGCCGAGGTTGGAGCGCCCATCGCTGGAGTTCTGAACGGCAAACCCTTTCAATCGATCCTGGACGCCGACCCGCGAGTTGGCCCGCGCCTGGAAGTGTTCGCGGCCGGTAACTATCTGATGCTGCCGCTCGTACACATTGCTGAACTCGACATGGAGCCGCCCAAACGGCTCAGGGACCTTCTTTGGGCGCCCGCGCACCTTCGCTGCGGCGCCGGCTTCGGCGGTGGACAGGACCTCGGCGACGTGATGCTACCTGCGCTGTCTCCCCTTTCCAGCCGGCATCCCGATGATCTCGTTCGCTTGGGCCGTGCTTCTTCCTGGGAGTCGGACGGATCCATGGAAATGCTGTTCGGTCAGAAACTGCTGCTCGTGGATGGCGAAGAGGTTCCGTTTCTGGAGGTCCGTAATCTGACGATCACCGCGCCGTCCGGAGAAGCAGATGCCGTTACGTGAGGACATCCTGGGTCCCATCGCGGGCGACAATCCCAGCGGTCAGGGCATTCGGTACACGCCGCTGTTCGACCAGATCAAGGAAGCGCGCCGCGAGGACGAAGCTCTCGCGCAGGGCGTCTGGCAACGCGTCCTCAAAACGGCCGACTGGCCTCTGGTCATCCGGCTCACCTCGGAAGCGCTGGCAAAGAAGTCGAAGGACCTGCAGTTGGTCGTGTGGCTGACGGAAGCGCTGGTGCATCGCGACGGCTTCACCGGATTCCAGGAGGGCCTGAACCTCTGCAACGCCCTGCTCACTGACTATTGGGAAACCCTCTACCCGGCGTTGGAGGACGGCGACGCCGAACTGCGCTCCGTGCCACTGGCCTGGCTGGCCCTGCGGCTGGAGACGCCGTTGCGCCAGGTTCCGCTCACTCCGCATGGCATCAGCGCTCTTCAGTTCGCTGAGTCGCTCCAGATCCCGACAGAAGACGAAGCCAATCAGAGTTCAAGCAAGGGGGACCTACGCCGCGAGGCCATCAACGAGGGCAAGACCACGCCCGAGGCTGTCGACGAAGCCCTGCGTTCCACCCCGTTCGCTTTCTTCGACGAGAACAAGGCGGCTTTGGAAGCGTCAAGAGAAGCGGTGGAGCGGTTGAACCTTATCGCCGACGAGCGTTTCGGGGAATACTCGCCCAGCTTCGGCGGGTTGAAAGACTGTCTCGACCAACTCATCAATTCAACACGCATCCTTTCACAACGAAGGGCTGGACCTGCCAGCTCGACCTTGCCTGTTCAAGGCCCGCGCGAGGAACGCGAGGAGTCGTCCCGGGTAGAGGACGACAAACCACTCTGGTCTCAGTCCCCCGTGGAGGAGGATGCACCTCTGTGGCAGACTGACGATTCCAGGGCAGCAGAAGAACAGCCGCTGCCTGAATTCCATGGCGAAGCTCCGCTCTGGCAATCCTCCGCAGAGCTCCAGCCCGCCCATCCGCCACGGTGGGGCAACGGCAATGGAGTGTCTGCGGGCTTCCAACCTAGTGAGCCGTCCGACTCCATCGATTGTGCCGCACGTCTGAATTCCATCGCCCAGTGGCTGCGCAAGACCAATCCCCGCAGCCCGGCGGCCTATCTTCTCCTGCGTGGATTTCGTTGGGGCGAACTACGCGCGCTCGGGCCGGCCCTCGACCCGGAGTGGCTGGAAGCGCCCCCCAGTGAGGTCCGGCAGCACGTCCGGCGCCTCGCCCAGGAGGAGAACTGGCAGCAGCTTCTGGCGGCCGTCGAGGAGGCCATGGCACAGCCCTATGGCCGCGCCTGGCTCGACCTGCAGCGCTACACTCTGCATGCCTGCGACGAACTCGGCGACGAGTACTCGCTGGTGGGCCATGCCGTTGCCGGAGCCCTTGGCTCGCTGCTGGAGGAGTATCCGGAGCTGTTGGACGCGACGCTTAGCGACGATACACCCGCGGCCAATATGGCCACGCGCCAGATGCTGGCCGCTCGAGGGTGTCTGCCCAACTGCGCGGGCGCGCCGCGCCGGGCGCCCGCCATGCCGGAGCGCAACGACGACGCAATGATCGAAGATGCCCTGCGGCGTGGGCGCGTCGAGGCCGCTTTGGAATTGGTGACGCGCCGCATGGCGCTGGAAACCAGCGGGCGAGGCCGCTTTCAACGAAGAGTTCAATTGGCGCGGATCCTGGTGGCGTCGGGACGTCACACGGTCTCCCTGCCTCTCCTGCGCGAGCTGTCGGCGGAAATCAGCCAGCGCGGGCTGTCCGATTGGGAGGCTCCGTCGATCGTGGTCGAGCCTCTGGTGCTTTTGCATCGCTGCCTCGAGCAGGAACCAGAGGCGACCCAGGAGCGCAGGTCGATCTACACGCTCATCTGCCGGATGGATCCGGTCAAAGCCTTTGAGCTTTGCTGATACGGAGCCTTGGGATCATGGGGGAACGGCGGACTCGGCAAGATATACTTCCATCCCTGCTCGATCGGCTGACGGACGACGAGCCGCGCAATCGGACAGAGGGCGAGGTGTCGCGCGGCCAGGCACTGCGTGACCTGAAGGCCGGTATCCGCCGCGACATTGAGTGGCTCCTCAACACCCGCCGTCGCATCACCGAAGTCCCGGCCGGTTCCGTCCAGCTCCCCGAGTCGCTGTTCGTCTATGGTCTGCCTGACCTGACCGGCTATGCCTTGAACACGGAGCGCGACCAGTCTGAGTTGGTCTGTCTCATTGAGCAGGTCATTGCCACATTCGAGCCTCGCCTGCGCACCGTCATCGTCTCTATGCAGCCCATCACCGCCGCCGCTCGCGTCATCCGCTTTCAGGTTGAAGGTATCCTGCGCGTGGAGCCTGGCCCTGAACGCATCCAATTCGATACCCTACTGGAACTGACCAGCGGAACCTACAAAGTGGAGGGCGGCCCCGGTGCGCAGTGACCTGCTCACTTATTACGAACGCGAATTGGCCTACGTCCGGCAGCTGGGCGCGGAGTTTGCCGCCAAGTATCCGAAAGTCGCCTCGCGCCTGCTGCTGGAACCGAACCACTGCGAAGACCCCCACGTCGAGCGCCTTATCGAGGCCTTTTCCTTTCTTGCGGCCCGGCTCCATCTGAAGCTCGACGACGAGTTTCCCGAACTGACCCAGGCCCTGCTTGGGATTCTCTTCCCGCACTACATCCGCCCGCTGCCGTCGATGACGGTGGCGGAGTTCTCCCTCGACGCAGAGCGCTCCGGACTCACCACCCGCACCGTATTGCCACGCGGCTCGGCGCTCTTTTCCCGGGCTACCGGCGGAGTCCGCCTTCAATTTCGTACCGGCTTCGATCTGGAGCTGTGGCCCATCCGTCTCGCCGCCGCTCAATGGGTGACCCCTGAACGGCTGGCACATCCCATCCGCACCTCCGATGCGCCGGGCGCTCTCCGGGTCGAGCTTACCTGCGGACACGGCGCTTCGTTCGCCTCTCTCCCTATCAATTCGCTAAGATTCTTCCTGAACGCCGAGGCGAGCATCGTCTACCCGCTATACGAAATGCTGGCCGGGCGCTGTTTGCGGATCATCGCCCGTGACCTCACTCCGCACTCCCACAAGCCGCCCATCGTACTGCCACCGACCTGTCTCCAGCCTTGCGGATTCTCACCCGACGAATCGCTGGTCCCCTATCCCCGCCGTTCCTTCGACGGCTACCGCCTGCTGCAGGAGTACTTTGCTTTCCCTGAAAAGTTCCTTTTCCTCGAGCTCAAGGGCCTGGAGGCCCTGCGGGAAGCGGGCTTCGGTGAAGCCATCGAGCTGGTGTTCCTCTGCGGCGATTGCGAGAGGCCCGATTGGCTGCCTATTCTGCAGCTCGGTGTCAGCGAGCGAACACTGCGGCTGGGCTGCTGCACTCTGGTCAATCTCTTCCCGCATACCGCCGACCCGGTCACTCCGGATGGCACCCGCTTCGAGTACCCCGTCGTACCGGACGCGCGCCGCCCCGACTCCTACGAGGTCTTCAGCATCGAGTCCGTCGTTGGCACCAGCCCGGCGACAAGCGAAGTCATGAGCTTCGATCCGTTCTACTCCGTGCGCCACAGCCCGTCTGGCCGGCAGGGTGAACTCTTCTGGCACGCCACCCGCCGCGACTCCAGCACCCGCATGGACGACAATACCGATCTCTGGCTGTCCACTGTCGATCTGGCCGGACAACCGCGCCGCCCCGAGATCGACACGCTCACGGTGCGCTGCCTCTGTACCAACCGGGAACTGCCCTCCCGCATACCCTTTGGCGAGGAGACGGGCGATTTCGAGCTAGATGCGGCTTCCGCCATCGCGCGGGTCATCGCCCTGCGCAAACCCACGCCCACCATCCGTCCTGCGCTGGGTGGGGCCGTCCTGTGGCGCCTGCTCTCCCAACTCTCCCTTAACTATCTTTCGCTGATCGAGGAAGGGCGCGACGCGCTTCAGGAGATCCTGCGCCTGTACGCGCCACCCGCGGGATTCGGCGAGCGTCAGGTGGAGGGCATCGCTACGCTCACCAGCCGCCGCCATTTTACCCGCGTCATGGGCGATTATGGAATCTCCTTTGTCCGGGGGATGAAAGTCCAGGTGGAACTCGACGAAGAATGCTTCGTCGGAGCCAGCGCCTATCTTTTTTCGAGCGTCCTCGATCGTTTCCTCGGACTTTATGTCAACATGAATGGGTTCAGCCAGCTCGAAGTGTGGAGCCGGCAGCGTAAGGAGATCCTAAAGCAATGGCCCGCAAGGTCAGGCTACGGAATCCTGCTCTGAAGAAGCGGGCGGCTGGGGGTGCGCCGGATGTGCCGTCGGCCCCGTGTGCCCAAACGCCGGAATCACCCACTACCCAGCCTGCCGAGCCTGTCTCTGCCCTGCCGCAGCACCTTCTCGACCGTCCCTACGAGTACCGCTTCTTTCAGGCGGCTCGTCTGCTCCAACTGCTGCAGCCGGAAAGCGCCGTGGTTGGTCACTTCGAGGATCCTTCCAAGGAGGCTGTGCGCTTCTCGGCCCACCAGACCCTCGGTTACCCCGCGAGTGAGATTCAATCGCTTTCGATCCCCGAGTCCGGCGCGCCCAAAATGGGCGTGAACTTCCTGGGGGTCACCGGACCGGTCGGAGAACTGCCCGCCACCTACACAGCGTACGTGACGGAGCGTCTGCGGGCCGGTGACAAGACTCTGGCCGAGTTCCTCGATCTTTTCAACCACCGCCTCACCTCGCTGTTCTACCGCAGTTGGGAGAAGTACCACTTCCAGGTGCCTTACGAACGCGGCGAGGACTCCGGTCTCAGCGACGTTCTGCTGCACCTTGTCGGGCTCGGCACGCCGCGCCTGCAAAACCGCCAGGATGTGTCCGACGAATCGCTGAAGTTCTACGCCGGATTGCTCTCGCAGCAGCCGCGCTCCGCCATCGCCATGCAGCAAGTGCTGGCCGACTATTTTGACGCGCCGGTGGAAGTCGTGCAGTTTGTTGGCTCGTGGCGCAAGCTGGATCCCGGCAGTCTGTGCCTTCTTGATGACGATCCTGACGCAGTGCCTGCCGCCCGGCTTGGTCTCGGTGCGGTCGCCGGCGACGAAGTTTGGGACCAGCAATCCACCATGCGTATTCGCATCGGTCCGCTGGGTCTGGACCGGTATCGTGAGTTCCTGCCGGATGGCGGCGCGTTTCCCGCTCTCAAGGCGCTCGTGCGTTTTATCAGTCGGGATGAGTATGATTTCGAAGTACAGCTCGTTTTGAGGCGTGAGGAGGTCCCCGGCTGTCTATTGGGAGCCGAAGGGGAAGACGCGCCACAGCTCAATTGGCTGAGCTGGATCAAATCAAAGCCAATGGATCGGGACCCTGACGACACGGTCTACCGGTTATGGGAGGTTGTTTAACAGATGGCCGCTAATCTCAAGTCGATTGTCAACAAACTAAATGACACCGCCCGACAGACGCTGGAATCCGCCGCCGGACTCTGCGTGGCGCGTACTCACTACAACGTCGAAATCGAGCACTTCCTGCTTCGGCTGCTCGAACATTCCGATAGCGATAGCAGTCGCATCTTTCACCACTTCGGTCTGGACCCATCCCGTCTCGACGCCGAACTGAATCGCGCCCTCGACCGCTTCAAGCGTGGCAATGGCCGCACCCCGGCGTTCAGTGAGTCGCTCATTGAGATGTTTAGCGATGGCTGGACCCTGGGCTCTCTTGACTACAATGCGGCCTCGATTCGCACCGGGTTTACCCTTCTGGCTCTGACCCAGAACGACGCCCTCTGGCGGATGGCCCGTGAATCCAGCCGGGAACTCGGCCGCATCCAGCCCGATCAATTGAAGAGCGAGCTGATGGGCATCATCGCCGGGTCGATTGAGGACGGCGAAAGCGAGGAGGCCCCGGAGGCTGGAGGTGCCGCGGCACCCGCCCGCAAGATTGGCGGCAAGACGCCCAATCTCGACCAGTTCACCGTGAATCTGACCGAACATGCGAAAGCCGGCAAGATCGATTCGGTGCTCGGCCGTGATACCGAAATCCGCCAGTTGGTCGACATCCTGATGCGCCGCCGGCAGAACAACCCGATCCTCACCGGTGAAGCCGGCGTCGGCAAGACGGCGGTCGTGGAAGGGTTCGCCACCCGCGTAGCTAACGGCGACGTGCCGCCGGCGCTCCGCAACGTCACGGTCCGCACTCTCGACCTGGCGCTTCTCCAGGCCGGCGCAGGCGTGAAGGGCGAATTCGAGAACCGCCTGAAGGGCCTGATCGAAGAGGTGAAGTCCTCCGCTACGCCCATCATCCTCTTCATTGACGAGGCGCACACCATGATCGGCGCGGGTGGTCAGGCTGGGCAGAACGATGCTGCCAACCTGCTCAAGCCGGCTCTGGCCCGCGGCGAACTTCGTACCATTGCCGCCACCACTTGGTCCGAGTACAAGAAGTACTTCGAGAAAGACCCCGCGCTGGCCCGCCGCTTCCAGGTCGTCAAGGTGGAAGAACCCACTGAAGACGTCTGCTGCACGATGCTGCGTGGCATCGTCTCGTCGCTCGAGAAGCATCACAATGTGCGTATCCTCGACGAGGCCGTCAATTCCGCCGTGCGCCTGTCCCACCGTTACCTCGCTGGGCGCCAGTTGCCCGACAAGGCCGTCAGCATACTCGATACGGCCTGCGCCCGCCTCGCCCTGGGCCAGAACTCCACGCCGCCTGCCATTGAGGATGCCACCCGCGAGATCGACGATCTGGCTGTTCAACAGCGTGTTCTCGACCGCGAAGTCGCCGTCGGGGCCGATCACTCCGAACGTCTGGCGAAAATAGCCGAGCGCAAGCAGAAAGTCGAAGCCGAACTCGCCGTCCTCCAGGAACGCTGGACGAAGGAAAGCGGTCTCGTTCTGAAGGTGCGCGAACTTCGCCAGGCCATTGAAACCGCCGCGCCGGGAACCGACGTCTCCGCAGAGCGCGCCGAATTGGACAAGGTTGCGGCCGAGGTGGCCGAACTGCAGGGCGAAACCCCGTTGACCCGCGCCTGTGTCGACGCCCAGATTGTCAGCGAAGTTCTCGCCGCCTGGACGGGGATCCCTGTCGGCAAGATGCTCAAGGACGAGATCCAGACCACGCTGAACCTCGCCAGTCTCATGGGGCAGCGCGTCATCGGTCAGGACACCGCGCTGGAGGTCATCGCCCAACGCCTGCTCACGTCCAAAGCCTCAATGGACGATCCCAATCGCCCCATTGGCGTGTTTATGCTCATCGGGCCCAGCGGCGTCGGCAAGACCGAGACCGCTCTCGCTCTGGCCGACTTGTTCTATGGCGGTGAGAAGAGCCTCATCACCATCAACATGTCGGAGTTCCAGGAATCTCATACGGTTTCCACTCTGAAGGGCTCGCCGCCCGGCTATGTCGGTTATGGCGAGGGTGGCGTGCTGACCGAAGCGGTACGCCGCCGGCCTTACTCCGTTGTCCTCCTGGATGAAGTGGAAAAGGCCCACCCCGACGTGCTTGAGCTCTTCTACCAGGTGTTCGACAAGGGCCACATGGAGGATGGCGAAGGCCGGGAAATCGACTTCAAGAACACCATCATCCTGCTCACCTCCAACGCCTGCACCGACACGTTGATGAAGCTCGTGGCCGATCCGGAAACGATGCCCTCGCCCACCGGGTTGATCAAGGCCATGAAGCCGGAACTCGACAAGATCTTCAAGCCGGCGTTCCTTGGACGTATGGGCCTCATTCCTTACTTCCCGGTCCGCGACGAAGCGCTGAAGTCCATCATCCGGCTCAAGGTCGGGAAGGTGCAGAAGCGCATCCTTGAGAACCATCGCATCCCGCTTAGTTATGACGCCGCCGTAGTGGACGAGATTGCCAACCGTTGCACCGAGGTGGAAAGCGGAGCCCGCAACATCGACAACATTCTCGGCAACACCGTGTTGCCTGAGATTTCCAGGCGCCTCCTCACTGAGTTCGCCGAGGGCCGCCGCCCCGCTGCGTTCCAACTCGCGGTGGGTGAGGATGGTCAGTTCGTTTATACAACTTCGGGCAGTTCCGACTAGCAGGCTGCCCGGAGGCACTGTCCATGGGGGAATTGAAGCAGGCCAATCGGTTCCTGCAACTGGAAACGCCGCTAGGCGATGACCGGCTGCTGTTGAAATCGTTCGAGGGTACGGAGGAGATGTCCGGGCTGTTTCGATATCAACTCGAAATGGTCTCGGAAGAGAACGACCTCGACCTCGATCAACTTGTCGGCAAGCCGGTCAGCTTCGGCGTGCGTCTTCGGGAGAAGAAGGAGTTCCGATGGTGGAACGGAGTTGTCAGCAAGGCCTGGCATTATCCGGATGAGGACCGTCTCGCCCATTACGGGGCGGAAGTTGTCCCGTGGCTTTGGTTCCTGACCCGCTCCACCGATTGCTTCATCCGCCAGAAGATCGAGGTGAAAGACGTCCTCAAGGACGTCTTTCGCCGCTTCGGCTTCACCAACTATTCCGATCAGGTCAAGCGGGAGCACACCCCCTGGCCCTACCTCACGCAGTATCGGGAAACCCACTTTGCCTTTCTCAGCCGTTTGATGGAGGAAGAAGGTATCTACTACTTCTTCCAGCACGAGAAGGGCAAGCACACCATGGTGTTCACCGACGACAACGGCATACACCAGCCTTGCCCCCACCAGGCACGGATGAAGTTTCAGGCCGCGCGCGGGTCAGGAACTTTTCACGCCGAGGACTCCGTCTATCACTGGGAGTTCCACAGCCAGTTCGAATCCGGCAAGTATGCTCATGCGGAGTGGAATTTCCTCAAACCGGAGATCAAGCTCAGCTCCGAGGTGCCGGCGAAATCGAAGAAGGCCGCTGTCAAACAGTATGAGATCTACGACTACCCGGGCGAGTACGAAGAGCGCCCGGAGGGCGACCACTGGGCCACCACTCGCATGGAGGAACAGGAGTTGGACGACGAGTTCTGCAAGGGCTCGGGTGACAGCCGCGCCTTGACCCCCGGCTTCCGCTTTGAACTCTTCGGCCACGATCGTAAGGATCAGAACAAGCAGTATCTCGTCACTGAGATCAAACACAGCGCCGAGGAAGGGAGCTTCCATGCCGGCGACATGAGTGGGCCAGGCCGCTACTCCAACTCGTTCAAATGCATTCCCGCCACTGTGCAGTACCGGCCCAGGCGGAAGACGCCCAAGCACATCATGCGCGGCCTGCAAACCGCCATTGTGGTCGGCGCCAAGCCCGAAGAGATTCACACCGACGAACATGGCCAGGTAAAAGTCCAGTTCCACTGGGACCGTGAACAGAACAAGAAGGACGAAGACCGCTCCTGCTACATCCGTGTCACGCAGCCGTGGGCCGGCAAGAACTGGGGCGCCATGTTCCTGCCTCGCGTCGGTCAGGAGGTGGTCGTCGACTTCCTGGAAGGCGATCCGGACCGGCCCCTTATTGTGGGCCGCGTCTATAACGCGACTCAGATGCCGCCGTGGGAACTGCCCAGGAACAAGAACTGGAGCGGCTTCAAATCCCGTTCCACACGGGAAGGCACGGCGAACAACTACAGCGAACTGCGCTTCGACGATACCAAGGGCAAAGAGGAGTTCCTCCTGCACGCCGAGCGCGACATGACCATCACCGTCGAGCACGACACCAACGAGCACGTCGAGAACAATCGATACCTCACCGTCGACGGGATCCAGAGCGAACAGGTGAGAAAGGACCTCCACAGTGACGTAGAAGGCGAACGCCGCGAGCAGGTTGGCAAAAATCTTTCCTTGAGCGTGGGTGGCCAAGCCCATCAGAAGGCGGCGAAGCTCTACACCCTGGAGTCGGGTGGCGAGATTCATCTCAAAGCGAAGGGCCGCATCGTGCTCGATGCCGGCGAAGGGATTACGTTTCTCGGCCAGGGCGGCTCGTCATACATTGATGTGACCGCGCAAGGCATCGTCATCCAGGGCCCCATGGTCTATCTGAACTGCGGATTGCCGAATGCCGGCCTTGGGATCCCCTCCATGCCCGAGTTGCCCATCAAGCCAGGCGACCTCATGCAGGGCGGGTTGACTGGCCTTACCGGTCCACTGGTGGGGACTGCCGGCGCCTTTGGTGGTGCGACAACGAGCATTGGCGGCCCGGCGCCTTCAGCGCCGCCTCTGGCCCGTGCCCCATCGTCCGGCGGCGAGGTCTTTCTTCCAGCCGCGGAGCAATCTGCCGCCCGGCCTGACCCCCGGCCTCGGCCGGCTTCCGCGCAGGACGAAGACAAGCAGGGATGAAGCGGTTTGCACCTGCTTGGGGATTTCATTAACGTTCGCAACCGCGCCCTGTATGCGCTCGTCCGACCACTTGGACCCTCAGCCGGCCGAGGACCGGCTGTTGTTGCCGCAAACGCGAGGTGGAAAGCCCGCAATTTCCGCTGTAGATTGATATAGTATTCTGACTAAATCCCTGACCTGAAGGAGAGATGCGATGCATCCCCCGCTGTCCGGCCGCTCCCGCTACGAGCTGCGGGAAGTCCTCGGACGTGGTGGCATGGGCGTAGTCTACAAAGCGTACGACACGCTCATGCACCGTGAGGTGGCCCTCAAGACCATCCTCGACGTCCAGAGCAAGGCGGCCCTCGAGCTGTTCTATCGCGAATGGGGCCTGCAGGCCTCCATTACGCACCCGAACATCGCCGAGATTTACGATATCGGCGAGATGCAGCACGAAGGAGCGGTGCTGCCCTACTTCGTGATGCCGCTACTGCCCGGCGCGACACTCAGCGATCTCATTCGTGCCTCCAGCGCCCGGCTCACCATAGATCGGGCCCTCGGCATTCTCATTCAGGTCTGTCGCGGTCTCCAGGCGGCACACGACCACGGGCTCATCCACCGCGATCTGAAACCCAGTAACGTCTTTGTTCTCGACGACGACTCCGTCCGCATCTTCGATTTCGGTATTGCGCACGTCGAGTCTTCCGCCCAGACCAGTGTCCGGGGCACCCTCGCGTACATGGCCCCCGAGTTGCTTCAGATGAAGCCGGCCAGCGTGGCCAGCGACATCTTTGCTCTCGGCGTCCTCGGCTACGAAATGCTCACTTTACGCCGTCCCTTCGAAGGGGCCAGCGACACCGAGCTCTCCCGCGCCATCCTCTACGACAGCCCTCCACCCATCTCGGATCTGGTACAGGGCGTGCCGCTCAACGTTTCACGCACCATCCATAAGGCCATGGCGAAGCAGCCCTGGCATCGCTACGCCAGCGCTCGCGAGTTCGGCGAGACTCTCACCAAGGCGCAACGCGGCGAGCCCATTGAGTTCTTTGACTCCTCCAAAGTCCTACCCCGCGTCGAACGCGCCTCGCGTGCCTTTGAACGCGGAGAGTACCAGGTGGCTACCGAGATCCTCAGTGAACTGGAATGCGAAGGGCACATTGAGCAGGAAATCCTGCTGCTGCGCCGTCAGGTGGAGCAAACGCAGCGGCAGTTGACCGTCCGCGGGTTCCTCGACAGTGCCCGCCGCTTCAGCGAAGAGGAGGAGTTTACTCTCGCCCTTCGCAAGGTCCAGGAGGCACTCGACCTCGATCCGGAAAACACCGATGCCCAGGCTCTTCGCAACGAGGTAGAGAAGAAACGGCGTGCGCGCAAGATCGAGGAATGGGCCGCGCTGGCCAAGAAACACCTCGAGAACAATGCCTTCGCCCACGCTCGCGTCGCCCTGCAGAGTCTGCTGGAGCTTCGCCCGAACGAACCCGGCGCCTTGGCCTTGATGGCCGAAATCCAGCGCCGCGAGCAGGAGTTCGAGAAGATCCGCAACGAGAAAGGCCGGCTCGTCGCCAGTGCCCGCGAGGCCTGGCAGCGCGGTGAGGTCACCAGCGCACTGACCAACCTGGAAAAGTGGGTCAGCCTGGATGGGCAGGCCCCGGAGACCGATTCCGAGCGCATGCTCGCCCTGCAGAGCTTCTACAAGCAGGTTCGCGGCGAACATGAGGCGTTGAAGAACTCTTACGACAAGGCGCGCCAACTCCTGGCCGAAGGCGACCATGCCGCATCCCTGGCAATCTGCAACCAGTACCTCGCCAAATACCCTGGGCACGCCCTGTTCCAGGCCCTGAAGTTCGATGTGGAAGACCGGCAGCGCCAGAACCTCTCTTCGTACATCGCGGAGACCGACCGCCGGGTCGAAAACGAACCCGATCTCGACCGCCGCGTGGCACTCCTGGAGGAGGCTCTCCGCCAGCACCCGGGCGAAAGTCACTTCGAGCGGGCT
The DNA here is from genome assembly GCF_963665245.1 of uncultured Paludibaculum sp. NCBI lineage: Bacteria > Pseudomonadati > Acidobacteriota > Terriglobia > Bryobacterales > Bryobacteraceae > Paludibaculum > uncultured Paludibaculum sp. The sequence continues at coordinate 1,384,558 of NZ_OY762269.1, forward strand.
CTCAAGCTCATGCGGGACAAGCGCGACCTGGTGTCGAGTGTCGCCTCCCGCGCGCGCCTCCACGAAGACGAGGGCCGCTTCAATGAAGCGCTGGACCAATGGGAAGTGCTGCGTGCCATCCACGCTTCCTTTCCTGGTCTCGAATATGAGATAGAACGAGTAGTCAAACGCCGCGACTCACAAGCCCTCTCAGATGCTCGCTCAGGCTGGATCAGTCAGATCGACCAGCACATCGAAAGCCGCGACTTCGCCAAGGCGGCGGCCTCGGCCTCACAAGCGCTAGCCGAATTTCCGGGCGACCAGGAGTTGATTGAGCTCCGCAAAATGGCAGGCGAGAAGCAGGCCCAGACGGGCCTCGCCATCACACTTCTGGAACAAAGCCGTGCGGCCGGTGCCGAAGGGAAGCCGGCGGAGGCTCTCGATCTTCTGCGCAAGGCGTACCAGGCCGATCCGGACAATCACATGATTCGCGGGGCCCTGGTCACTGGGCTTGCCCTTCGTGCCAAGAACATAGCCGAGACGGACCCGGCTGCCGCGGACGAACTCGTCGGCCAGATTCTGAGCATCGATCCCAGTCATACTATCGGTCTGAACTTGAAGGCCCTGCGGGCCGACAAAAAGAAGGAAGAGTTCATCGGCTGGTGTACCGCCCAGGCGCGCAAACTGCAGGCGGCCGGCGACATCGATGGCGCTATCGTCATTGTGCAGGAGGGTCTCTCCAAATACCCTAACGACGCACGCCTGAACCAGCTCTACAACACACTCGACCGCAACCAGAGCGGCATGCGCAAGGCCCCGGTGCCACCCGCCGTCCCTCCGCCGCCAACGCCAGCGTCAGGCCCCGCACTCCCACCCCCTCGCCCGGCCGCCGCGGCGAATGTGACCGGGGCTCCACTTTCCGGACCGGCCGGCACTGTTCCAGCACCGCCCGTTGTCCCGGCGCCGCCGCATGTGCCGCCTGTGCCACCAGCGCCATCGGTAAGGGTCCCATTGCCGCCCCCGATAACGGGGCAGACGGAACGTCCCCAGAGTGTGCGGGGTGCCGCTCCTCCTCTTACTTCCATGGCCGGCCCGGTCGAGCCGCCGCAGCTTCAATCCCAAACGCCTCCGCCACCTCCAGCCAAACAGTCGTCCCTGGCCACCTTGGTCAACAGTTCCAAGGCGATACGTTACGGTCTCGTGGGCGCCGCGGCCCTCATGGTCATTGCCAGCGTGGTCGCGATCGTCAAGAAATCCCAACCACCGGGGGCCGTCGTCGTCAAAGTCGAAGTCCGGACAACGCCGCAGGGTGCCAAGGTCTCCATCGGCGATCAGGAGCGCGGCGTCTCCAATCTGAGTCTGGAACTCCAGCCGGGAGAATACCGTGCCGCGGCGGAGTTGGAGGGCTTTCAGCCAACATTCAGTACGTTCACCGTCAAGCCGGGTGCTCCAGTGGTTGTGGACCTCACCCTGCTGCCTTGGAGGCCGGCTGTTCATGTGATCAGTGAGGCGGAGGTGACCCAGGCAACGCTATCCGGCCAGCCCATGAATCCCGGCGCCCCGGGGGAGTATGCACTTGATTCACTGGCGGAGGGCTCCTATCAGCTCCGCATCGTGTCCTCCAAAGGGGAAGTCAGCGCGGGTCTGCAGCTTTCTCCCAGAGCAGTAGCGACTCTCGCTGGCCCCATGCAGGTCAAAGATCTAGGGTTGATGCTCGTCAGTCAGTATCTTGACCGCGTGGTGATCTATTACAACGACCCCACCAGTACGGTCAGCCTGGATGGCCAGCCGGCTCAGCCGCTTCCCGTCGATGGCCTCTCTCTGACCGGGATCAAGGCCGGCGCGCATACGGTCAATGTCCAGGTGGGAACCACCACCCGGACTCTCACGTTCACAACGGCGCAAACTCCCATTGTCCAAGCATTTGTGCTTGGCAAGACCGAGGCAGGCATGGGGACGATTCTGGTGAAGGCGGGAGAAGACAACGCCACCGTGACTATAAACGGCTATCCCCACTACCTCAAGACACGCCAGGGCCAGGTGAGGCTGGTGAGCCTAAAGCCGGGTCAGTACAAGATCGCCCTCAATAAAGATGGATTTGAGGTGCCGACTCCCCAGAATGTGGAGGTCAAGCCCGGCCAGGAAGCGGTCATCGAATTCAAAATGAAGCAGATCGCCCAATTGGCCACCGTCATGGTCCAGGGGGCCCCGGGTGCTCAGCTTTTCATTGACGGCCAGGCGGCGGGCTCCCTTGGGCCCGACGGTACATTTTCCGTGGATGTCTCCCCAGGCAACCACAGCTTTGAGCTGCACCGGGGTGCGGCGAAGTCCAAGCCCGTCGCCAGGGATTTCCGGCCGGGCGAGACCACCCAGGTATCCCTTGACTCACCTCAGCAGGCCAACGGGGCGGTTCGTTTCGATTTCACGCCGGCTGACGCGGTCCTCACCATCCGCCGGTCCACCGAGCCGGAGTCCCAGGCTAAGCCCGTCACCCAGAATCCGTTGTCTCTGCCGGAGGGAGCCTATATAGTTTCCGCCACTGCGCCGAAGCACATCTCCTCGGTCGTCAACCTGATGATTCAAAGTGGTGTCAGCCAGACTCTCAGCGTGAATCTTCGCTCCCTGGAAGACCGGTCGAAAAAGGCCTCCGACACACATGGGCTGGGTGACTTTGATGATCCCAACGGCTGGTCGAACGAAGGCGACTGGAACGTCCGGAAGGGCGGCAAGTACGTCAGCTACCGGCTGCCCAACACCGCTGGCGTCTTCCACTATCAGATCCAGCTTCGTAAAGGAAAGCGGCTGCAGTGGTTCCTGCACTACGTCGACAGTCGCAACCACGTCCTCTATCGCCTCGACCGGTCCAGCTTCTCCCGGGTTCTTGTCGCAAATGGAAAATCTACTGACCAGTCGAGAATCGAGCATCACCTCAGCAATCCCAATATCTTCGAGGTGCGGATCACGGTAGATGCCGACCGTATCGTGCACGAATTGAAGAATGGGGATCGATGGGTGGTCGTGGATTCCTACGCCGAGAAGGGCGTGGACTTGGCCGCTGGCAAGTTCGGTTTCCTGATTCCGGAGAGTATGATCCCGGGTAGCGACGAATACGGCGTCAAGGGCTTCAGTTTCGTATCAAAGACCCGCTGACAGCCCTTCAGTCTGTTCCGCAGGCGGTAGGGAAGACCCAGCAGAGTAGCCTTCGCGCAACCGGCAGCACGCATCCGGGCTTGTTGCCCTTTCCGCCGCCTGCTGCCTCAACGATTCTCGCTCCACCATCTTTCATCCGATTCAATAGCTTGCGGCCCGCGTCATCCACTTCCGTTAGGCCGCCCACGTCCACTACCAATTCCTTGCGGCCGAGTATCGAAAGAGCGGTCTGCCAACTACACTCCAACTCGCGTGCCGATTGAGCGTCCAACGGCCCGCTGAGCTGGAAACGGAACTGGGCCCGCTCATCATGCTGGTATATCGTCAACGCTTCCATTTCTCATATATGTAGACGCGTTCACCGGTGCCTGAGTTGCAGTTCCCGGCATCCTTATTTGCTGGAATTGAGACACGGCCCGGCTCGGCGCTAGTCAACCGGAGTGTCGAAGCTCTCGGTCTCACGTTCAACTTGAGGCGGCACCGGCCTCTGCCGCTTCTTCCATTGGGCGCTGATTCCTTGATACGCCACGTAGTACAGATTCCCTCGGATGATCGCGTGGCGATTCTCCAGGATGAACCGCCGCAGCAGGCGAGCCGAGGGACTGATCCTCTCGGGAGGAATCTGGGAGACCACTCTGAAGTCGACCGTCGGCGTACAGGTTTTCAGCTGTACGACCGACATCCGTCCATCGGTGGAAATTCGGCCGTAGGGCTCGTCCGAGAAGTCGGGCCTGTCCACCAGGTTCTCGCTCTCGACACAACCTGCGAATTTCAGGTCCTCCACAACTTTGCGGCGCTCCTTGTCGATATACGGATCGGTGCGATGAGTGTAGGACATGCCTCCGGCGCGTACCTGGATGCCCGTGTCGTGTGTCGCGGCGGCTACCCACACCTCACGCCCGTCGACCAGATCGGGCTGTTTCCACACCCGAATATGGTGGCGCTTCGCAATCGTGTTCAACGAACGCTGAAAGACGAGGTCAGGCGGCCGCCCTTCCAGTTGCAGCAGCGACACCGGCGCCGTCAGATAGGCATCCTGCGTGGTCATCGCCCGGTAGGCCCGCAGAATGCTCTGTGGCGCCATCGTGTCGGCGGTGTGCCATCCCGCCTGGTCAAAGGCCTGTTCGACATCGTCCTTCGATCCAATAAACAGAATGTTCGTGATGTCGGCGGTCTTGTCGCCATTGCCGCGCGTCGTCAACAACGGCTGGGCGGCGGCGAGCGGCACGAACTCGGAGGTTTCTGGCCGGCGTTCTTCCTGCTGAGCTCCCCCAAACGGCTGCAGACGGCTGCGAATGCTGAGAATCAGATCCGAGCCCGCCGGGAGATGAATCTCCGGCTCGGGGAACCGAACCGCCAACATCCTCAGGCCGGCGATAGCCGGCGCCATGGCGGGATGGAAATTCGATTGCAGCCAAGTGAAGTGAGCAATCCCCGAGAAGCCGATGGAAGCCCGCCCAAACATCGACAGATCCGGCCGGCGCCACATGCCCAACAGGAATCCGGGTGGACCGCTGGTGGCGAGAATCCCCTTGATGCGTCCATTCGTCAACACTTGTTCGCGAGCGTTGTCGATCTCAGTGAGCTGTGCGCTGAACGGCTGCTGAGTTCCGCCCGGAGGCCGCCATCCATAAAACTCCAACTGCATCGTGGCTCGCTCGTGAATGAACCCGCGCCCCACCTTCCTCTTCTTCGTCACCCGCCCATAAACAATGCTGTTCCGTGGCACCAATACCTGACCGCGCGATTCCATCGGGGCCACGACGATCGCCTGGAATTCGTCTCCAGGCCGGGACGAAAAGCTCGACAGGGGGCTCAACAGACGCACGGTCACCGTCGTCTCTGAGTTGGCGGGCAAGCTGTTAAGTGCCCCAGCCTTCACCCATTCCGGTGCCAGCACGAGCATCCAAATCAGAATGGCGGATGTCCTGAAGGCAGCAAGCGTGAGAAAACTAATCACGGCAGATTCTCCGGCTGATCCCCAAAGCGGTGAAACTGATAACGATGCTGGCCGCACCGTCAACTGCGTAGTGATAGCGGCCGTACACGGTCGCGACGGTGATTAGCAGGGCCATTATCAGGAGGACCCGGCTTACCCACGGTCTCTCAGGTAGCGCGTAGCGCATCCCCAGCGCACAGGAAAACGCCGTGGAGACGTGTCCGCTGGGAAAAACTCCAGTGCGGATGTCGCCCCACGACAACACCCACAGGTTGAACCTTCGGAAGACCGTGTCTATCGTCGGAAGATCCAGGCCTGGGAACTCCAGTCGTGGAGACGCCGACGGTGCGAGCGGCAAAAGCGCGTACACCAGGAGAGTACTTAGTAAGTACGGCAATAGCAACCGGTCCACCATTCTCCGGCGGCGATAGATGTAGAGAGCGGCGATCGAAAGCGGTGGGATGGTATACAGCAGCGAGTATGCCAACTCCAGGATGGACGGGATCAGCCGCCCTTGGCTTTCAATGACGGCCCGCATGGACCAGGCGTCCAGCAGCACCCGGTCCCACTCGTTCCACCGTATCTCCAGGGCCCTCATGGTGTGCGTCGAGGCGAACCAGTCCATCTGCCAGTAGGCCAGCAGCACCAGGGGCGCCGGCGCCCAATCGCGCGCAATTTCGACGGCCCTGCGCGGACTGGCATCGGCCGCCCAGGCTAGGGCCACGAGAATCGCGGGCGCGGCAAACGCGGCGAGGAGTCGCGTTGGGGGCATGCCATGCAGAGAGGAAAGAACAGCAGTGTAAAGGAAGAAGAGGATCAGGACCCACTCGGACGGACGGATGGACGCAAGTTGAGTGCTCCAGACATTTGGAGCGGCATTGGTCGTACCGGATTCTGTGAGGGTTCCTGGGCCACCCTCGTTGATCCTGATTTCTGGTTGCATGCCGAACTGCTTGGCGAGTGCCCTCTCTCCACGTCCCTCAACCCGTTACGATAGAGGGGATTTAAACTATTCCCGGTACTGTATCAGAGCCGGAGCCCCAGTGGGGCGATATTCTCCACTTGCTTAGCTAAATTTAACGATGGGGAGTACTGGATGGTACTCCCGCTGAACGCTGTTCTCTCCACCTGTTTACGGGGATGGACCTCTCCACGGATCGTGTCGTCTGATCCCCTGCCGGGCAGTGTTTCGACGTTGCGGGTGCGGATTGCTGTATTGTTGGAATAAGGTGGTGCGCCTCCTTCCGAGACACGCATCTCCATCCCCGAATTGAGCACATCGAATGCCGAGAAGCCTTGAAGAAGTCGCGAAACTGGCCGGGGTCTCCACGTCGACGGTATCGCGGGTTCTCAACAATGTCAGCGTGGTGAAAACCTCCACCCGCACCCGGGTGCTGAAGGCCGTCGCCCAACTGAACTACCATCCAAATCTGCATGCACGCACGCTGGCCGGGGGCAAGAGCCGCACCATCGGCATGATCGCGTCGAATATGGAGAATCCCTTCTTTTTCGACGTGTTCAAGGCTCTGGAAGCGCACGCCCAGTCGGCGGGCTATGAAGTGGTGGTCGCCAACACCGACTACGACCCGGAACACCTCGTAAGCAGCATCCGCCTGATGATCGGCCGCCGTGTAGCCGGCTTGGCCGTGATCGTCTCCGAGATGGACCCGGAGTTGATTCAGGAACTCGCGCAGTCTCAGATCCCCTGTGTCTTCTACGATGTTGGATCGGCGCGGCGCAATATCACCAACATCCGTGTAGACTACCGAAAAGGCGTTGAGCGGATCGTCGAGTACCTCTATGACTTGGGCCACAAGAAGCTCGCGTTCGTCGGGCATCATTCCGGTCTCGGACCCACGAGCGAACGGGAAAAGGCATTCATTGCCAGCGTTTCGCGCCACGGCAGCGACGTTGAGTGGCGTACGGTTGTCGACCGTGACGGTCTGGATGGGGGCCGCAACGCCGCCAGGATGCTGCTGGATGACGGCTTTCAACCCAGCGCGATCATCTGCGTGAACGACTTCATGGCAGTGGGCGTACTCCGGGAACTGAGAGAGCGCGGCTTGTCCGTGCCCAAGGACGTTTCCGTGACGGGCTTCGACAACATCAAACTGTCGGAGTACAGCGCGCCGCCTCTTACTACGGCCCACATCCCGCGTGTGAGTATCGGCGAGTTGGCTTTCACCGCATTGATGCAGAACGAAGATTCGGCCCTCACGTCGGGCAGGGAAGTCGTGATTGAACCCGAGCTGGTATTGAGGGGATCCACCGGGCCGGCCGCACGGACCGAAAGCAAACGTAAGAACGCCTGAGGGCGGACGCCGGCACAGCCGATTCCGGCTACTGGATGCTGGCTCTCAGGATCCGCAGGCCGCGCAGCGCCTCGCGCGACACAGCGGGATCTTCATCCTTGGTCAACTTCTCCAGGGCCGGGATCGCATCTGCGGATTTGCAGCGCGACAGCGCCTGCGCAATGCCCGTCTTCTCATCCTGCGTCGAAGACGCCTGAATCGAGCCCACGATCGCCTGCCGGTGGGCCGGCTTGAGGCAGAGCTCGCTCAGGAATGGCAGCGCCACATTCCGCCACGCGCGCTGGTTCAGATTGTTCACGAGGAATCCAAGGGGCTTCAGACTTCCGGTGTCGGTCTCACCCAACATCGAGAGCGCAAAGGCCTGAGAGAGGCGCGGCGACGTCTTTCCTTCCTCTTCCCATGCCTTCTCCAGCACTGGACGATCTTCCGGGATAGCCAGGCGCCCCAGTCCTTCGGCCGCGCCCGCCCGCACTTCTTCGTCCTTGTCCCGCAAAAGTCCGACAAACAGAGAATGGTTGGATGCGTCGGGGATCTGCCCCAGCGCGACCACGGCGGCCCTCTTCACCTTCTTGTTGCCGGAGTTCTCCAATACTCGCTTCAACTGCGGGATCGCCTCGCGTGGGCCAAGGATGCCCGCGGTTTCGATGGCAGCGAGTTGCACCTTCTCGTCAAGATCGCGCACCAGGAAGACGACACTCGGGCCGGCCGACCGGTCCCGGATCTTTTGCAACGCGACCAGTGATTCGTACATGAGGCGGCTGTCTTTGGATCTCAGGGCCGAGGTCAGGGCCGGAACGCTAGCCCTGTCCCGCAGAATCCCCAACGCACGGGCGGCGTTCGCCCGCGAGTCCATCGACGATCCGCCACTTACCAGCCGCGCAAGCGCCTCGGAAATCTCGGGCCGGATCGGTGTGTCCGGATCAATTGCCTCGTCGTTGCGGTCGGTCCACTTCCCGGCAACTATGTCTCCCGCGCGCCGAAGCGTTGCTGAGATGCCGTGGTCCACATAGCCGGGCAGATAGAAATTCACCAACCCGTCCGTAGCCCTAATCTGTACTTCGGCGTCGTTATTCGAGCAGACCTCGGCTAGCGGCTCCAGGCTCCGTTGGGTGCCGATCTGGACCACCGCCTTGACCGCCTCGCGCCGTACTTCTACGTTGATGTCCTGAAAGTAAGGCGTGATCTTCGGGATGGTCTCCGAACCCTGTCGCGCATAGTCCCGAAGGGCTCTGATCTTGAGCTTGTCAGTCTCTTTGTCTTGCCATCCACAAAGCGGACTACAGGCGACAACTAATCCCGTCGCAATCACCAACACAGACGAACTGGCGGGCAGTTTCATGACTAATAGCGGTCAGCGAACGAACTCTACCTGGACTCGATTGGGAATCAGTCCAGCCTCAAAACCCAGATCAAGCAGTTTCTGCGCTGCCTTGGGGATGACATCGCCAGCGTCCACCGTGTAGTGGTTGACATACATGCCGACAAACTTCTCAGCCAAGGCCGGCTCCATGTCGCGCGCAAACTGCATTGCGTAATTCAGTGACTCTTCGTGGTTGTCTAGCGCGTAGGTGATGCTGTCCCGCATCAGGCGGCTGCACTCGGTACGCACATCGTCCGGCAGCTTCCGCAGTAGCGCGTTCGCGCCCAGGGGGAGAGGCAGATCGTAGGTGGACTTGAACCACTTCCCGAGGTCCGTGATGTTGTGGAAACCACCCTTCGAGTAGGTGAGCTGCGCCTCATGAATGACCAGTGCGGCGTCCACGGTGCGTTCGCGGAGCGCATCCAGGACCTTATCGAAGGGCACCACGACCGGCTCGAAATCGGGCTCCATGATCTTCAGCGTGAGATACGCCGTGGTGAGCTTCCCAGGGATCGCAATCCGCTTGCCCTTCAAGTCCTCGACCGTCATCGGCGAGTTTGAGACCAGCATCGGCCCGTAGCCGTCACCAATCGAAGAACCGCTTGCCAGTAGCAAATACTTGTCGGCGACGTACGGATAGGCATGGTACGAGATCGCAGTCAGGTCGTAGACGCCCTCCATGGCCTTGCGGTTCAGCGACTCAATGTCTTCCAGGACATGGCGGAACTGAACCAGCTTCGAACGGATTTTGCGCGTCGCCAGCGCGTAGAACATGAAGGCGTCGTCAGAGTCCGGGCTGTGTGCACAGACAATTTCCAACGGTGAAGAAGGCTGCATAGAGGGAGAAACCTTAAATATACCAGACGAGGTCCCCTCTGGCTGTTCTTAGTCAGGCCAAAAACGAGACGGGCTACTGGCCCGCGAGGGCCTTCAACTCTGGTCTGACGAGCTCCATAAGCCTGATCAGCTCCTCATTGGCGGCGGACGAGCCAGCCAAATCCCCATCCTTGGCCGCCTGCTCCACGCGCAGTGCGCACACTCGCGCCCGTTCGGCTCCGAACTGGGCCAGCAGGCCCTTTAGCTGGTGTGCCGCGCCAAGGATGAGGTCTGCCTTGGACTGGTCGAACCCCTGCTGGATAGTACCCATTAGGTGGGGATACTCGTCTAGAAACAGGCCTGCCAATTCCGCAAGAAGTTCCGCATCGCCGCCGACCCGCTCCAACGCCGATTCCTGATCGAGTTCTTTCATGTTTGTTTCCCGTTCCACTCTGGGGCTCTCTACTTCACTTTCGCGCTTTGCAGCCGGATTGCCAAGGGCGAGAGACTCAATCTTGCGAATGAGCTCCACCATCCGGATCGGTTTACTCAAATAGGCGTCCATGCCCGCCTGCAGACAGAAATCCTCGTAGCCAGGCATAGCATGCGCGGTCATGGCGATGATGGGCAGATGCGTCCCGCTCACCAACTCCTCCTCGCGAATCCGCTTTGTCGCCTCAAGTCCATCCAAATCAGGCATTTGGACGTCCATCAACACTGCGTCGAACGGGCTCGCGAGCACCGCCTCGATTGCCTGGCGGCCGGTGGACGCCAAAGTCGGCCGATAGCCTGCCTGCTCCAGCATCCTGACCACTAGCCGCTGGTTCACCGTGTTGTCCTCCGCGACCAGAATCCGGAACGGCTGGGTGCCGTGCGGGAGCGCCGCTTCGGTGGACGACGACGCCAGATGCTGACCATTGTCGGGTGCGGGTGGCGCCAATGGCAAGGCGATGGTGAATGCAAACACACTGCCCGCCCCCTTCTCACTGGTCATGTAGATGCGCCCGCCCATCAGGTTCACCAGTTGGTCGGAGATGGACAGGCCCAAGCCCGTGCCGCCACGTACGCGGGTGCTGGACGGGTCAATCTGTACAAAGGCCTCAAAGATCGAGGGCAAATCCTCCGCATCCATGCCTATGCCTGTGTCCTTCACGACAAACCGGATCAGCGGAGCTTCTCGCAGGCTCCGCAGGCATTGTATTTCGAGCCGGACAGAACCGGTGTCGGTAAACTTGATCGCGTTTCCCACCAGGTTGATCAACACCTGACGCAGGCGGCCGCTGTCTCCGACCACGCGCTCAGGTACGTTCTCGAGGACCGACCAAGAGACGTCCACCCCCCGGGTCACCCCGCGGTGAATCAGAGGGCGCATGAGATTCTCCACGACGCGCCGCAGTTCGAAAACATCCGGGCGCAGTTCGATGCGGCCCGCCTCCGCTTTGGATAGATCCAGAAGGTCATCCACCAGGCTCAGCAGGGATTCTGTCGAAAGCCGCACCAGTTGCAGGTACTCCCTCTGTTCCTCGGTGAGCTTCGTCGCCAGAGCCAGTTCTGTCATGCCCAGGATGCCGTTCATCGGGGTCCTGATCTCGTGGCTGACGTTGGCCAGGAATGTTGTCTTCGCCGCGCTGGCCGTTTCCGCGTTGATGGCTACCTCCTTGGCCCATTGCGTGGTGCTTTCGAGGAACTCATTCGTTGCCCGCAGTTCCTGTTCCACCCTCACACGCCCGGTAATGTCCCGCAACACCATCAGCAGCAGAGCCGTTTCACCGGTGCGTTCGAGGAACGAGTTCGTGATCTCCAGCCAAAGGCGGCGGCCATCGGACAATTCGCATTCCCGAACGACGGGTGATTCGACCGAGCGTGCGGCAAACTCCTTCCGATGGCGTACCAACTCCTCTTCCTCGTGGCCTGGCCACTCGCGCCAGGCGTGCGTGAACAGGCGGCCCTCCAACTCTTCCCTGGGACGTCCGGCCAGGCGGCAGAAGGCTGGATTGGCGGCGAAGATGGTTCCCATTGCGTCGAGAAAGACCATGGCATCGCCGGCGCTGTCCCAGACAAGCTGAAACTCCATCGCAGTCTTGCGTTGGCGCCGCTCGGCGTCCAACTGCTGCGTCAGATCGGTGGCTGTCACCACTACAAACTCCGGAGCCCCCTCGTCATTCCGCAGCAGCGAAGCGGACCAGGAGATCTCCACCGTTCCTCCGGTCTTGTCGTGCAGCGTTGCCAAGCCGTATTGTGGGCTTCCGCCGGCGATCAACCGCTTAAAGCACGCCGTCGCGATCGTCTGCTGCTCGGGTGAGAAAAGCTGCGCGAAGATAGGAGCACTCTTCACCTCCGACTCGTGGTATCCGGTCTGCTTCTCACACGCGCGATTCCAGCGGATGAGCTGCCCTCGCATGTTCAGTACAGCGATTAGCGCGCTGCTGGAGTCCAGCACCACACGGACGAAATCACGTTCGCGCGCCAGGGCCAGTTCGATTCGTTTCTGGGCGGTGATATCCTGCCCGACGCCCAACAGCACCCGGCCCCAATAGGGCGAATCCATCACTGTCTTGGTGAGCAACAGTGTCCGGCCCGCGGGTTCGTCCGCATCGTCGATGCTGGTTTCCACCAGCAACGGCTCACCGCCCCCAGCCAGCACACTCCGGTCTTGCTCCAGCGCTGCGGCCGCCGCCTCTTCCGGCAGAAAGTCCCGATCGGTCCGTCCCACAACCCGGTCCAGGGGGCGATTCAGGCTGCGCCGCATACTGCTGTTGGCAAAAACAAACCGCGAGGCTGAGTCCTTGACGACTACCCACAGGGGCAGCGCGTCGAGGAACTGCAGCAGTTCCGCCCGTGCCGCCTCCTCCATGCGAGCGATTCGCTGCCTCAGCCAGCGCTGGAGCACAACCCACCCGATGCCTGCCGCCAAGACAATGCCGACCACTCCGAGCAAGAAGATCGCGGGACCTTCAGATTGCAACTGATGCCTCCCCCGAAATAATCCACTCCAAATCCGGCGGAAATGGAAGTATCGTCATGTTACAACACCTACGATGTCTTCTTCGTCAGGAAGCGGTTCATTTTTCATTCGCCGGCCCGCCCGATACCTGCTGGATGTTCCCACGCCAACGGGCGACGGGGCGCCGGTCCTGGTGGTGGCCCTCCACGGTTACGGAATGAATCCGGCTGAGATGCTGGGATTCACGCGGAATTTGCTGGGGCCTGCCCCCGTGATTGCGTCTTTGGAGGGCCCTAATTCCGTATTTCTTGGTAAGGATCCGAGAGCGGCCCGCTCCGGCTTCCACTGGGGCACCAGGGAGACAACGGAGTTCCACATCGACGTACACCATCAAATGGTGCAGGGCATGGTGGATCTCCTCCGGGAGCGCTTCCCGGCCGGGCCGGAGCGCTTCTTGCTACTGGGCTATTCGCAATCAGTGGGCTTGAATTACCGCTTCGTGGCCGCCAATCCACGGGTATTCCATGGGGTGATCGCCCTGTGTGGAGGCGTCCCTGGAAACTGGGACGCCTCTGGTGGCGACAGGATCGAATCCGCGTTGCTACATCTGGCCCGCAGCGAGGACGAGTTCTTTCCCGCCGCCGATGCCCCAGCCGTTGAGATGCGTCTGCGCAGGCGTGCCGCTGACGTAACCTTTCACATGGAGCCCGGCCGCCACCGTTTTCCACTGAAAGCCTTCGGTCCAGTCAGGGCTTGGGTAGATCGGGTTTTTGGCGCCCAGGAAGGGATGGGCGATGCCGCCGGAAGCAGGAGTACCCCTGTCTGAGGCTGCGATCCGGCCGTGTGCCGCCTATCCGTCAGTAGCCGCCCGGGTTCGGCGCATGGAAGTGCGTCGTGAGCCTTTCCGGTTGTAGCACCAGTTCCTCGATGTCCGCCGATGGTACCGGGTTGCCGATCAGATAGCCCTGTACCATGTCGCAGCGGGCGGCGCGCACCAGTTCCAGTTCGTCCTCGGTCTCCACGCCCTCGGCCACCACCTCCAGACCGCGATGGTGAGCCATGACGGTGATGGTGTGCACGACCGGGAGACTGCCGGACGGCTTCGTGATCTCGCTGACAAATGCTCTGTCCACCTTCACTACGTCCAGCGGCAACCGGTGCAGGTAGGTGAGAGGCGAGTAGCCGACGCCGAAATCGTCGATCGCGATGCGGACTCCGATGGTGCGCAGTTCGCGCATGCGAACGGCTGATTCGTCAATGTCCCGCAGAATGGTCCCTTCCGTGATCTCCAGTTCCAGAGCGTCTCCATGGAGCCCGGTTTCTCTCAGGACCCGGCGGACCATGTCGACAAACTGAGGGCAGGCAAACTGCAGCGGGGACACATTCACGGCGACACGCGGGACGGCCAGACCCGCCTGATGCCAAGCCACCATCTGGCGGCAGGAGGATTCCAATACCCAGGCTCCGATCGGGGCAATGACTCCAATCTCCTCAGCCAGCCGGATGAAAGTCTCGGTTTGCACGCGGCCCAGCTCCGGATGATTCCAGACCAGTAGCGCTTCCAGCCCCCGTAGTTTTCCATCCCGGTCTACTTGAGGCTGGTATCGCAACGACAACTCGTTATTCTCGAGGGCGCGGCGCAGGGCACCCTCCATCTGGTAGCGCTCCTCGGGCCGCAGGCCATGTGGGCTGGAGGCACGTTCCATCACCGCACCACCCCGTGCCTTGGCCTGGGCCATCGCCAGGGAGGCTCGCCGCAGCAGGCTCGCGGCACTGTTCCCGTCCTCGGGGTAACGACTCAATCCCAGGCTGGCCGAAGCGAAGATCTCACGCTCGTCGAGAGCAATCGGCGGTTCAAGAATATTCAGGATGGCTGCCGAGCTCAACAGAGAACTCTGCTGATTGAGGCTTGGCAACACGATGGCGAACTCATCCCCTCCAAGCCGGGCCAGTGTGCCGTCGGCGGGCAACCACTCGGCCAAACGGACCGCGACCGCTTTGAGTATTCTGTCGCCGGCATCGTAACCCAGCAACGCATTAATGTGGCGAAACCGATCAATGCCCAGCACGCATACACTGAGATCCCGATCGGGTTGGGCCTGAATCGTCTGGTCGAGGACCAATTGCAGCATGCCACCGCGCACCAGTCCCGTCAGCGTATCTGTGTCTGCGGGAAGCGGCTTTTGCTTCTGCATTTTGACTCCGTTGGCGGGCATGGGACTATTCTTAGCCAATTCTGTCCATTTTCCTATCAAAAAGTTACACCAAATGGGGGAGGATTGGCCCACCTCTACTATCTGGCCTAGGCCGCTGGTGTCTGCTTGTGCCAGTCCGACCGCGTCTGGAGATACTCGCCCACCTGAAGCAGTGCGTTTTCACATTGTGCCTTTGCTATCAGGCAGATAGAGCCAGCTGTTCCGTCTGCTCCGGGCCCCGGAATCACCAGCGCGGGCAGGCCAGCCAAATCCACCGCCGGCAAATGGTCAGAGAAACCCCAATGTGGTCTAGCGGTACTGGATCTGCCTTCGTCTGGTTTGCCGGCCGGAGCGGCAGGATCGGTAGGTACGATCAATAGGTCCAGCGGTGCCAACAGGCCGCCCATGGCGTGCTGGACGAGGCGCCGGACACGCATCGCCGTCAGATATTGGACGGCGGGGATCTCCAGGCCTGCGCGCAAGCCGTCTTTCTGTTGGCGATCCGCCATCTGTTCCACCGCTCCGGACGAGACCAGGTCGGCGAACGTGCAGGCGCTCTCCGCGGCCAGAATGGTGCGAGCCGCGGATTGGTAAGGGAACTCGGGCAAGTGGGCTTCAACCAAAGTTGCGCCCGCCTGTTTCAGCAGGTCGAGCACCGCGCGCAAGGCCGCAACCGGAGGCGCTACGAAGTCGGACGGCGCGAATCCAATCCGCATCGCAGCTACGGGCTTCTCGTACTGCAGCGCGAAGTGGAAGGACTTCCCGCTTGAGCCTGCGTCTCGCTCATCGCCTCCGGCGACGGCGTGCAAAACATGCCCACAATCCTCGGCCGAGCGGGCGGTGATGGCAATTCTATCCAGAGTCCAGGCCAAAGGCATCGCGCCAAAGCGGCTCACGAGGCCGTACGTCGGCTTCAGCAATGTCACATGGTGGGCGGCGGCCGGTATCATCATCGATCCGGCGCACTCGACGCTCAACGCATAGGGTACAAGGCCTGCGGCCACGGCGGAGGCTGCGGGCGAGGTCGCGGGTGGCGCGAGCCGGCCGGCTCCACCCAATTCCCGGGCGCTGAGCTTGGCAGCCAGAACCGCCCCAGACTTCCCGAGACGGTCGACTACTGCGGCGTTGTAATCAAAGACCTGGCCTGCAAAGAGCTTGGTCCCCCAGGTGGAGGGCCGTCCGGAGACGCTCAACAGGTCGTCCACGGCGTAGGGCACGCCTTGCAGGGGGCCCCGTGTGCGGTCGCGCTTCAGTTCCCGATCGACATCCCTGGCCTTGTGGTGCGCGGCGTCCTGCAGCGACAGCGCCCCAAAACGGGGGCCTAGCGTTTCCATTCGCTCGGCGAAGGCCTTAGCTAGCTGGACGGCCGAGAACTCCTTTTGAATCAGCCGCCGGTTCAGCTCGACGGCAGTGGAAAGGAAGACGTCGGTGGGAAGCTCGGCCATGGCGTCAGGGTTGGAAACGGAAGTCGGGTGCGCAATCGCGCGGGACCTTCACCGCTGCCAGTTCTGCGCCATCCTTGCGCAGAGTCTCGCGTGGATCGGTGACTGGCGGAGGTTGCAGCGCCGCACTCAAGGGCAGAGCCGGCAGCCCTAGGAGCAGGGCCAGCGAGCGGCGGGACGGCTTGGGCTCTTCCTGCATTAGTGGGCCACCTTATGGTTCTGATGATTCGTGAGCGCCTGCTGTTCCGCCAGCGCTTCGATGGCGGCGCGTTCCATCACTGCTTTCGGCGCACTCTCGCCGGTAAACAACGTGAATTGGCGCGCGGCCTGTTCCAGGAACATCTCGAGGCCGTGAATCACCGCTCTGCCCTGGGCCGCGGCACGCCGCAGCAACTCGGTCTCATGAGGTGTATAGACGAGATCGAAGACCAGGTTCGCCGGGATCGTATCCTCGAAGAAACACGCGTCCGTGTGCGGCCACATGCCCAGTGGCGTGGCATGGATCAGGGCGTCGAAATGGCGCTGCTTCGCCTGCTCCGGTAACAGCGGCTCGGCGTCGCAGATCTTGGCGAGTGCCCGTACCCGGTCTGGATTGCGGCCCGTAATGGCGAGCTTCGCGCCCGCATCGGACAGCGTAAAGGCCGCCGACCGGGCCGTGCCGCCGTTTCCTACCACCAGCACCGATGACTTCGCCACACGGATCCGCTTCTCCAGTGGGACGCGAATGCCCTCGGCATCCGTATTCGTGCCGCGCCACTTACCCGCCTTCTTGTAGACCGTATTGATGGCGCCAATGCGTTTCGATAGCGGGTCCACTGCGTCCAGATATCGAATCACTCGCTGCTTGTGCGGGATCGTCACGCTGAAGCCGGTCAGCGGCAGTTTCTCCGCCAGAACGAAGAAGTCCTTCAATTGCAACGGAGAAACCAGGAAGGGCAAGTACAAGCCGGCCACCCGGCGGGCCTGCAGGGCCCGGTTGTGGACCGCTGGCGAGATGCTATGCCGCACCGGATCCGCGATCACCCCAAACAGCTTGGGTGCCTTGAGCGCCTTATCCACCCGATACAGGTTGCGCAGCGTCTTGGCCGAGACCTGGCCGGCCGCCGTGCCTTCCACCGCCGAAGGCGCGGCGTAGGTATATACACCGCCCATAACGGGTGACAGGACGCGCGTTGGGAACCCAGTCTCGCTCATGGCCAGCAAAATCACCGGGATTTTGGGATACGCCTTAGCCAGCGCCAACACCCGCAGGTTGTCGGAAGGCTTGCGGGCCGTAGTGACGATCTTATATGCAGCCGCCGGCACCTTCAGCATGCGGCGCATGATGGGATCCATGGCGGGCGTGCCTTCAAAATTGTGGTAGCTGACGATCACCTGCGCGCGGCCTTCCAGCAGGCTCATGTGCGCCATCGGTGTTTCGGCGCTCTCGATCTCGACGTCCACCGCTCGGGCGCCGGCGTCCACGGCCGCGGCCAGGATCTGGAACTCCTCTTCAATGCTGCCATTGAATCGTCCGTGATTCTGATGGCGCCGGCATGTGGCCAGCAGGAAAGCGTCGGGATAGAGCTGCAGGAACTTGCGGATGACGGCCATGCCGTCCTGTGGGCGGGCGAGATAGTCGAGGCGGAATTCAAGGAAGCGCTCGCCGGCGTCGGCCTCCTTGCGCGCATGCTCCAACAGTTTCTCGGGGTCGGCCAGTCCCAGGGCGATGCAGATGCGCGGAAGAGTGGAAGGAGATGGCATTGTTACGGGTTACTTCGATTGAAGTGAGGATATCATTTCGGCCCACTCCGCTAGCGGCCCGATCTCAAATGGAGGGGGTGCCGGCACCGGGGTCAGGCTGTGCAGCGAGCCGTTCGCGCCAGTCCGCCAGGATGGCGGTGGCGTTCTCGAGGTTCAGCCGGTCTGCCCCGGCGGCGCAAGCCGCCAGCGCCGCATCCAGCGTCGAAACCCCGCTGGACACCTTCATCCGGCAGACGTCCTTCAGAATCCTCTTACCCAGCGCCAGATCGGAAGCGGCCAAGCTGACATATGTCACCTCGCACCGCTTGCAGATCTTCATGGCGATCACTTTCAGGTCTTCCGTCAGGCTCGGATGGTCGACAATCACCTTGAGCGTGACGCCCGCCTCCAGGCACGACCGGCCCATTTGCAGTAGCTCTGTCTCGATGTGCTGAAACTGCCGCGAGAGCAGCTTGCCGAGGTTTGGCACCGTCTCAATCTCGCGGACCCCGCGCCGAATCAGGTCGCGCGCCTCATACAGTTTGACACCCGTGGTTTGCCCGCCCTCCGGGTAGCCGGCCGTTGATCCAGGCGCTACCGGGGTACCCGAGAGCATGCGCACCGCAAAATCAAGATCGGAGGGCCGCACCGTTGCGCACCCCATTCCTCCGTCGACTGCGGCGCGGAGCCCCGCTGCCACGTCCTCGTCGGTGAAGTCCGGCCTTAGCAGCGCATGGTCGATGCGCTTGGCCAGGTCTTCATAGACTTTGAGCTCGACGGCGGCTTCGGTGACTGGATCCATATCGCTTTCCCCCGCATTCCGGCTCCGCCGGCCGGCGTTCTTTCACGAGTCCTGAACTAGCGCTTGCGGCTCGAACTTCTGGGAGTCGTGCTGAGGCCGAGGTCCTTCAACTCCGCGCGGGCACGAGTGGCTGCGTCTGAGTTCGGGCTCGCGGACATGATCGCGCGGAACTCCTTCTCCGCATCCGAGCGGCGACCCAGCTTCACCAGGGTTCGCCCCTTCATGAGGTGCGCGTCATTCGTCTTGGCGTTCTTCGGATACGCCTCCAGGACCTTGTCGAAGGCTGGCAGCGCATCGTCGTATTTTTTCTGGTTGTAGAGGATCTCACCCAGGTGGAACTGGGCGCTGGAGGCAAACTCGGTATCGCCAAACCAGGCAAGGTAGTCTGTGAACTCCTTGAGCGCCAGGTCGTAGTTTCCCCCGGATTTGTCGCGGAAAGCATCCTGATACAGGCTCTGGGAAGAGACGCCGGGCGGCGGGCCAGAAGCCGACGGCGCGGGGGACCCGGACGACGACGGCGGAGGCGGTGGCGCCTGCATCGTCTTGATCGTATTTTCGAGGTCGACCATCCTCTGGTCGAGCTTGCCGATGCGCGTGCTGATCTCCGCCACGGTCTCCCGGACATACCCGAAGTCGTTGGAAAGATTGTCGACTTTGCCGCTCACGCCCGATAACGGGCCGTTCATTTGCTTCTCCAGTCGATCCCTCAGACCACTGTCGAGCACCGTGAGCGCACGATTCGTGCCGGCGAGTTGGTCCTGAATCGCTTTCAGAGTTGCCTCAATGTTGGAGAGCCGGTCGTCTTGTGCCTTGGCGTGAGTGCGCACTTCTTCCTGAAGCAGCGCCAGATCCCGCCCGAGTTCCACGATCTCCTTCTTCTGGCCAAACGAAGCCACGGGCAGGGCGAGCACGAGCAAGGTAACAATAGCGGTAAATCTCATGGACGATCCTTTCTCATTTGACCTCTGCCCGGCGGCAGGGGCAAAACGGGGGTGCGCCCCGATGACGCACCCCCTGGATTGGTAAACAGACTACTGGACGCCGACGAAGTGAGCCCGCCGGTTCTTCTGCCAGCAGTCTTCATTGGAGTCCGTGCAGAACGGCTTCTCCTTGCCGTAACTCACCGTCTTGACACGGTCAGCCGGCACGCCCATCTGCGTCAGGAACTCCTTGACCCCGGCGGCGCGCCGGTCGCCCAGGCCGATGTTGTACTCGGCCGAACCGCGTTCGTCGCAGTGGCCTTCCAGCGAAATTACTGCCGTCGGGAAGTCGTTCAGAATCGACTTCAACGCATCGGCGTTCCGCTGTAGCGTAGCCCGGCCGTCTTCCCGCACTTCGCTCTTGTCGTAGTCGAAGAAAACGTCCTGAACGTCCCGCGCGATGCGGTCAGACAGCGACGCAGTCTTCGTCGGCTCGGGCGGAGGTGGCGGAGGCGGTGTGGTCACAGTGACAGTCGCCACGGCTATGGCGTCGCCGCCATCGCCCTTGGCCGTCATCCGGTAACTGGTCGTAGCCGAGGGAAACACCTGACGGCTACCCGATCCGGCAACGGTGCCGATCCCGTTGTCGATTGTCACTTCGGTCGCGTTCGATACGTTCCACCGCAAAGTGGACGACTCTCCGCGCACGATTGTGGATGGTTCGGCCGTGAAGCTGCTGACGACGGCAGCCGGACCTTTCTCCACCTTCGGCTGTTCCTTGACGGCCGGAGGGGGAGGGGGAGGCGCAACGGGTTGCTTTTTCTTACAGCCCGCCGCGAGAAGGACAAAAGACAGGGCCAGCATCGTGCCAGCGATGTGACGTTGTTTCATGACGACCGATGAGCCTCCTGTGCTCGAATACTCAAAACAGCTTGGAACTCCATGGTGGCCTACTTGGTCCACACCGGCTTCTCGTTGAATCCCTGCGTGGTGAGCTGTTTCACTTCAGTTCCATCAGCCAACATCGTGAAAATCTGGCTTCCCCCAGCCCGGTTGGACGAAAACACCAAGTGGCGCCCGTCAGGCGCCCACCCCGGATTCTCGTTCCTGCCCTGGCCATGAGTTAGCTGTACGGTCTCCCGGGAGGCCACATCCATGATGAAGATGTTCCAGTTGCCGGGAGCAAAGCCGCGGGTCCAGGCGAACGCAATGGCCTTGCCGTCGGGGTGCCAAGCTGGATTGGAAGCTTCGCCCTCCCCGTTCGTCAGGCGCATCGGATCCGCTCCGTCCATATTCATTCTATATATTTGTTGCAGTCCGCCGCGCCCCGAGACGAAGACCATCTCAGAGCCGGTCTTCGGGTTCACCTTGGGCTCCACCTCAATCGCACGGGAAGTGGAGAGGCGACGCAGGTTCCTGCCGTCCTGATCGGCGATATAGATCTGCGCGAATCCGCTGATACTCGAGGAGAAAAGGATATGCTGCCCATCCGGAGCAAACGCTGGCGTCGCATTCATCGGCGCCTCGGGATTCAGGAAGGGGATGAAGCGTTTGGTCTCCGTCGAATACAACATGATGCGTGGCTGTCCCTTCGCATAGCTAGTGAAGGCCAGGCGCGTCCCGTCCGGAGAGATGGCGGGGAAGGTTGTGATCGATCGGAACGAGGTGATCTGCTTCTGGTTCGATCCGTCGAAGTCCATGGACCAAAGCTCCTTGGAGCCCGAGCGCGTGGAAACAAAATAGATCTTCGATCCCGCCAGCGAAGGTGCGCCAAACTGCGCCAGGATATCGGCTGCGTAGTCATGGCCAAGTTTGCGGGCGCCGTCTGTTGTCAGCGGAGCGTTGTAGAGTTTCCGGAACAGCTTCGCGCCGGCGAGGTCCGCTACGGTCACGTTGTAGAGGTGCCCGAAGACTACCAACTGCCCGCCCTGTTCGGCGGCATAGCCGAAGCCGAGCAAGGTTGAGCTTACCGGAGATCCGCTCCAGTCCGAGAGGCAGCGTCCTCCACAATTCGGCGGTGTTGGCGGCTCGCCCCGGCGGCCCGGTGTCGGTGCGGGCGTCTGGCGCCAATCCGACTCCTGTTGCGGCGGATTCAGAGGATAGAAGCTCTTGGAGGCCATATCGAAGAGCCCAGACCTCTGGATGTCGTCAAAGACGGTCTGGTTGAAGGTGTCCACCAGTGGCGTCGCTCCACCTCCGCCGCGGAAGTCCGGCAGGGCGATCTTCTGCTTGTCGCCACTTCTGAGGATGATCTTGACGACGTCCTGCGACTGGCTGTACGCCAGCCCGGCCAGAACGCCGATAGCGAGCAGACTGAGTGAGATAGTTTTCTTCATCGCTTCAATTGGAACCAGAATTCGATATGGGCCGGATTACCCTCACACTCCGGGGGGATTGGCTGGAAGGGTGCGGCTTCGGTGATGGCGCGTTGCGCCGAATAGTCGAGCGTGGCGTTGCCGCTCGACTGGGACAGACTGATGCGCGTAACCTGGCCCGTGCGGGCAAGGTCAAAAGTGACAATGGCCGGCGGTAGAGTATGTATGCGCGCGTCCACCTGGTCAGTCCGCCAGCGCTGACCCACCCGATCCCGCAGCAGCGTGGCGTAGGCGCCGCAGTGGCTGCCGAATGGCGAATTCGAACCCACTCCGACTTGGCCCGAGCCGGGCGCCATTCCAAATATCGGTGACGACGCGGCCTGCCCTGTATTGGCGTAGACCTGATTCTCGTAGTACTCCCGCTTTGCCGTCCGGTTCGAGGCCCGCTCCGTTCGGTCGGCCTTCTGGCGCTTCTTCGATTTCATCGGAATCGCGTCCGGGTCGTCCTTGACCGCCTGTTTAGTCTTAGGCTTGGGCTTCACTTCCTCAGGAATCTCCGACTGCGTGTCCTCGGCCACCGGGTTTTTCGGGCCGGTGCGCCCTGGCAGCGGGATCCGCTGAACCGGTGTGACTGAGACCGAACCGCCCCCCATGGAATTCGGATCGCCCCATGTGGTCGACTTGCCGATGTTGAAGACCGTGAGCAGGCCAATGGTTCCAAAAAGCGCCCCATGCAGCATCAGTGAGCCGACGAGTGGCCTCCTCAGCGAGTCGCGTTCTGCCAGGACGTCAACGTGTTGGTCCATGTCCGAATTACTTCGCAGGTCCGGAATCGTCCGGTTGTGTCACCAGCCGTACGTCCAGGCCGGCTTGACCCAGCGTACTCACTACCTGGGCGATGGGATCGTAAATAGTGTGGCGGTCGGCGCGCAAGTACACAGCCTTGGCGTTGGGGAAGCGCCGCTTGAACTCAGAGCCCAGCTCATTGATGTTGACCTGCTTCTCATTGAGAAACAGATTGCCCGTCCTGTCCAGCGAAGCCGTGGGTAGTTCCTGCGCGCTTTCCTTGACCTGCTTTACTTTCGGGACCTCTACTTCCAGCCCAAACTCGACCACATGGGCCGTGAGCATGAAGATCACCAGCAGCACCAGCACGACGTCGACCAGCGGGACGATGTTGATCTCGGCAAGAGCACCGCCGCCGCGTCCGTTGCGGCGCCCGAACCCACCGTTATTCATCGAGAAGGCCATAGCTGATTACTCCTCGAAGTGGCGTTCCGTCAGGTTGAGAAACTCAAGCGCGAAGTCTTCCATGCGCGCCGCGATTTCCTTGATCGAGTGGCCCATCACGTTATACGCAATGGCGGCGGGAATGGCTGCGGCCAGGCCCGCGGCCGTGGCCACCAGAGCGTCCGCGATGCCCGGAGCAACCGCCCGCAGGCTGGCGTTGCCGGCCGAACCCAGGCCCTGGAACGCATTGATGATGCCCAGCACCGTGCCGAAGAGCCCGACAAACGGAGACACTGTGGCCGTCGTGGCCAGCCAGCTCATGCTGCGCTCCAAACGCGTGATCTCCTCGCTGATGCCCAGTTGTAGTGTGCGCTCCAGTGCGATCTTGTTGGCGATCTGTCCTTTCGACTTGATCTGACGCACGACCTCTTCATAGCCGAAGTCGAACACTCCGGTGAGCGGCGCCTTATTGAATTGTTCAGCGGCGACAGCCACCGCATCCAGGTTGGGCGCCTTACGGAAGGCGCGCAGGAAGGTTGCGTTCGCTTCGGCAGCGGACTTGAACTGGCTCCACTTGGCGAAAATAATCGTCCAGCTCAGCAGCGACCCAATAAGTAGGATCGCCAGAACGAACTTCGAGATAAGGGACGCCCCCAGCACGAGTTCGACGATGGAAAGCTGCAGGAACGCGCCAATGAATGGCATGGTCAACGATTGACTCCTTCAATGTCCTTCAGTTCCTATAATATCCAAGGAGCGCGGCTCAGGCTGCTTCCTGGAACAATTTCACTGCTTTATGTGCGACGCGATCCGCGGCCGCAAAGTTCGTCACAACCGGCCCGCGCGAAGAATTTATACTTGGTCTGAATGCTGGTGGAACTCGTCGTCGAGAACTTCGCGGTAGTGGAACGCCTGCGCCTGCCTCTGCACGCCGGACTGAACGCCCTGACCGGCGAGACGGGCAGCGGCAAGAGTTTGATGGTGGACGCCTTGACCCTTCTGCTAGGCGGCCGTGCGTCCTCTGAGATGGTCCGCACCGGCGCCGCGCGCGCCTTCGTCTCGGGCCGGTTCGAAGTCCCGTCCGACCCGGAATTCCACCGTGTGCTCGAAGCAGCCGGCCTCGAAGCGGAAGACGGGGAGATCCTGCTCGCACGAGAAATCCTGTCTTCCGGCAAGTCCCGCGCCTTCGCTGCCAGCCGCCCCGTAGCTGCCTCTTTTCTCAAAGAGATAGCGCCGTTCCTGGGAGACATTCACGGTCAGCACGATCAGCAGAAGCTGTTCTCCGGCGACTCCCAGCGCGACCTGCTGGATGAGTCCGCTGCCGTCGCGGAACCTCTAGCCGAGGTCGAAGCCTCCTATCACGAGTGGCATGCCGTCGTTCGCGCGCTCCAGGAGCTGAACCGCGCCGAGCAGGAGAAGCTGCGCATGGCCGACCTGTGGACCATGCAACGCAAGGAGATCGAGGCGCTGGAGCTGACCCCCGGGGAAGAGGCGCAACTGGAAAACGAGAAGCGCGTCCTCAAGAACGTCGCCCGCCTCAGCGAGGCGGCCACCGTCGCCCACGACGCCCTCTCGGAATCGGAACACGCCGTCGCCAGCAGCCTCGGTCTGGCCCTAAAAAAAATTGAAGAGCTGGCGAAGATCGACGAGAGCCTCTCGGGTCTGCTGGAGACTCTGCGGCCCGCCCAAATCGCCGTGAAAGAAGCTGCGATGGAGCTCGGCCACTACCTGGGGCACCTGGAAGCCGATCCCAAACGCCTGGAAGACCTGGAGAACCGCCTCGCGCAGATCGAAAAGCTCAAGCGCAAGTACGGCACCACGATCGAGGAGATCCTGGCGTTCTATGCCCAGGTTTGCGAGCAGCTTGACGCCGTGGAATCGGCCGGTGAGCGCCGCGCCGAACTGGAAGCCTCCATCGCCCGGCGCGAAAGTGAGTACAAAGCCAAGGCCGAGCGCTTGCGCTCGCTTCGGACCAAGGCGGCCAAGAAACTGGAAAAGGCCGTCGAGACCGAGCTCGGCGGGCTGGCGATGAAGGGCACGTCGTTTCGCATTGCACTGAGCCCCTGCGACCCCTCGCCCCATGGCATGGACGCTGTCGAGTTTCTTGTCTCGGCCAACATCGGTGAGGAACTGCGCCCCCTCGACAAGGTCGCCAGCGGCGGCGAACTCTCCCGCGTGGCCCTGGCCCTCAAGACGTGCGTCGTCCAGAGGTCGAACGGGCACATCGCACGCACGCTGGTCTTTGACGAGGTGGATTCCGGCGTCGGCGGTGCCGCGGCGGAAACCATCGGGCGCCGCTTGAAGAAGATCTCCGAGTCCAGTCAGGTGCTCTGCGTGACGCACCTGGCCCAGATCGCGGGCTTCGCCGATCACCACTACGTCGTGTCCAAGCGCGAGTCCGGGGGCCGCACCTCGGCCCAGGTCGACGAAATGCTGGGCGAGGAGCGTGTCCGCGAAATCGGACGCATGCTCTCAGGCCAGCACCTCAGCGCCGAGGCGCTGCGCCATGCCGAAAAGCTCATTGAGGAGTACGCACGACGTGGATGACGTTCAGCTTATCAGCCAGGACCTGATCGACTCGCTACGCGTGCGTGCGGCCGCCAGCCCACGTCTGCGCATCAACCACAACTTTCACAGCTCGCCCCAGGACAATCCTCACCGCTTTCTGAACGTGATGCTGCGCGGGACCTACGTCCAGCCCCATCGGCATCGCAACCCGCCCAAGGCGGAGAGTTGGATCCTGATGGAAGGAACCGTACGTCTGTTTACGTTCGACGACCAGGGCGTCGTGACGGACTCCTGGCTCCTTTCCTCGTCGGGCCCGTTGCGCGGCATTGATGTCGCGCCTGGCCTTTGGCATACGGTCTGCGTCGTTGACGATTGGGCGGTGGTCTACGAAGTGAAGCCCGGCCCCTGGGATCCAACCACCGACAAAGAGTTCGCCGTGTGGGCCCCGGCTGAAGGCGAATCTTGCATCGAAGCGTATCTCGACTATCTGCTCTCCCACCCCTAGCCTCACACCCGCTAGCATGGGAGTAAGGAGCGGGCGCCAATGAATCGAACTTTGTCCAGACGAGCCTGGCTCTCCGTGTCTCTCCTGCCTGTCTCATTCCTGGGCGGCTGCAAGGGTGTAGGCATCTGGCCGGCGGCCGGCGAACTCTGCAAGGCCTGCCAGCGCCCCGTGCACAAGAACTCCCGCACAGTGGCCCTGCTGGACGGCAAGCGCGCTGTATTCTGCTGCCCGGCCTGCGCGCGTTCCGAACATCTGCAATCGGCGAAAGCAGTCAGGATCATAGAACTGACCGACTTCAATACGGGCAGGCCACTGGCGATTGCCGGAGCCTACCTGGTACGGAGCAGCGACGTGAACCCCTGCACCGAGCACACCCACGCGCCGGAACCCGACAAACGGCCCATGCAGGCCACCTTCGACCGGTGCAGTCCGGGTGAACTAGCCTTCGCCGGCAAAGCAGAAGCCGAGTCCTTTGCGCGAGTCCACGGCGGCCAAGTCCTCGACTTCGCCACCGTGGGCCAATAGCTCTACTTCACCGCCTCGATTTTCTCTACCTGGATCGTCTTGCCGCTCAGCGCGCCGGTCACTTTGACCTTGGCCGCGGCGAACTTCTCCGGTGTGGCCTGATCGCTCAGTGTGTAGACGTTCTTGCCGTCGTACAGCGCGTACTTGAACCGCTTGTCCATCTTCACGCAGTCTCGAACACACTTGGCATCGTTGGCGGCGCCCATCGCTTTGTGGTCCGCGCCGCACATCGTGTCCGTAATCACGCCGGTGAACACCTGCGACGCGCCGGCGGCCATCATCAGGCCCGCATACAACAGAGTGAGGGGAATCAGTTTCTTCATGATCAATTGCCTTTCTCGGGTATGGATGTCAGCAACTCAAGGCCGTGAACGGCGTTGAGCCTGCGCCAGACGAGATTGAACCTCTTCTCATCCAGCGGCTGCTTGAGCTGAAAGTTGAAGCCCTTGCGGCTGCCGTAATGTGTGGCGGCCCGCTCGTAGGACGTAATGGTTAGTTGATAAGGATCGGAGCTGCTGATGTTCTCGATGTCCTGATAACGCCAGGTGCGCGACGCGCCCTTGCGATCGCTCAAATACACGATTCGGTCGCCGGAGAACCGCAGCGTCCCCTGCGAGCCGCTCAGCTTCCCCAGCAGCTTCACGGGCAGCGTCCACAGTGCCTCCACCTGTTCGTCGGCTACCGCCGCGACAAACCGCCGGTCCAGCCGGTTCTTCAGCAGTTCGTAAACCGGCCGCACATCCTGCCCCGGCAGTAGCTTGAACTCGTACTCCTGGTCGACACCCAGCGCCCACTTCCGATCCTGATACGTGACGATCTTGATCTTGTCCGGCGACACGTAGAGCTGCTCGACGTCCTGGTAGCCCCAGTGTCCGTGGTGCAGTTGATCCGGAGTCTTCTTCTTCCGGCTCTGCTCCTGGAACGTGATGCCGTGCTCATCCACCACCAGCGTCGCCGGCTGATCCTTCCTCACCAGCAGATGATCGTGCAACACCTGGAATCGGAACTCGGTTGCCTGCAGCGAAACCGCTGTCAGAGCTAGAACAACTAAGCCTGTGCGGGCGAGTGCTTTTTGACTTCTGTATTCCATTTCCAAACCTCGTAGATGGCCGGATAGACCACCAGCTCCAACACAAACGACGTGAAGATCCCGCCAATCATCGGAGCCGCGATGCGCTTCATTACGTCGCCACCCGATCCAGCCGACCACATTATCGGCACCAGCCCCAGGAACATGCAGGCTACTGTCATGAACTTGGGCCGGATCCTCTTCACCGCGCCGTCGTGGATCGCCTCCTGCAGCTCGCCTAGCGTCGACATCCGGCCGTCCTTCTTCGCCCTCTCGTAAGCCAGGTCGAGATACAGCAGCATAAAGACCGCGGTTTCGGCATCGACGCCCATCAGGGCGATCAGGCCCACCCATACACCGATGCTCATGTTGTAACCCAGCGCGTAGAGGAACCAGATCGCGCCCACTGCTGAGAACGGTACCGCCAGGATAATGATGAGAGTCTTCGTCAGCGACTTGGTATTCAGGTACAGCAACATCAGCACCAGGAAGAGCGTCACCGGCAGGATTACCGTCAGGCGCTCCTTCACGCGCTGCATGGCCTCATACTGCCCGCTCCAAGCAATCGTGTAGCCGGGCGGTAACTTGATGTTGTCGCGGACCAGCTTCTTCGCCTCCTCGACATAACTGCCCACGTCGCGGCCAGCCACGTCGACGTACACATAACCGTTCAGGAGCCCGTTCTCATCTCGCAACATGCCTGGACCCGTCACCGTCTTGATGTTCGCCAACTGTGAGATGGGCACCTGCTTCTTTGCGTCCATGGTCGGCACCAGCACTCGGCCCAGCATGTTCACATCGCTGCGGAAGTCCCGGAAGTAACGGACATTCACCGGATACCGCTCGCGGCCTTCGATCGTCGTCGTCACGTTCTCGCCACCGATGGCGCTCATCAGTACATCCTGCGCCTCGGCGATCGTCAATCCATAGCGAGCCAGTTCATCCCGCTTCCAGTCGAAGTCGAGAAAATACCCGCCGCCCGTGCGTTCCGCGAAGACATTGCGCGTGCCCTCGATCCGCGGCAGCAGCGCTTCCACCTCGCCGCCCAGCCGCTCAATCTGCCGCAGATCCGATCCGTAGATCTTGATGCCCACCGGGGTCCGGACGCCTGTCGTCAGCATGTCGATACGGCCTTTGATGGGCATGGTCCAGGCGTTCGACGCGCCAGGCAGTTTCAATGCCGCATTCATCTCCTCGACCAACTGTTCCTGGCTGATGTGGTCCGGCGTGAAGCGCCGCAACACTCCCTTCAGCCGCTCCGGGGCCCAACTCGAGTACCACGTGTCCACCTTCCGCCACTGCTCTTCGGGCTTCAGCACAATGACGGTTTCCATCATCGATAGCGGAGCCGGATCCGTCGACGTCTCCGCTCGCCCTGCCTTGCCCATCACCGACTCCACCTCAGGAAACTGCTTGATGACACGGTCCTGCACCTGCATCAGCCGTTGCGCGTCGTTCACCGAGATGCCCGGCAGCGTCGAAGGCATGTAGAGCAGCGAGCCCTCGTTCAGCGGCGGCATGAACTCCGACCCCAGCTTCTCGAACACCGGCACCGTCACCACCACCATGGCCACGGCCGCTGTGATGACCAGGTACTTCCAACGCAGCGACCACCGGCAGATGGGATCATAGACCCTGATCAGGATCCGGCTGATCGGATGATTCTCCTCCGAATGGATGGTGCCCACCAGCACCGCATTGGCCACGCGAGCCAGCCACGCCGGCCGGAACTGGAACTTCTGCATGTGCGTGAACAGCAGCCGCATGGCCGGGTCCAGCGTGATCGCCAGCAGCGCCGCGACGATCATCGAGAAGTTCTTCGTGTAGGCCAGCGGCTTGAACAGCCGCCCTTCCTGCGCCTCCAGGGTCAGCACTGGAAGGAACGACACCGCAATTACCAGGAGCGCGAAGAAGCTGGGCCCGCCCACCTCCTTCACCGCGTTGACCACCACCCGGTGATAGTCTTCCTTGCGGCCCGTCCGCTCCCACTCCTCCAGTTTCTTGTGCGTCTGTTCGACTACCACAATGGCCGCGTCCACCATCGCCCCGATCGCAATCGCGATGCCGCCCAGCGACATGATGTTCGACGTCAGCCCCATCATCTTCATCGGGATGAACGAAATGATGATCGCGATGGGAATCGTGAACACCGGGATGATCGCGCTGGGCACGTGCCACAGGAATACGAGGATCACCAGCGAAACGATGATCATCTCCTCGGTCAGCGTGCCCTTCAGATTCTCAACGGACCTCAGAATCAGATCCGACCGGTCGTACGTGCTGACGATCTTGAGCCCAGCCGGCAGCCCCGGTTCCACTTCCTTGATCTTGGCCTTCACGCGCTCAATTACGTTCAGCGCGTTTTCGCCCTGCCGCATCACGATGATCCCCGACACTACGTCGCCCGTCCCGTTCAGATCCGTCACCCCGCGCCGCATGTCCGGACCCAGGGTCACCGTGCCCACATCGCTGACGCGGATCGGCACTCCGTTCTCACTCGCGCCAACGGCGATCTTCCCGATGTCTTCCTCGCTCTTGGCGTACCCTCGCCCACGCACCATATACTCGGCGCCCGCCATCTCGATCAGACGCCCGCCCACATCGTCGTTGCCCTTCCGCACCGCTTCCACCACCCGCATGATTGGGATGTTGTAAGCCTGCAGCCGGTTCGGATCGACATTGACCTGGTACTGCCGAACAAACCCACCGATGGGTGCCACTTCCGCCACACCCGGCACCGCCTTGAACTGGTAGTTCAGAAACCAGTCCTGCAACGACCGTAACTCCGCCAGCGACCGCTTGCCCGTGGTATCGACCAGCGCGTACTGGAACACCCAGCCCACGCCTGTCGCATCCGGACCCAACTCCGTCTTCACACCCTGCGGCAGCCTCGGCAGTACCGACGACAGATACTCCAACGTCCGCGACCGCGCCCAGTAAATGTCCGTCCCTTCCTCGAAGATGATGTAGACGAATGAGTATCCGAAGTCAGAGAACCCGCGCACATCCTTCACCTTTGGCGCCCCCAGCATCGTCGTGACGATGGGGTAGGTGACTTGGTCCTCCATGATGTCCGGGCTGCGGTCCCACCGCGAGTACACAATCACCTGCGTATCGCTTAGATCGGGAATCGCGTCCAGCGGTACCGTCCGCATCGAGTACACGCCGCCCACGACAGCGAATCCAACGAGGATGAACACCAGGAACTTGTTCGCGGCCGAGAACTCAATAATCCGGTCGATCATTGCTTCCCGCCCTGCCCGTGATCGTGCGACGACATGCCCGCGGCCGCCGATCGCATCTGGCTCTCGCTATCGATCAGGAAGTTGCCAGACGTCACCACCCGCTCACCGGCCTTCAGTCCTTTCAGGATCTCGATGCGGTCGCCAATCCGGTCGCCGGTTTCCACGGCGCGCGGTTCCAGGTATCCATCTCCGCGATCCACAAACACCGTCTTGCGCAGGCCCGCGTCCAGCACGGCGTCGGCGGGCACGCTCACGCGCCGCGGCGACGAAACCGCGAAGTCGACGTCCACGAACATGTCCGGCTTCAGCAGCAGACCCGGATTCTCGGCCTCCAGCCGCACTTTCAGGGTGCGTGTCATGGGATCCACCTGCGGCTGGACGTAGTTCACTCGTGCGGCAATCTTGCGTCCACCGCCGTAGCTCAACGTCAGAGTCGCGGCCATCCCTTCGCGTACCTGCGCCATCTCGTTCTCAAAGACGTCTGCCATGATCCACACGCGGCTCAGGTCCACCACGGTGTAGAGCTCCGTATCCGGCATCACGCGTTGCTTGGGGAACGCATTCCGCGTCATCACGTATCCGCTGATGGGCGCGAATAGCGTGATGTTTGTCACCGGCAGGCGCGACTTCTCGATGCCCGCAATCTGCTCGGCGTTCAGGTCCCACAGTTCCAGTCGCTTGCGCGCCGCGTTGATCAGCCCTTCGTTCTGTGCCCCGGTCCCCTGCAGCGTGCTGTTCTTCAGAATCTCCCGGCTCTTCAGCGCCAGCAGGTACTCATGCTGGCTGGCCAGTAATTCCGGGCTGTACAACGTCAGCAGCGGTTGACCCTTCTCCACCAGTTTGCCCGTGAAGTTCACGAATACCTGATCGATCCAGCCTTCGGTCTTGGTCTGAACCTTCGCGATCCGTGTCTCGTCCACCGCCACTTTGCCTACCGCTCGAAAGCTGTGCGAGCCCGACGCCTCTTCCGCCACGCCATACCGCACGCCAATCAGTTGCTGCTTGTCGGGCGAGACGCGTACCGTCCCCATCGGCATGCTGGCCATGTCCCGCGCCGGCGTAGCCGGCATCTGGGCGTCCACCTCGTCCGGCACCAGCCGCATTCCGCAGATTCCGCACTCGCCCGGCTTGTCCGACCGGAAGTTCGGATGCATCGGGCAGTGGTACCCATGCGGCTTCTCGGCCTGCTTCACCGCCTTCGCCTCTCGCGGACCGTACCAACGGCCATACCCGAATCCGCCCACAAACGCCACCGCCAGCAGCATCAAACCCAGCAGAACTTTTAGGACCTTCATGGCAGCAGGCTCCGACCCGTCATCTCTTCCAGCCGGCTCACCGCCAGATAGTAGTTCTGCAACTCTTCTTCGTAGTTCATCTCGTACTCAACCACCGTCACGTAGTTCATCAGCACCGTGAGGAAGTCCACAGTGCCCGTCTCGTAGGACGACAACGACGCCTCCAGCGCCAGGCTCGACTGCGGAATCACCGTCTGGCTATAAAGCTTGATGAGTTGATTCGAAGTCTCCGCCATCAACTGGTCGTCCTTGATCCGGAACAGCAGCGACTGGCTACTCGCCTCGTAATCGCGCCGCGTCGCCGCCAGCGTCTGCGACTGTTCCGTCACCGCCTGGCGCTGCTTGCGGAAGAAGTACAGCGGGATCTTGAAGTCCGCGCTCAGCTGATACATCGGCGGCATCGAGCCCATGTTGAAGTACCCCGCCTTGATGGTGTAATCGGGGTAGTATTCCTTGCGCGCCATGTTGACGGCCAGTTCCGCGCGCTGCATCATCTTCTCGTCCTTCAGCAGCATTGGAGAGTTCTGCCGGGCCGAGGCGTAAAGCTCTTCTAGTCCGATTTTCATCTCCAGCGGAGCCAGCACGTCCGGCCGCTCCAGCGGAGAGCCCGGAGCCCGGTTCAACAGGCTTACAATCTCCGCTTCCCGCGCCCGCTTCTCTCGCTCCAACTGGATCCGCTTCGTCGAGAGAATCGAGATCTGTGTCTGCGCCTTGAAGACATCCTGCTGCGCGGCCTTGCCCACCGCATACCGCGCCTCGGTGATCTTCAGCATCCGTCGCAGCAGATCGATGTTCCGGTCCAGCACCTCGACAACGTCGAACGCATAGGCCCGCCGGTAGTAGGCCTGCTTGATTCTCGACACCACGCTCAACTGGGCCTGCGCATAGTTCTGGAACTCGGCCTCATACTCCTTCACCGCCATATCGCCCTGCAGTTTTCGTTTGCCAGGCCAGGGCACTTCCTGCGAGACCATGAATCCGATGTTCGATGTCGGTTCCTTGCCCAACCCGGCTCCGGGCCAGGGGCGCCCATTGCTGGCGAAGCCGGGCGAGAACATAGGATCGGGCAGGCTGCTCACCTGGCTCGGCCGCTGCCGCGCCGCTTCATACCGCTTCTGCGAAGCCAGAATCTCCGGATTGTTGGTCAACGCCTCAGCCAGCAGTGCCTTCAGGCTGCCGGGCGCCTCGGCCGCCGAGAGCACCGCCCCGGCCAGCAATGCCATGAGGCCCAATCGGATCGCGCGCATCGGAAGCAGGGTGTCCATCGCTGTCCACAGGGGTGCAGTTCCAGGGCCACCCATGCGGAGTTCACTATCTCTTGTCAGGACAATGAGTTGCGCCTGGCGCAAGGCTGCGCCGGCCGTCGGACTTGGAGACTTTCAGACGGCGATTGTCCAAAATGAGGCACCCCATAACTCCCGCTGAGCGGAGCCTTCTACGCTACACTCCGTACATCGGGACCCCTGTGGAGCCAGAACACCAGAAAACAAATTGGGGCGCCATTGCTCTGGTCGCGGCCGCCATTGCCGCCATCAGTGCCGGCCACTATTTCACCCCGCCCAGCCAGCTCATGTGGCATGGAGTCTTCCAGCGCGCCTACTATCTGCCCGTCGTCTTTGCCGCCATCACCTTTGGCTGGATCGGCGGGCTCACTGCCGCCGCTGTCGCAGGGCTCGCCTACGTCCCACACATCATGACCGCCTGGACCGGCATGCGTCATTACGAGATGGAGCAGTACGTCGAGATCATCATGTTCTTCGCCGTCGGTGCCGTCACTGGAATCCTTGCCGATCAGGAACGCCATCGCCGCCTCCAGCTCCAGCAGACCGCCCGGCAGCTCAGCAAGGTCTATGAGGAGCTCCAGAACACCTTCGAGCAGGTGAAACGCGCCGACCGCCTCTCCGCCATCGGCCAACTTGCTGCCGGCCTGGCCCACGAGATCCGCAACCCGCTCGCCAGTATCGATGGCGCCGCCGAGGTTCTCCTCGCCGGCGGCGAGCCCGAAGAGGTCCGCCAGGAAACTCTCGGCATCATCCGCAAGGAGTGCGGTCGTCTCAACCGTCTCCTCACCAGCCTGCTCGACTTCGCTCGCCCTCGCCGCCCGGAATGGCGCGAAGTCAACCTCGCAGGTGTCCTCGATAAAGTCCTCGAACTTGTCGCCCACTCCGCCAAGAACGGCATCCGTTTCACAAAGGAGTTCCGTGGCGGTCCGCCCAAGCTCGTCTGCGACGAAGAGCAATTGGCTCAGGTCCTGCTCAATCTCCTCCTCAATGCCACCCAAGCCATGCCGCGGGGTGGGGAAGTCCACGTCGACGTCGAGGCTACTCGCGAGAGCATCGAGATCCGCGTGAAAGACCAGGGCGACGGCATCTCCGAAGACCTGCTTGACCACATCTTCGATCCGTTCTTCACCACCAAGGACACCGGCACCGGCCTCGGTCTCTCGGTCGTCCATCAGATCGTCTCCCAGCATGGCGGCAAAATCGCCGTCACGAGGAACCCCGATCGGGGACTCCTCTTCACCCTCTCCTTCCCGCAGAAACAGGCAGACCGCCCATGACCGGAAAACGCATCCTCATCGTGGACGACGAAGAAAGCCTCCGTCGTGTCACCCAGCTCCGCCTCCAGCAGGCGGGCTACGAAGCTACAACGGCCGCCGACGGCGACGAGGCTTTGGCCATTCTCCAGCGCCATCCGCAGGACCTGGTGCTGACCGATCTCCGCATGCCCGGACTCTCCGGGTTGGAACTCCTCCAGCGCGTCAAGCAGGACTACCCCGAGATCATCGTCATCGTTGTCACCGCCTTCGGCACCATCGAATCCGCCGTCGAGGCCATGAAACAGGGGGCCTTCGACTACATCATCAAGCCGGTGAACTCCGACGCATTGCGAATGATCCTGGCCCGGGCGCTGGAACATCGCGCACTGCGGCGCGAGGTTCAGTCCCTGCGCACAGCCATCGATCGCAAGTTCGGCTTCGAAAGCATCATCGGCAACTCCAAGGCCCTGCTTTCCACGCTGGAGAACGCCGCGCGCGCGGCGCAGAGCGCCTCCACGGTTCTCGTCCGAGGTGAAACCGGCACGGGCAAGGAACTCCTGGCCAAGGCCATCCACTTCAACAGCCCGCGCCGCGAGCGCCCCATGATCGTCATCAACTGTGGTGCCATCCCCCGCGAACTGCTCGAATCCGAGCTCTTCGGCCATACTCGCGGTTCGTTCACCGGAGCCGTCGCCAACAAACAGGGCAAGATCGAGATGGCCGATCAGGGCACTCTTTTCCTCGACGAAATCGGTGAGCTGCCTCTGGAACTCCAGGTCAAGATCCTGCGCCTCATTCAGGAACGAGAAGTGGAGAGAATCGGGGCTGCCCAACCCGTCAAGGTCGATGTCCGCATCATCGCCGCCACTCATCGCAACCTGCAGGCCATGGTGGAGAACGGCACCTTCCGCGAGGACCTCTACTACCGTCTGGCGGTCATCCCCCTGGAATTGCCGCCCCTTCGCGAGCGGCCGGAGGACGTCGCCGAACTCGTGGCGTTGTTCTTCGAGAAGTGTAAGCAGCGCATGCAGCGTCCGGAACTGGTGCTACCCCAGGCCCTGCTCCCGCACTTCATGACCTACCGTTGGCCCGGCAATGTCCGCCAGTTGGAGAACATAGTGGAACGACTGGTCGTCCTCTCCCCGGGCCCCGAGATCCATGTGGATGATCTCCCCGACGATCTCCGCCGCCAGCGAGATCCTCTGGAGGCGATCCAGCTCGAACTCCCCCCGCAAGGCATCAGTCTGGAAGCGGTGGAGAAGGAGTTGGTCCTGAGGGCGCTGCAGAAGTGCAATTGGAACCAGACGAAGGCGGCGGAGTATCTGGACATCAGCCGCAAGGTCCTAATCTATCGGATGGAAAAGTTCGGTTTGAAGAAGGAGTAGCGGCCAAGCCACCACTACCAACTCCTGAAGTGGGGCGGATCCAGGATCCGCAGCCGAACCCCGGTTCGGCTTTCTTCAAGGCCGGAGCCCGGAGGGGGTCGTTGCGGGACCCCCGGGAATTCAGCTAGTCTAGTGTCTGGTGAGGTGCGAGAGTGGTTGAATCGGGCGGTCTCGAAAACCGTTGAACTCGTAAGGGTTCCGTGGGTTCGAATCCCACCCTCACCGCCAGCCTAGATTCAACAAGTTAGCGCCAAAGGGCCTTCCGGCTTGGGTAATTTTGGGTAATGCGTGTGATAGGATCAGGGCGGCACGATATGGCCCTGAACATCTATCGCAGACACGGTTCCCATTGTCTTGGTGGCCGCGCGCTGCACGCAATGAGCTACGAAGCGGACGAACTGCGTCGTAGCTGGAAGACCTGCCGCTGTCCGATCTACGCTTCCGGAACCCTCAACGGACAGTTCAAGCGCAAGAACACAGAACGCACCACCTGGGATGAAGCCAAGCCCGTAGTGCGCGGCTGGGAAGGCGTAGGTTCGTGGGACGGGCCATCCAACCCTATGGCGCAAGAGCGCCCCACTCCCGAAGCCGCGTCCCTCGATTCCGGGCGGGTCACCATCGCCGACGCCATGGCCGCCTTCCTTGCCGTCCGCGAAGGGACAAAGATCGCTCCGTCCACCCTCCGCAAATACCGGACGTTCTGCAAGCATCTGCGGTCATACGCCAATGACAAGGGCTACATCATGTTGGACCAGTTCACGTCTGCGGATATCGACGTGTTCTATGCCACCTGGAAACTGGGGCCACGTGCCAAGGGCAAAGCGCTTGGCACCCTGCGGGCGTTCTTCCGTTTTGCCGCTGTCCGCGAGTGGCTGACGAAGAGTCCAGTGACGGCTGACTTGAAGCCACCGTTAGGGGCCAACCGCGTGGCGAACAAATTCCCGTTTACGGATGAAGAACTGGACCGTATCTACACGGCGTGCGACCGGCTCGGCAGCATCGAATGGAATAACGGCACGACGACGGGGGTGTGGACAGGGGAAGACGCCAAGGACTTCATACACCTGCTGGTGCACACCGGCTATCGGATTTCGGACGCTGGCCTGTTCCACATGGACCGGCTGCGTGGCAATGAAATCCTGCTGCGTGCCCAGAAGAACGGTGGGGACATGTTCACCTGGATTCCTGACTGGGTGCGTGACCGGCTGATCGCGAGGGCCAAGACACATGGTCAACGTCCGTTCATTACTGGTGACTCCGAACGGTTGGAAACGGTGACGGACTTATGGCGCAGAAGGCTTAACAAGGTTTTTGAACTGGCTGGGAAGTTTGAAGAGTCTCCCACACCCCACCGTTTCCGCCATACGTTTGCCCGTATGCTGCTTCAGCGTGGCGTACCCGTTTCGGATGTGGCTGACCTTCTGGGTGATGATGAGGACACCGTGCGCGAACATTATGCGCGCTGGGTGCCCGAACGTCAGGCCCGACTAACAAGCATCTTGCGGGATGCATTCAACGACATCCCCCGACCCAAGCTGCTGGCCTGACATCGAAGGACGTGGGCGTGTAGTTAGCACGCCTTCCAAAGCACTCCAAAACTGCCGTTGTGTTTTTCGGCAATTCTCGCTATTCTATTCGTGCCTAGTTGGGTACCGAGTCATCTTGGGCCAACTGCATGTTTGTAGAACAAAAAATCGAGTACAAGGAGTCCAGTATGGCTTCACAAGCTAAATCTTCGTCTCAAAAGATCGAACGCATCCAGAATGCCGTTCGCCAACTTCCCGCCGCGTCAGCCCACCTAAACACCGCCACCGATCAGCTGGGGCGCTCTGTTGGTCAAATCGATACCGTCTTGAAGAAATTCAGCCTAGGCGTCCCGACATGGGTTTCCTTCAATACAGACAACAGCCTCACGTCTGATTTCTATTCGGAACAAATAGGATATGCCAAGATCGGGGGGAAATGGGGGATTGCTATACGAATCGTCTCGGGGAACTATCAGGACCCGGACGGCGAGAGCGTGGAGCAGTGGCTTTTTAATGATGCACCTCGTCTCTTGCGTGTACATGCTGTGGATACAATCCCTGAATTGCTAGAGGACCTCCTCAAGAAATCTGAGGAGATGACCAGGAAGATCACCGAGAAAGCAGATGAGGTCGATGCGTTCGCTGCAGCGATTGATTCAGTGATTGAACCTGTCTCGAACGCCAAGCCGGGTAAGCGATAAGAATCTGCACGGGGCAATAAATACGATGCAAGATCTAACCCTACTTACTCTGCAAGGGTTCGCTCAATCGCTAAGCACTGATCCGTTCACTACTCTGGAATGGTTTGCCTTTCGCACTGCGGTGCTAGTGCATTTCATTGTCGTCCTCTATCGGCTGGTTAAACGCGAACTTGGAAGCAAGTAAAGCACCGAGGAGGGTTCTGTTCTCCCACCGATGACTGAGGGCCGGTTACTCAAACCGGCCCTTGGTGCGTCATGCTGCGTTCAGTAGCCGCGTGTGAATCCTGCGGGCGACGGATTCCGGGACACTGTATGTGGTGTTGGACTGCTTCTTCCCAGCGCGTAACTTCACCACTCCGATTTCATTCTTCACCAGTTTCCGAATCGTCTCACGGCCAAGGCCCCACTGTGTGGCCAGTTCGCCAACACGGTAGTGCTTTTCGAAGGTTGTATCGTTCAAGGCATTGCTTCCAACGTTTACTGCAAGTGAACAAGCCCCGATCAATGGACTGAGGCCTGCGGTCACAGAGTCTAGCAGCGCTGCCGCATTTGCCACCGATGCAATCGCGGCTGATGTCGTTGCCCTGTGCGGTCTTAGCACTGCGGTGAACCCTTGTGAACGGCTCTCGTCACCGTGGCCATGATCTCAAGGTCCCGGTGCCCGCATTCCGTGGTCCTAAACCCGCTTCACCGGCCCGGTTCAGATTCATTCACGCGCCGTGATTGAATTTTTCCGCCCCAAAACCCCAACAAATACGCGATTTTCGTTGCATGCGCCATGACTACGCATGACGCCATATGACATACTCCGGCTGGCGGCGATAACCGCCCTCACGGCTTAGTTCGCACCCAAGGCAAAACAATGACGCACGCTGAGCAGGTGGCCCCGGCATACCTGCGATTGCAGGACAGCGCAAAGTTCACCGGCCTGAGTCCGAGCATGATTCGCAAGTTGTCGAGGGAAGGCAAAATCCCAAAGGCGCGTGTCGGATCAGCGGTCTGCTATCCGGTGGCAGCATTGCGGACCTTCATGGAATCAGCCCGCACCGAACGGCCAAGGCTGGACGGCACCGCAGCACTGGTCGAATCGCTTGGCCAGACCATGCGGGACGGCTTGATCCCGCAACCCGGTGGCACGTTTAAACAGGCGAGTCTGGAACAGCGGTTGGACGCGGCTATCCGGCTGCTAAAATTGCTGGCCCCGGACGGAGCCTGATTCTGACATCGGGCTTTGAATCACCCGCAGAACGGCGCGTTTAAACGCGACCCCACCGGGACGGGTCAAAGACCCCGGATCACGTTGCAGGACAAACAGAATGACACACGAATGGTTCATTACACAGATGAACAATACGCCGACCATGCCCCGGCAATAGCGGCGGAACAGGACGGACTGGCAACAGCAAAATCCAAGTTGGAGGAGTTGGTGGCCATCGGCCTGGAGGCAGCAAGGGTCAGCGAGCGGGCGCATGAAGCATATGAGGCGGAACAGGAAGGCATCGCCAGTTTGGAGGAACAGGGCAAGGCTGAAGCTGAAGCACTGCGCGCCAAACAGATTGAGGCCTTCACCGAGGCTCCGCAGAATATCGTCTTTGACCACGACGCAGCAATTGACGCCATTGAACGGCACCAGCGCCGCGCGTCCTACTTCAAGCACGCAGTAGACTTCGCCCGCAGTTATGGGAGCTTAGTGCGGTTGTTGGGCAAGTTGGAAGCGGACGCAGAACTGGCCGCTGCGCATTGTTCTGTTGTGAGTCAGCGCGCCATGATATCCGCCGTTGAGCGGTTCATCGCAGCCCAATCCTTGCTGCACACCGAAACTGTGGTCCACTTCCCATCCGGCCCCAATTCCAAAACCGGAGCCTTGATAGAAGATGCTCGCGACGCATTCAGGACCGCGTATCAGGCAATGGAAGCCGTTACGAACGAACGTTCAAGGCAAGTCAGCCTGGGCATCGGTATTGCACTTGGAGGTGCGAAATGAATCCGCTGACGTTGACAGAGGTAAAGGCCCTGTTGGGCCAGACTGCGGGCGACTTGAAGCCATACCAGCTTGAACAACTGCTGGACGCGCTGGCCCGCAGGCCGTGGCCGCAGTTGGACGCGGCTGCGCAGGAATCGCTGGCGACAATTTCGAGCAGGTGGAGCAACTGATATGGACAACTTCAATGGAATGACGGCTGACCAATTGAGGGCGGCCATTGATGCGCACTCGCGGGAACAGCAACCCCCGCGCACCGAACTCACCAACAAGGACGACGCGCGCGCGGGGTTCTTGTTGACACTTCCTCCAAATCAACTGACGAAAGACGACCGCGATCACTTGTTGCGGTCGGTGCAGGACGCGCTTTTGCGCTGGAAGGAAGGAACCCTTGAGTAAGATTCGCGAAATAGCAGTGCGGGTTCGCGGGAAGGTGGCAGAGTTGCGGACTGAGTTCCCCTCAGGGGACTGCGTGTTGGTGTCAGTGAAAAACGATGCCTTCAACACCGTGGGCGGAATGCCGATGGAAGTCCCGGTGGAGAACGCCGCGCGGCATCTGGTGGAAGGCACCCACAGGATGGCCACGGAAACCGAAATCAAAGCCTTCCGGGAACAGCAGAAAGCCGCGCGTCTGGATATACGGAATCGGCAACCCGCAAAGGGTTCGGCATACCACCTGGAGCGGAAGGGCTGCGAGTGATGGACCCAGTAGACAAGCAGATTCACGACCTGCGGAATCGCTGGCAGCAGCAGGAGACAGACCGGGAGCAACGGCGCGCTGAAAGGCGCTCCGAACGGAGGAAGAAGTTCAGAGATGACCTGCTGGCAGAACGGTGGCGTCCATGTTGTGCTTGTGATTCGTGCCTGCGCAGCATCCTGCAGATGACCGCACCTGACGGCCTTTGCAAGGCGGGCCGCAGGGAAATCTGGTGGGAATGATGTTCTGGCGTTGGAACAGAGCGGGTACCACCTGTTTCTTGCGCAAGGGCCCCCAGACCCTTGGCATAGTCTACCTGCGAAGGCTTGAGGGTGGCTATGCGTGGCATGTCGGATTCAGGAAAGGCCGCGTTGACAGCCCCGACTCGTACGAAACGGTGGAATCGGCGGCGGACGCCATGATGGACTACTTGGGTCTTCCGAGAACATAGCCATAACTCAGTGGGGCCGAGGAACCGGCCCCACTGAGTGCCGCGACGTAACGAAGCAGTGAAACCAACAGAGGAATTTCGGTGAGCGAGACAACAAAGACATCCGATGCAGCCAGTGCGCTGGCCAGACGCTTCCACGCGCGGTTCATGGGAATGGAAAAGGCGCACGGCGCGTATGCCAACATCGGTAAGACAGTGCGCGATAACGGGAAGCTGACGGGGGACCCGGTGACAAAGCGCCTGCCGGTGACTGATGAACTATGGCATGCCCACCTTGAAGGACGATACGGGTTAGGAGTCATCACGATCATGGAGAATGACTCCGTTCTGTGGGGATGCATTGACATCGACGTTTATGATTCGCTGGACCACGGCCAGACTGCCGCGCGGCTGGCCCAGCTTCAACTGCCCCTGATTCTGTGCAGGTCCAAATCTGGTGGCGCGCACCTGTTCCTGTTTGGCCGGGAACCAATTCCCGCTGCGACCATGCGCGAACGCCTGCGGGACTTGGCCGCGCGTATCGGGCACGGCAGCGCGGAAATCTTCCCCAAACAATCGCGGACCACTGAAAAGGACCTTGGCAGTTGGGTCAACATGCCTTATTGCGGTGGCGACACCAGCAACCGGTATGGCGTCCAGCCGACCGGTGACCCGTACACCATGGAAGAGTTCTTGAAGGCCGCTGATGCGCTGGCCGTGGGACCGGAGTTCTTTCAGGAGCGGAAGCAGCAGCACAAGGGTGATGAGAACCCTGAATTCCGCGACGGGCCGCCATGCCTTGCGATTCTCGCCGAACAGAAGGTACCAGAAGGTTGCCGCAACGATGCGCTGCTGGCCTTTGGCATATTCGGGCGCCGAAAGTTCACTGCCGAGTGGCGTCAGAAGGTCTACGAGTACAACCGGAAGTGTTTTGCTGAACCGCTATCGGAACAGGAAGTGGAAGGCACCGTCCTGAAGACGCTGGCCAAAGAAAAGGAATACCGCTACGGGTGCAGCAAGCCGCCGTTGAACCAGCACTGCAACGCATCCCTGTGCCGTATGCGCAAGTACGGCATCGGTGGTGGCCGGGTCCCGGAATACGGGCCGCTGATGCAGCATGAAGGTGATGAGCCAGTATGGACTTGGTTCATTGATGGGGTGCCTGTTCACTTGACCACGCAGCAGTTGCACCGGTACACGCTGTTTCAAGAGGCGATCCTGAAGGCTGTGCGCACATGCCCGCCACCCACCAAGCAGGATGACTGGGTGAACACGCTCAACAAGTTCATGGAGAATGTTCAGGTCATCCCTTGCCCGGAAGACACTACGCGGGAAGGCGAGTTCTGGGAACTGGTGGAACACTTCTGCCGCAACAAGGCGTCCGCAGAGGGCATGGAAGACATGCTGGCCAGCCCCAACAAGGTATTCGATCCGGAAGACGGACGGGTGTACTTCAAATTGGCAGGGCTCATGGCTGTGCTAAAGCGGTACACGTTCAAGGTGGACAGGGGCGAAGTGCGCAGACTGCTGGAAAAGCGCGGCGGGAAGGACCACCGCGATGACAACACCGGGTCCACGCGCCGGTATTGGTCCGTGCCTGCACCAGCACGGCGGGAGTCGCTGCCGGTGCCTAAGCGCATTGACGATATCACTATGTTTTGAGCGCTGCTGATTCGGGTTGTTGATTCCGGGTCCCGGAATCCAGCCGTTTCGATGTAGGGTTTGGGATGTGTGGTACAGCGGATGTGGGCCGGGTGAAGAGTCCGTGGTCCCTGCTACCCGTCGTTCATATATGCGCACGCACGTAGCGAGAGAACTTTCTTTCGCCAAAAAGTGATCGTGACGGTGACAAGCTGACAACTCTATGAGAACAGGGGGATTTGCGCTGACAGAGTGAGCGATCTTCGTCAGCTTGTACTGACAGAAGGTCCTAATCCCCCGCATATGGCACTCGGTTTCTATCTTGTGCCTTACGTGTGTGCGTTAGGGCTGGCCAACAACATCACCTGAAGGCGTTTAAACGGCCCGCAGGAGGCCGTATTAACTGTGGTTAATGCTCGCAACTCGATAATGGCGAAGTACTTTGCCTGGAAAAGCCAATGGCAAGCCTCTTGCCGGTGGATGCGGACAGCCTACTAACAATGTGTGGTTCCGCCACGGCCCCACAGCCCCACAGACAGGTTTCACGCGGCCCGGTGGATCAGAACCCCTGCCACCGGCCATCACAACGCCATGCGTCACCTGACGCGCGGCAACATAGGACGTACATGTTATGGCTGAGAAGCAAAAGAGACAGTCCACCGCGTTGGCCGAAATGAAGAACCCCGGCCATCGGTGGCAGGAGAATCACCCACGATTCGGGGGCCGTCGGAAGAACACAGTGG
Organism: uncultured Paludibaculum sp.; assembly: GCF_963665245.1. Taxonomy (NCBI): domain Bacteria; kingdom Pseudomonadati; phylum Acidobacteriota; class Terriglobia; order Bryobacterales; family Bryobacteraceae; genus Paludibaculum; species uncultured Paludibaculum sp. The sequence goes on from NZ_OY762269.1 coordinate 1,428,474, forward strand.
CCCATGCACGGGCACTGGCTGAAGAGTTGGGGGTAGATCCCCTTCGGTTCTTGATGGAAATCGTGAGGGATGGGAGTGCCACAAGAACCGTGATTGAGAATGGCCGGAGGACACACGTCACTGTGGAAGTGCCGCTTGAAATGCGTGTGGATGCGGCAAAACACGTGAGCCGATTCCTCCACCCCGTTCTGAGTGCAGCACAGGCGCAGGTAGACGTGGATGTTCAGGTGGACGGCCAACTCGACTTACCAACCAGTGCGATCCTAGCCAATCCGACGCTCCTAGCGTCCCTGACTGAACTGGCCATGCTTATGGTGGAACAGGGCACGCTGGAAGAGAGCCCGTTGCGCCCGGCCCGGTTGCCAGTGGGGATGACCGACAACGTGATCGATGATTGAGCTCGGAACATGGGCACCGGGTACGGTGCCCATGTTCCGGACCTGCCCGGCTGCGTTGCCACCGGCAAGTCCTTGGAGGAAACGAAGTAGCGCATGGCGGAAGCCGTGGCCGCACACATCCAGGGGATGCAGGAAGACGGGACCCCGATACCGGAACCCAGCACTCAGGTCAGCTATGTGCAGGTACCAAAGCCGGGCGGGTAACTCTCAGGTGCTGTACCAAAAACCCTGCGCGAAGCGTGGGATTCCGGCATTGCAAACAAGCATGTTGGTACTGCCCAATTGCTGTACCACAATCAACTGATTTTGGTACCATTGCAGTATGCGAATCGCGCTTTACGCCAGAGTCAGTACGAAGGACAAAGGGCAGACTTGCGAATACCAGCTTCGGGAACTGCGTGAGTTCGTTGAACACAAAGCCAGTGATGGTTGGACACTGGCGCATGAGTACGTGGACAAGGCAAGCGGCAAGACTTCTGACCGGCCAGCCTTCCGCCGGATGTTCGCAGACGCATCGCGGAAGCAGTTTGACTTGGTGCTGTTCTGGAGTCTAGATAGGTTCTCAAGGGAAGGCGTGTGCGAAACGCTGGAACACCTCCGCAGGCTGACGTCCTTTGGTGTCGAGTGGTTCAGCTACCGGGAAGAGTATTTGAGGTCAATAGGGATCTTTCGGGACGCTGTTCTGGCTATCCTTGCCGTGATTGCGCAGCAGGAACGCATCCGCATTCAGGAACGCGTGGTGGCCGGGCTTGACCGGGCACGCGCTGATGGTAAGACGTTGGGCCGTCCCCGCGTGGTGATTAACCGCGCCAAGGTGTGGGCGCTGAAAGACGCAGGGCACAGCATCCGGGATATAGCGGCCAAAATGAAACTCTCTCACGGCACTGTGCAGCGCGCCCTGGAGAGCAGGACATGAAGCCCAGCGAAGTGCTTCCGTTCCCAAATGAGTGGGCCAAAATCTAGCGCAGGTGACGGATACCCTCTCAGACTGGGCCATGATTTGTGACGACCTGGAGGTCGCGGCGCAGGTCGAAGCACTGAAACTGGAACACCTGGGCTATCTTCCGTTTCAAGAACTGGCTTGGGCACGCGAGAGTGAAAGCTGGCTCATGGCCCGCGTAGTTAGTGTCCAGTAACCCCCTTCGGACGGCCCTAAGATTCCCGCCGTGTGCTTCACCGATAACAACCCCTCATGCCGCCGTTGTCCGCGCAGATTTTGAATGCCGAAGTGCGCGGTTCGGTCTACGGCGACCCGTCCGGTGCACGCACGAGTTGCGGTACAATCGGGGCGAAATTTCCTATGCAAGTGCTCAGTTTTGAAGAGGCAATGGCGCTGGCAAACGCGACGGGGTCGCTTCGCCACGCAGTTCTACTTGGCAACGGCTTCAGTATTGCGTTTGACGCAAGCATTTTTTCCTACAGCGCCCTGTTTGGGAGCGCCGAATTTTCGGCAAGTCCGACAATACAGAAGGCGTTTGAAGCAATTGGCACGTGGGACTTTGAGCGGGTCATCCGTAACTTGATGGCCGCGTCCAGGCTAGCCGAGAATTACGGCCGGTATGGCCAACAAACGGCTGAAGAACTGAATCGTGACGCGGATTCAGTGAAGAGCGCTTTGGTGGAGGCGATATCCCGAACTCACCCCGACCATGTATTTCGGATCGATGACGGCTCCTACAACTCCACCGGCGACTTCGTCAGGAAGTTTAAGGAGGTATTCACGCTCAACTATGACATGTTGCTGTATTGGACGTTGGTGCGAGCGGATGCCAACTTGTGTCGGGACGGGTTCTCGTCGGACGGCTCCGTGCTGGAATGGTCGGATCGACCGCAGATACCACAGACGATACACTTTGTTCATGGAGGGCTTCACCTGTTCGTTGGTGATAACGGCACAATTACGAAGGTCCGGTATCGCGATGGAAACTTCATCATGGACCAGATACGGCAACGAATCATGTCGGGCCGGGCGCCTATCTTTGTGTGCGAAGGGACCAGCGAGCAAAAACTGCGCCAGATTGAGGGCAACCGATATCTTCGTCACTGCTTCAAACGTCTGAAGAAGGCAGGCCCGGTTCTGTTTGTCTACGGTCTAAGTATGGCGGACAGTGACAGTCATATCTTGGATGCCATCGTGGACAGCAGCATGAGGTACCTGTTCGTCAGCATCTACGGCAACCCTGAGAGCGCGAGCAACACAAGGCTCAGAACGGCTGCGCTGGCGCTCTCAGAGAGACGAACTGTCATCGGCATTCCGCTTGAAGTCCGGTTCTACGATGCCGAATCCGTTGGGCTGTGGAAGATGCCGACTATCCCGATAGAGGGTGGCACGGTCCGCGATTAAGCAGGACGGTCGCGACCAGGCCCGCCTTCGTGCAAGTCGCGCACGGCCACCGGTGTTGCCAGCGCGCTTGAGCCGAAGACGGAACTATCAGCGATGGTGTCTTAACCATCGGCCCCGGCCACCTGGATTGTTAGGCCGAAAAGCGTTGGCAGGCACGTGCCAAGGGAGCGTTGGCAGTGCCCGGTGCAGTTAACAAGGTGCGCGCTCCCCAGCGTTCACAGTAGTTCATCAAGTGGCTCCATGAGTGCGGTCAGGCCCGCATCAAGCCGGTGATTCAGACCAGCGCTGCCCGGCCTGTTGCCCCCACGTTGTTGCCAACGACACGCGGGATGAAACCGAAGTCCACGGCCCCGCTCCAATGTCGCTGGAACGCGTTGCCTGCATCGCTGCCAATCCCAATGACGCGGCGCGGTGCGAGTAGTTCAAGCTGGTCACGCGTGTGGTGGTCGCAACTGAGTGCGTACAGCCGGGCAAACCTGCCGCTAGCCTTGGTGCGCCACTTCCGCGAAATCGAGTCCAGCAGCGGGCAGCAAGGGCACCACGAAGTTCGGGTGAATCCTCTAGCCGGGCATGATTCCAACCAGCACCTGTGTCGGTTCATCAAACACGGCCAATGCTGCGGATTCATCGACATCCTGCAAGTGTTGAGAGGCCGCATACTGCTGCAGGTCTTCAGGGCTAAGGCCATCCTTGCCGCGATCTGAATTCATGGACACGAACACCAGACAAGCGGGCCGGGCCGGTATCGCAGGCCCATGTATCCCGGCTGTGCCAGCCGGTCACCCCAGTTCCGATTCATCAGCCAAGATGATTCTGCCCGGAAGATGGCGTCCGGGTTCGCTGTAAGGATTTGACGCCACAGCAGCGCTGCCCTTATCGCACGCTTCATTGTCCCCCACCCTTAGCGGCTAGGCAGGGTACTTCGTCCCCCCCCCCCCGATCCATATTCGACAGGCATTTGCATGCCACCGCGAATCCCAGTACAATATTCGGCGTATTCGTTTCGCCTTGTGTGCTGCATTGTCAGCGGGCCGGGAGGGTTCATGGCGCAGGCAAAGATTGAAGTGAAGTTCGGCAATATCTGCTTTAGCGGTGAAGGTGATTCCGCGTGGCTTGAGTCTCAGTTGGACAAACTGCTTGCCGCAGCGGTAAATGGAACGGAGGCACCTGCTGCTGAAGTCCACCATGGTGCTGCAACAAGAACCGGAAAAGCTGGGGCGGGTGCAGGGAGTTTAGCAGCATTCTTGAAAGCGCAGAAGGCTACCACTAATCAAGTACGAAAGTTCTTGGCCACAGCCTGCTGGCTCAGTCTAAAGGGCGAAAACAATCTGACAACCGCCTTGGTGACCAAGAGTCTTACGGATAATCGCCAGCTCAAGCTAACCAATCCGGCAGACTGCCTCAATCAAAATGTTCGTAAGGGCTACTGTGAGAAGCAGGGAAAGAAAGGATTCTTTGTGACTGAAGAGGGAACAAATTCTCTGGAAACAGTTGCGGAGTAGCTTATGGTGGCCGTAACAAAAGCGCTTTCGGTAATTCCTGCGGGCCTGCGAACACCACTTCTTGCCGAATACGACAGTTTGGTCACCAACTATTCTGAGCAAAAGTGGACCGCAGCGGAACTCAGTGGGGGCAAGTTCTGTGAAATCGTCTACACCATCCTCGATGGTTATGCCAAGGGTACCTATTCTGCCAAGCCTTCAAAGCCAGCGAACTTCGTTGAAGCGTGCAGACGGTTGGAGAACAACAACAGTGTGCCACGCAGCTTTCAGATCCTGATCCCGAGGCTGCTACCGCCTCTATACGAAATCCGAAACAATCGCAACGTTGGACATGTCGGGGGAGATGTTGACCCAAACCATATGGACGCGACTACAGTACTCGCGATAGTGGCTTGGGTGATGGCCGAACTTGTGCGAGTCTTCCACGGTACCACTGTGGCGGAAGCACAGGAGATCGTGGATTCAATCGTGGAACGGCCGGTGCCTCTCATCTGGCAATCTGGGCAAATCAAACGCGTTCTGGATCCCAAGATGAAGTTGCGCGAGCAGGTTCTCGTTCTGATTGGCTCGTGTGCGGGTCCTGTCGACGTCGAAAGTCTCCAAACCTGGACCGAATGCAAGGACAAAGCCTATTTCAAGAAGCTGATCGGAGCATTGCACAAGTCGCGTCTTGTAGAGGCATCGGACGGCAAGACCGTTCGCCTGTTGCCGCCGGGCACCACTGTGGTGGCTCAGATTTTTGGCAACCACAAAGGGAGGTGAGTGGAATTAGTGCGTGGCGCGAGGCTTTTAACGTTACGTCTTGGCAATCGCAATTCCGACGCCAACGCCCAGGGCCAGCAACCCAAGCCCTAGTAGTGCAGAGTTTCCGGTGGCTGGTGCCGGTATCGCAGAAGCTGGCCGAGTGCTGGCGTAGAGACCCTGAATGTGAGCCGCGTCATTCTCGCGTTTCCAGGCGCGCACGTTTTGGAATTGGTCTGGAGCCGGACCAGTAGGGCCGATTGGTTCCGTCCACAGATGGTTCCCGCCGACATGCACCTGCGTTTTCAGGATGAGTGTGCCGTACCCTTGGCCGCGCACTGGGTCCGTGGTGAATTCACGAATGTGGTCATAACCCAAGACCGTACCGTGCCCCGTAGCACCGTTGCTGATTCTGATGCCAGTCTTGTCCACGGCCTGAATCAACCAGTCATCATCAACCGGTGGAACCTGGGGTCCGGATGGGCCACCTACAAAGCGCTTGGCCATTGGTCGCAGCCTGACATGCTGCCCCAAGTCTTTCTTCAGTTCGTTCTTGTTCATCAGACCTCCAACAGTTTGCACTCTACCGGGCCACGTGTCTCGCGATCCAGCGTCTGGGGCCATTCCGCGATTTGGGTAATTTTGGGTAATGCGCGCCGGGAACGATAGCGCCCATGGCATCCTTGGCAACGGTTTCTCTATAACTTACAGACCTGTCAAGCCCCTTCTGCCTTCGAATCCCACCCTCACCGCCAGTTTAAAATCAAAGGCTTAGAGTCAGTAGCTCATTCCAGCGTGCAATGGCGTGCAAGTCGAGTGGGTTGGCAGTCCAATCCGCTTGAAGTCCTTCAGGAGTCGCAACGGCTCCAGCGGGGGTTCTTTCGGGCGGGCGATCTCTACTCCAGCCACTTTCGCTCCGCTGGCCCAAGTCGGGCCTCTCTCATGGATCACGCCTCCAGATTCCTGCGTCGTGCGACCATGCCCGCTTTCCTTTCGGCGAGCAATCGCGCCGCGTCCAAGTTTGTGACCCTCGGCACTATCCACGCCTCAGCCCGTTCAGGCGTCAATTCGTTGTGTCGAATGCGACATCCAGATCGGCGACAATCGCCAAGGCAGTGTGCGTCCGAGTGGTGCTCTACGGGTTAGCCCTCGCCGGACTGGGCTGGTGGATGTTCTGGGCGCCCGGACCCGCCGCGGTCGGCTCGCTGAAGCCGCTTACCGCGAGCGACCGTGCCATCGCGAGCGATCTCCGGCGTGACATCGGAATCCTGGCCGGAACAATCGGCGAGCGGAATCTCCAATTCAAACCAAACCAACTTGAGGAAGCAGCCGCGTTCATCGACACCTCTCTTCGTAGGGCAGGCTATTCCGTCGCGTCCCATTGGTACCGAACCAGTGATGGTAAAGCCCGGAATCTGGAAGCCGCTCTTCCCGGCTCCACCAACGCCACTGACGTCGTGGTCGTCGGAGCCCACTATGACTCCGTCCCTGACAGTCCAGGAGCGGACGACAATGCCAGCGGCGTAGCCGTCCTGCTCGCCCTCGCACGTGCTCTTCGTAAGGCACATCCGCCGCGAAGCGTGCGCTTCGTGGCGTTCGCCAACGAAGAGGCTCCCTATTTCTGGACCGATGAGATGGGCAGTTTGGTCTATGCCCGACTCTGCCGTAAGCAAGGCGACCGCGTGAAAGCGATGCTGAGCATCGAGTCGGTGGGTTTCTATTCTGACGCGCCTGCGAGCCAGAGATATCCAGCCGGCCTCGGTCTGGTCTACCCATCGAGAGGCGACTTCGTAGCCTTCGTCGGAAACCTGCGTTCCCGATCACTGATGCAGCAATCGCTGAGTCAATTCCGCGCGTCGTCGGCACTGCCGTCGATAGGGGCGTCCTTGCCCAGCGCCATTCCCGGAGTTGGCTGGTCCGACCATTGGTCTTTCTGGCAGGAGGGCTTCCCCGCCATAGAGATCACTGACACCGCGCCCTACCGCAACCCCTACTACCACACGGCCCTGGACACCCCTGACCGCGTCGACTACGGCCGTCTCGCCCGCCTCACGGAAGCCCTCCGGAGGGTAGTGGAGGGTCTCGCCAATGCCGGCTCAAGCCAAATCTCGATCTTGAACGGCACACCTTGGGGCCTCGTTGCTCTCAAAGAGCATCAGGTCCGACAATGACGACTGCATCCCTTCAATCTGAGAGGAAAGCACCGCCTCCTTCCGAACGTAGGCGTAGATGAATAGGTCAAGGTCTGGCAAGACCGTCAAGTCGGCCCAGCGCCTGGTTCGCCTCTTACAGGAGCGTTTGCAGCCTGTCCAGTCGCAATGCCGGGATCGGCGGAAGGGGTGACGGAACCTACGCACTCACATCCTTGCCGTCCACATGGTCCGTCACGTATCTTCCAAGCCGCCGATTGGACGGGCCGTCCACGCCGTTTCGCGGTCCTTTGATAGCGAGTGCTGCTATTAGGATATGCCGCAGTTCTTTGATTGGCCAGAAGTCAGGCTTGCGGACTGACTGGGACTTCGTGAGACTTGGAATCCTACGGTTCGCCGGGAAACAATGTGGCCATCACCACCGCAGAGCACTGGTCGAACTCGATTGCGGAAGCCCGCACTGGCCTACATCGTCAGCAGCCGCTTCTCCACAGCCTGCCCCGCCAGCGCCTTCCGAGCCAGACTCAATGCCAGCACCGGGAAGTAGTTCCGGTACAAGGTGTACTGCAGATAAAACACGTTCGGGAAGCCCGTCCCTGTGGCCAAATGTTCATCCCAGGTGCCGTCTTCCTTCTGCGTCTGGATCAGATACTCCAGCCCCTTGCGCACCTGGTCGAAATAGCCTTCTCCCGCAGCCAACAGCCCGATCACCGCCCAGGCCGTCTGTGAGGCCGTGCTCGGCGCGGCGACGAAGTGATCGTCCACATAGCTCGCACAGCTCTCGCCCCACCCGCCGTCCGGATTCTGCACGGCGGCCAGCCACCGGGCCGCTTTCTTGATGGCTTCGCCCGTTCCTTCGGCCTGCGAGTGCCGCAAACCACGAATTGCCAGAAACGCGCCGTAAATGTAGTCGACGCCCCATCGGCCGTACCAACTGCCATTCCGCTCCTGCGTCTTCAGCAGGTACTCCACACCCCGGTGAATCGCCGGGTTGTCGCTGCTGTACCCCCGCCGGCTCAACGCCTCCAGCACGCGGCCCGTAATGTCCGGGCATGTAGGATCCAGCATCGCGTTGTGATCGGCAAACGGCACGCGATTCAGTAACTGCCAGTCATTGTCCACATCGAACGCCGCCCAGCCGCCGTCGCGCGACTGCATCCCGAACAGCCAGTTCACCGCACGCTTCGCGCAGCGCTCCTGCGCTTCCGGATCGCTGGCCCGCGCATGCATCAGCGCCAGCAGCACCATCGCCGTATCGTCGATGTCCGGATACTGTTCATTCGCAAACTCGAAGGCCCAGCCCGAAGGCTCCAGATCCGGCCGCTTCACAGACCAGTCACCCTTGCGTCGCACTTCCTTCGCAATCAACCAGTCGGCTGCCTTACTCATCCGGCCCGGGGGGGTGTCGCCCATCTCGCCGAGCGCGAAGGTCGCGATCGCCGTGTCCCAAACCGGTGAAAAACAAGGCTGAAAATAGAACTGGCTACCCCGCTGCGTCATCAGGGAGTCAAACTGATGGATTGCCTGGATCAGGTCCGGATGGTCGTTCGGATAGCCCAGCGCATCCAGGGCCATGATCAGGTACATCATCGACGGATAGATCGCGCCCAGCCCATCGCAATACCGCGTATGGTCCAGCATCCACTTCTCCGCCGCGCGGATCGCCGCGCTCTTGACTTTCGAGTTGCCCCGGTCCTGCCAGATCTTCAACCCGCGATCGATGCCCGAAAACAACAGCGACAACTTGTCTTTGCGCGGTAGCTTGAAGCTCTTGCCCGGCGTTTCCAGTTCTTCCAGATTGAATCCCGGAGGGACCGGACGCGTTCCGCCTCGGGCCTGTACGATCGACAGCGGTACCACGATCGCCCTGGTCCACGACGACATCTCATACAGGACGCCGCCCGGCAGCAGCACCAGTTCCGGTGGAATGGAGGGCACATGCTGCCTGGGAAACAGGCCGAAGAGGCTCAGATTGATCTTGACGTAGCTGTTCGCGCTTTGGATTCCGCCCGACCGCAGGATGCAGTTGCAGGCGTTCACCATCGCGTCGCTGTCGGCTGGAATTCCTGCTAACTTCAGCGCTGTGTATGCTTTGACGCTGGCGCTGACATCCGCCGGCCCGCCTGGGTAGATGTTGAATCCACCGTTGGGCAGTTGCCGTTCCAGAATCGATTGGGCTGCTTTCGCAATTGTCTCGCGATTGGGCGGATTCCATCCGTTTTCGTCCGGCGGATGCAGCCACAATTGCAGCAGAATATAGTCAGATTCCAGCGTCGTGTCGGCCAGCAGATCTCCGCACCAATATCCCTCGGGCTTCTGCAGGTCCAACAACGCACCCTGCGCGCGTAGCAGCGTCGCGGTGCACGCCTCAGCCAGCGCCGGCCGGTGCGCTGACAGGGTCGCAAGCGTCTTGCGTCCAGCGCGCCGGCTTACACTTTCAAACCAGGCGGATTCCATTCAGCTTCTCTCCCGGGAACGAGTCCACTTTCTATTTTCTTAAATTGCAGGGCTTCGGAACAACAGGAAAACTCATAATTCAACGGACCCCGCGTAAACTCCGGCTACGCCAACAGATGCAATCAGAATCAGTCTGGAATCAAGAACATACGAACTGGAGGCTGGCCTCCTGCATGGATCCTGCTATCCTGAAAGGAGGTGTCTTCTCCGCTGAACATACATCTGGAGCACTACGACGGGCCTCTCGACCTGCTGCTGGACCTCATCCGTAGACAGCAGATCAACATCTACGACATCCCTATCGCACAGATTACACAGCAGTATCTTGACTACGTGCAGAAGGCCGTCGCCCTCGACATTGAGCTTAGCGCCGAGTTTGTCTACATGGCGGCCACGCTCATCCACATCAAGTCGAAGATGCTTCTGCCGCGGGATCCCGAGCTCGACAAGATCGATCCCCAGGAAGACCCCCGTAAGGAACTCGTCGATCGCCTGCTGGAGTACGAGCGCTTCCGTTCCGCCGCCGCCATGCTGCAGGAAAAGCGCATGATCGAAGAGGCCATCTGGTCGAATCCGCAGATCCAGAACTTCGTTAACGAAGACGAAGGCCCGGGGCTTGCAGTCACGTTGTTCGACTTGGTGAAGACCTTCGAGCAGGTGCTTGAGCGCGCCAAACACCGCCCGCTCTATGAAGTAAACAAAGAGGAAGTGTCGGTGCCCGACATGATCCTCTTCCTCAAGAACAGCTTGCGTGACCTGCCCTCCGGCAAGACCCTGGCCCTGGTGCCCCTGTTTGAGCAGCAGCGCTCGCGCCGCGCTATGATCTGTCTGTTCCTGGCCGTTCTGGAGATGGTGAAGCAGCAGGCCATCAAGCTCACGCAGTCTGAGAGCTTCGGCGAAATTCACGTCAAGCGCGACACGGGCTTCGATGAGATGCAGGTCACGGAAGAGTCGATCCTGCGCATCGAGGAAGAGTACAAGAGTTAAGCCCAATGGAAGAGAAAGACCTCCCCTCTGCCGATCTGGCGGAACAGCAGCAGGAGCCTGCACAACAACCCGAACCGGAGCCTGAGACCGCCTCCGCCGAGCCCGAGGTTCAGACGGAAGCTGCTGAACCGGAAGAGGTTGCGGCCGAGATCCAGCCGGGGGACGAATTCGAACCCGTCGCGCAGTCGGACGACGACCAACCGGTGCCGGAGAGCTTTTCGGCTGAGCAACTTCTGGGTGACCAGCAGCAGCCCCCGCCCGTCTCCGACAGCCAGGCGGCCGAACTCAAGGCAGTGCTGGAAGCCATTGTCTATGTGTTGAATGAGCCGATGCCTGCGGTGCAGATCGCTTCGGCGCTCGATCGCCCGCTGGAGGAAGTCGAGCCGATTCTTCGCCTTCTGGCCGAAGAGACGAGCCGCCCCGAACGCGGCATCTTCATTCGTGAAGTAGCCGGCGGCTACCAGATGGCCACCAAACCGGAGCACCACGAAGTTCTGCGTAACTTCGTGAAAAACCTGAAGCAGCCGCTCAAGCTGTCGCAGGCCGCACTGGAAACCCTGGCCGTCATCGCCTACAAACAGCCCATCACGATGCCCGAGATCCTCGAGATTCGCGGCGTGCAGGGCGGCGGCGTCATCAAGACGCTGCTCGACCGCAAGATCATCACCACCGCGGGCCGCAAGAACGTCATCGGAAAGCCGATCCTCTACAAAACGACCAAGGAGTTTCTCACTCAGTTCGGGCTCAAGGATTTGAACGAGTTACCGAGTCTGAAGGAGTTTGAGGACATCCGCCGCCAGTCGTTGGCCGACGAGGAAATCGGCAATCCAGCGCAGCCGAACCTGCCCGAACAAGCTGCGGAGCCCGAGGCGCCGGAAGTCGAACAACTCGAGGGCGAGCATCCCGAAGGCGAACGTCCCGAAGGCGAAAAAGAGGCGCCTCAGACAGACAATGGCTGAAGAACGTCTTCAAAAGATCCTGGCCCAGGCCGGCATTGCCAGCCGGCGCAAGGCCGAACAGATCATCGTCGAAGGCCGGGTCACCGTTAACGGCAAGACAATCACAGAGTTAGGGTCGAAGGCCGATCTCGAAAAAGATCACGTCAAGGTCGACGGAACGCTGCTGCGCAAGCCAAAGCACGACGTCTACATAGCCCTGAACAAGCCCCGCGAAGTGGTGACGACTCTGAGCGACCCGGAGGGCCGCCGCACCGTCAAACATCTGCTAAAGGGCGTAAAAGAAAGGGTTTTCCCTGTCGGGCGCCTCGATTACCTGAGCGAAGGGCTACTGCTGCTCACCACCGATGGTGAGTTCGCCAACAAGCTAACCTCCCCGGCTGGCCACGTGGAGAAGATCTATCTGGTGAAAACAAATGGGATCCTCTCGGCCGAGCAGGAAGAGCAGTTCCGCAACGGCATTCCGATTCATGGGCGCCGCACCGCTCCCGCCAAGCTCAAGATGATCAAGCACAACGTGAACCCCTGGTACGAAGTGCGTCTCACTGAGGGCCGGCAGAACCAGATCCGTATTATGTTCAAGAGCTTAGGGCGCCTGGTGGAGAAGTTGAAGCGTGTCCAGATCGGCTTCCTCAAGCTCGGCTCGATCAAAGTTGGCGAGTACCGCCACCTCGATCACGATGAGGTGGCGCGTTTCCGCAAGGTCCTGCATCTGAACGACTAAGCGTGCCACCCGAACTGGAAATCCTCAAAACCTGTAAGACCATCGCCGTCGTCGGGTTGTCCTCGAACAAGTTTCGGCCAAGCTACGAAGTCGCGTCCTACATGCAGCAGGCTGGCTATCGGATTATTCCGATCAATCCGAACGAGACCGAGATCCTGGGCGAGAAGGCCTACCCGACACTTGACGAAAGCAACCAAGTAGTTGACTTAGTCAACCTTTTTCGACGTCCAGAAGCCGTACCCGAAGCCGTCGAAGCCGCCATCAGAATCGGTGCGAAAGCGGTCTGGATGCAGCTTGACGTGGTCCATGAAGAGGCCGCCCAGAGAGCAAGGGATGCCGGGTTGCTCGTTGTCCAGAATCGTTGCCTCCTGATTGAGCACCGCCGCTTCCGCATCGAACTCGGCGCCTGATCTGGTTCTTAAGTTTTTTTCAGAACGGCAGGTCGTCGTCGATGCCCGATTCCCAGGCCGTCTCCGATTCCGCGGGTTCGCTGGCCGGGTCTTTGCGTTTTCGAACGAAAGAGACGTCGACCCAATTCCGATCTGTGTCGGTCTTCTTGTAGACGCTCACTTCGCGGTCGATCATCTCATTCATGCGCGACTGCACTTCAGAGAGGCGGCTCAACTCCAGGCCGAGCCGTTGCAGATCCTGCTTTACGTAGGGCAGCGTCTTCTGTGTGATGACGCGAATCTTCGTGATGGAGCGGCCCTGCGATGTGGGGCCGAGGATGCGCAGGCGCCACACCAGCATGGGATTGCCTGTGTTGTGAGTGCGGCTGAGGGTTACATCTTCCACGCGTGTCTGATAGAAGCCGTCGGGCACTTCGTCCCGGTTGATCCGTTCAGCCGCGGGTTTCGAATGAGCGCGCCCAAAGTCGGAGTCGTAGGCTCTGAGGTCCACTGTGTTGGGAGCGGTGTTGTGTCTTGGGTTCACTGGGTTTCCGGCCTCGCAACCAAGTAGTGGAGCTTCAGAGCCAAAGTTCTCGTTGATATAATACGCGCGGGTACCATCATATGCCGCTCTCTTCCGCCCAGACCGATCTTGCCTTCAAGGCCCTTGACTCCTTTGCTATCGAACTCCCCTCGTGGGGCTTCGCCAATACCGGCACGCGCTTCGGCAAGTTCATCCAAGCCGGCGCGGCCACGAGCACGGCCGAAAAGATCTCCGATGCGGGCATTGTCCACCGGGTGACCGGCTGCTGCCCGAGTGTGGCCGTCCACGTTCTGTGGGACTTCCCGAATGGCAAGGCCGATGTGCCTGCCGTCATGAAAGTGGCGGCCGAGCATGGCGTGCGCATCGGAGCCATCAACCCGAACGTGTTCCAGGACCAGTGCTACAAGAATGGTTCGCTGGGCAACCCCGATGCCGAAGTGCGCAAGACCGCGCTGTCGCACATTCTTGACTCAGTTGAGATCCAGAACGCCAGCGGATCCCGCGACCTGTCGCTGTGGTTCGCCGACGGGACGAACTTTCCGGGCACGGGTTCGATCCGCGCGCGCAAGAGCTGGTTCACGGAAGGCCTGAAGACAGTGCATTCGGCGTTGAGCGGCGACCAGCGCATGCTGGTGGAGTACAAGCCGTTCGAGCCGGCCTTCTATCACACGGACATCGCCGATTGGGGCATGTCGTACATCCTCTCCAAGCATTGCGGGCCGCGCGCCAAGGTGCTGGTGGACACGGGCCACCACTATCAGGCCGTGAACATCGAGCAGATTGTGGCGTGGCTGTTGAGCGAAGACATGCTGGGCGGATTCCACTTCAACGACCGGCGCTATGCCGATGACGATCTGACGCTGGGCTCCATCGACCCTTACCAGGTGTTCCGGATCTTCTACGAGATCTGCTACTTCACGTGGGAGCGAGGCGCGGCGCCGGATCTGGCTTACATGGTGGACCAGAGCCACAACCTGAAAAACAAGATTGAGGAGACCATTCAGACTGCCTGCACGGCGCAAGAGCTGTTCCTGAAAGCGGCTCTCATTGACTTCGGTAAGTTGGCCGCGCACCAGCAGAAGGCCGATCTGATCGATTCCGAAGAGTGCCTGCGCGAGGCGTTCTTCACCGACGTGCGGCCGCTGCTGCGGGAATGGCGGAAGTCGAAGGGGTTGGCAGAGAACCCAATGGAAGCGTTCCGCGCGAGCGGATATCTGGAGAAGGCCGAGAAGGAGCGCGGGCCGCGCAATATGGGCGCAATCTCGAGCTACGCATAGACGGAATCGAGTGGGACAGAACTCGCGCCGGATCCTTGCGCGGCCCGGTGCGAATCCACTGCCGGCACGCCAAATCTAGGCGCTCTGTTTCACTGCGAAACCGATGTAGGACACCGTGAGATCTTCCGTCTCACGCAACGTGAACTCCGTCGCGATCGCCGGGCCCTTCAGCTGCCCGGTTCGAATTCGGCGCAGCACAGGTACCAGGGCCGCCGGGTTCCTGCCGGTGGTGATACCTCTCCGTTCGCGCGGGGAGAGCTGTGCTTCGTGCATTAGGGCGTCCAACTCATCGGGCTTGATGAACTTGCGCCAGACGTGCACGTTCGGCGCGCTGAAACCCGCGACGTGCCAGTCTTGCCAGAGCTTGATCAACAGGATCCAGCTCATCGGGGTTCGATTGACCGTGTCGTAGAAGAACACTCCGCCGGCCTTCAGCGTCCGTGAGATCTCGCGGACCACTTGACTGGGTTCGTCGACGTGCTCCAGGACGTCGCAACAACAGACAATATCGAACGAACTGTCCGGGAAGGGCAGGCACTCCCCGCGCCCCACGCGGTAGTCGATCGCCAACTGGCTGACCGTTGCATGCGCCCGCGCAGCGACGATGGAGTTGGCGGACGGATCGACGCCGGTAACGTCATAGCCATCTTCCGCAAATGCTTCCGCCAGAAAGCCACCGCCGCAGCCGACGTCCAACACGGCTTCCCCCGGCGCAGCAACCGCCTGCAACTGTCTCCTAAAGTAGCCGTATCGCACTGGATTCATGCAGAATCGGAGGCTGGTGATGTCGAACCCCGCCTGGTCATCCCACCACAAGTGACCGAGATCGTCATAGATTCGGTTGTTTACTTCCATGTCCATCTCTCCTTTCCGGCCATCCGATCGCGCGGAGGATCGAACGAAAGCGGTGCCGAACGTGAATGACCATCGCCGGGAGTACGATCAGTCCGGACACATTGTGAAGATCGAGCCAGAAGTGCCTTTGCGGTCCTAAGCGGTCCAGTGTCGCCGGTCCGAACAAGGGCAGCGATCCCGGTGCCCCGAACCAGGCGGCCAATCCGGCCGCTGAGACAATAGCGAAGCCGACGTACAGCACCAGATCCGCGCGTGAGACCTTGCCGGGCCTTCTCCCGAACACTCGTCCAACCTGGGCCGCGAGCGGGCGCCAGTGTAGCTGACCGTGCACCGCGATGGCCGCGAGGAAAGCCAGCGCCGAGAAGCGGTGGAGGTTCACCCACACCAGCCGGCTCTGGCCCAGCGCCCAAGCTCGCAGGCTGCCCTCGCCGACGTGAAAGTGCGTGAGAAGCACCAGTCCGGTGCTGAACGTCAAAACCGCCGCCGCCAGGGCCAGCAGATTGGTTGAACTATTCAGTCGTGAGCGGATCGGGAGCCGCCTACCAACGAGTGTCATCGGACCCTCCTGCGATCAGCGTACGTGTACACGCCTGAGGAGTCTTGAACGAACCTGCTATCCGATTCGTATTGTTAAGCAGTGGAGCAGGACACAGCCATACCTCGTTCGTTCCTGTGGCGCGGTGGCGCATTCCATCTGCACTCGAAGCAGGACGCGCCAAAGGAGCACGACCTTCACGCCCACTTTGCGATGCAGCTTACGGTGGGACTGCGGGAGACCGTGTCGCTGCGGAGTGGACGAGGCGAGCCAGAGAGACTGGCGTCCGGCTGGCTGATTGGTTCCGGCCAGCCTCATCTGATGGAGGGCGGTGGCGCGGCCATAGTGATTCTCATCGATCCGCTGTCCCAGGTCGGGCGTCGCCTCTGCGCACGGCTGGCCGGAGCGGACCCGGTACCGCTGTCCGAAGCCGAATGCGAACGCGTTTTAGCCGAGTTCGAGCGCGGGCGGCTCGGCCGATGGGATATGCAGAGCGTGCGCGCCGCCGTTGGTCGAACGATGGACCTGCTAGCGCCCGATATGGTCTCGGACGATCCCATCGACCCGCGAGTTCGTTCGGCTGTCGACTTTCTGATGTTGGAATCCGATCAGAACATCAGTCTTACCGACCTTGCCGCCAGGGCAGGCGTGTCGGAGAGCCGATTGGCCCACCTGTTTCGACGCGACGTGGGGCTGCCCATGCGCCAGTACCGGCTGGCCTTGCGCATGGAAGAAGCAGTCAAGCAGATCTCGCTTGGGCTTTCGCTCGCTGACGCCGCACAGGCTGCCGGCTTTTCGGATTCCGCGCACTTCTGCCGCATCTGCCGGCGCATGTTCGGGAATGTCCCCTCTTGTCTCCCGGATTTTGAAGCTGATGACGCACGCCTGCGCCGGGCCAGAAGGCGGCTTAAGGATCTCCGTCGCAGAGACTTCCTGTGTTGAGGACACGGGCGCGCCCCGGAGTTGCCTGCGGATTGGCCTTGCGGCCGAGGTATTATTGCCCGCGGCCACTATCGATCCACAGTCGGGTCTGCCCTGATCTTTCCGAGGAGGGCCAGAGCTACGCCGCCGAGGATTGCCGTGGAGGCCAATGCCATTCGCCATGTCAGTTGCTCGCCGAGCAAGACGACGCCGGCGGCCGCGGCGAGAACGGGCACGGTCAACTGTACGATCGCGGCGAGACTCGTGCGTAAGTCCTTCAACGCGGCGTACCAGAACGCGTAGCCGAGGCCAGAGGTGACCGCGCCGGAGACCACCGCCACTGCGATGCCAAGCCAACTCGCGTGAGGCCGGCCGAACCCCCAAATCGCAATGAGCGTTCCCGCGGCCAGGGGAACCGCTCGCGCGAAGTTGCCGGCCGTGGCCGCAATCGGCGAGCGAACGCCCTTGGCCGCGATCGAGTAGCAACCCCAGGCCACCCCCGATACGGCCATCAGTAGGAGTCCAACTGTGGATGGTGCCGCCAAGCCCGGTAAGGCAAGGTATACCAGTCCGCCGAACGCCACCGCCAAACCAGCCCATTCCGAGGATGGTGGCCGCTCACCGCGGGCGATTCCGACACCAAGCATGGTCATTTGCACGGCCGCAAACAGCACCAGCGCCCCCGTGCCGGCATTGAGTAGGAGGTAGGCGTAGGAGAACGTGAACGCGTAGCTAAACAAGGCGATGGCCGCCGGCAGGGAACCGTGCTTGCCGGCGGCGCTGCTGCTCTCCCGGCGGACGCTTGCCAGCAGGGCCAAAGCAGCGGCCCCGGCTCCGATGCGCACCGCAGTGAAACTGCCCGCGTCGATTTCCCCGGACCGTAGCGCAAAGCGCGCCAACAGCGAGTTGGCGGCGAAGAACACCATCGTGGTTGCCGTCAACACGAGCGTCCGGACACGAGGGGCGGTTTGGGTTGTCTTTGGCTTTACAGGAGGCACGGGGTCCGGTGATCGGGATTTGCCAGCGTGCGGGGCCGCTAACACGTCTGCCCCGCCTTCCCAGGCTACTCCACGCCGGATGAAGAGTTCCCGTCCGATCGTTCTACCCGTGTCTCAAGCTACGATCGTTGGGGCATGTAGCGCCCCCACCATCGCGTATTGCGGTCGCGTCAGACAATCGACTTGATGATCTTGGCCGGGAGCATGAAGATGGCTCCGACGAACGCAAAGACGCCCGTCAGGGCGATGCCGACCAGGCGGAACGGCAGCATGATGAGCCAGATGATCGGATAGACCACCAGGGCGATGAGCGCCAGCGGCCAGCAGAGGACGGCCAGGATACAGAACAGCAGGAATTTGACCATTTCCGTGTCACTCCCTCACACCTATGGTACGAGGGCCGGGCGGCCGGTGTTCCCGTGATGTGGAGACCGTGGCTAACGGTTCTTCGTGTTGATCAACGCTTTCGGGTAGACCATCACTCCGGACTCGGAGGCCTGGAAGATCCTGTAGAGCAGATCGTTGCCGGGTAGTTGGGTTTCCAGGTAGTCGACACCTTCGGCCGTGACAATGAAGCTGCTGCGGTCGTCCTGAGTCACATATTTCTTGGCCTTCAAGTACCACATCGCGAACTGGAGATGCTCGCGTGGGAACGACATCAGATGCTCCAGGTCGAGCATCGAGAGGGCTGCATAGTCCGGGTTGGCACGCCGCTTGGCGTAGAGCAGGCACAGGACACCGATACGGATCTTGGCTTCCGCGTCGATGCCTTCGGTGAAGTCCCTGGATTGAAAGATAGGCAGCGCTTCGGGCTGAGCAACCTCGAGCTTGAGGTCGTAGGCTTCACGCGAACTCGGGTCGCTGAGGACCTCGTAGGCTTCCCGGTAGAGGCGGAAGCGCTCGGCGTCGCCGGTGTCCCGGTTGTCGGGGTGGTAGCGGGCGGCGAAGATCTTGTAGACGCGCTGGATCGTCTCGCGCTCGGCCTTGGGGTGGATCTGGAGAAGGTCGTAGTAGTTCACCGCAGCGGAGCTCATGCCCGTTCCATCGGCTGGAACGGGCAAAACCTTCGCAGTGCGGGATACCGGATCAGGCCTTGGGCGCGGCCGGAGGATTCTTGATCATCGTGAGCAGCATGATGACTTCGGTCTTGGCCTGGATACCGTGCTCCAGAAGCGGGGTCATGTAGGCAAACGCGCCTTCGGCGGCGTCCATGGTGTCGTCACCCAGGCGGAGTGTAGCTTGGCCGCTGACAATGTAAATTGTCGCTGGCATGGGGGCGGTGTGGGCAGAAAGTTCCTGGCCCGGTGAGAAGGTGAACTGGATGACTTTGGTGCGCGCGTCGTTTTGCAGTGTGCGACTGAGGATGCCGTTCTCGGGCAACGGGGAATGGTCGCGCAGATCATTGATAAATATGTAGTTTTCGCTCATTGTGTGCTCCGTTATTAGTTTGGTTGGAAGACGTTGGACTGAGTTCGACGATGGCATTGATCGGGCATTCCGCGACGCAGAGAGGCTGGTCGGCAAAGAGGGCGCACTCGGTGCAAAGCAGAGGCTCGATGCGGAAGCGGGGCCGGGCCGCTTGGATGGCGCCGTTCGGGCAGATTGAGCGGCAGGCCCCACATGCGATACATTGATACCCGATTGCAAAAGCCATCTGAATCTCCGTTATCTCCCCTGAGAAGGGAGACATTCGACAAGACCTCGTTGTTTACGACATTGACTCCGGAAGAGCGGCAGCAGATTGCGGCGCTCGCGGTGGAGAAGGTGTACGCGGCCGGGGAGACCCTGTTTTTCGAGGGCACACCCTGCGAAGGACTGTATGTGATTGGGTCCGGCAGCGTAAAGATTCTGAAGACCAGCCCCTCGGGGCGAGAGATTATGTTGAGCGTGGAGTCGGCGCCGTCGAGCGTGGCGGAAGTGCCTCTGTTCGACAATGGCGACTACCCGGCGACGGTGACCGCTTTGCGTGACTGTGTCGTCTTCCTGGTGAGAAAGGAAGATTTCCGGCGGTTTTGCCGGCAGCATCCGGAGGTGCCAATTAAGGTTCTTGCCTTGGTGGGCCGGAGGCTGCGCCAGCTTGTGGGCGTGATTGAAGCAGTGACCTTCGGGAGCGTGCGTCAGAGACTGGCGCAGGCGTTGCTGCAGGCGGAGCGGGAGGCCGATGGGAGTGTCCACATCCCGTTGACCCACGAGGAGTTGGCCCTGAGGTTGGGTACCGTGCGCGAGGTGGTTTCGCGCAATCTGGCGCGATTTCAGGCGGAAGGCATGGTCAGGATTGTGAAGCGGCAGATCGAGATTGCCGACCGGACTGCTTTGCAGGCCGAGGCCGATACCGAGTATTGAGTTTCCGCTGATCACGATACCAGGATGCGGCCGGTGGGGTGCCGGGATCGGTGACTTGCGTCACCGACAGAACAAAAAAGTCCAGATAAATTGAGGTTGTTGGCGGACAACCTTATGCGCGACTTTTCACAAGCTCCTTTTCTCGTGATCTGGGAAGTGACGCAGGCCTGCGACCTGGCCTGCAAGCACTGCCGGGCTTCGGCGCGGCCCGACCGGGATCCGGGCGAACTGACCTTCTCCGAAGCCCAGGCGACGCTGCGCCAGATCAAGGACTTTGGGGATCCGCTGTTGGTCTTCACCGGTGGGGATCCGCTGAAGCGCCCCGATCTGTTTGAGTTGCTGCGTGAGAGCGTGGCTCTGGGCCTGCGGACGACGGTGACGCCGAGCGCAACCCCGCTGCTGACCGACGACGCGGTGTCGCGGATCAAGGATTGCGGTGTTTCGAGGATGGCGGTGAGTCTGGACGGGGCGGATGCGGCGGCGCACGACAGTTTCCGGCAAGTGTCGGGGTCGTACGACCGGACGATGGCCGCGCTACGTCATGCGGCGCGGATTGGGCTGGAGACGCAGATCAATACGACCGTGACGCGGCATAACGTGGAGTCGCTGGACCGGATCGCGCGGGTCGTGGGGGCAGAGAAGGCGCGTTTGTGGAGCGTCTTCTTCCTGGTGGTAACGGGGCGGGCCTCGCTGGCCGACGATCTGACCGCCGAGGAGTACGAGCAGGTGTTCGAGTTCCTGTACCAGACATCGTTGGACGTGCCATTCGACATCAAGACGACCGAGGCGCAGCATTACCGGCGGTATGTGGCGCAGCGGAGGAAGGCACAGGGTGGGGTGCGTAGCGCGAGTGCTCCTGCGGGGATTATCCAGCGGCAGGCAGGGATCAATGACGGCAAGGGGTTTCTGTTCATTTCGCATACGGGCGAGATCTTCCCGTCTGGCTTCCTGGAAGTATCGGCGGGGAATGTGCGGCGGACCCCTCTGCAGCAGGCGTATTGCGATTCGGGGTTGTTCCGGGTGCTGCGGGATTCCGACTCACTGACGGGCAAGTGTGGGGGGTGTGAGTACCGGAATCTGTGCGGAGGGTCGAGGAGCCGGGCGTTTGCTCTGACGGGGGATTATCTGGCCTCGGATCCGCGGTGTTCGTACATGCCGGTTGGCGCGGCGTGAAGATCACTTCTGCGGTCGGACACCCTAGATCAACCTGGGTAGCGTGGCGGGTTGGGACCTCGTGCGCGAGTGGATGGAAAAAACTCATGCCTGTCTTGTCGGCTCCGCGTCGCGGATGCTCGGTTGCGACGTTCGTGATGCCGGAGCCATTTTCCACATTGTGGATATGTTGGATATTCTGATTGTGCGAGCTCCTAGTTCGCTACTACTCATGTTTCGATTATTCGTACTAATTATTGCTGTTTGTGGCCTTGGTTTTGGGCAGACACCTAGATCTTTCCAAGTTGGAAGGACGATTCAGGTGGTCGAGGGTGTTGGCGCCCAGCGATCAGCGGATGCTCCTCTGATCATCTGGCCCAGCGCTTGGCGACTGGACTTTAGCAGCCCGGCCACGCCGGGTTCCAGCACGCGACAGAGTGTTGTGATTTCGAGCAACTCGACCAGCCAATGGTCCATCTCCTTTGTTTCTTCGGCGATTTGGCTGTCGGCCCTTTTGCCCCAAGCCGGTAACACGGCTCAAGCCGGGCAGTCGATTCCCCTGGACGTACTTGTCGCAGCGATCTCGCTTCAGCCGGGTGATTACTCCGGCACCATCACGGTCTACTCGCCGCCCGCGCTGCCGGCCGTGATTACCGTTACTGCGCACATCACCCCTGCAACGTTCACGGCAACGCCTGCCAGCGTGTCGTTGAGGACAACCCAGCCCAACGTACTCACGGGCAGCATCCAAGTGGTTTTCGACACCGGGGTTTACGTGGAGACTCTGCAAATGTTTGCGACGAGCCAGAACGGCTGGCTGGCTTTGGACCGGCGCAGTTGGGCGGGGTCGCCAGCCACCGTTAGTTACACGGTAGACAGCACTCGGGCAATGTTGGGTGTGAACTCGGGCTCGATTATGCTGGCGGTTAATGGTCTGAACAAGACAGTGCCTGTGACTCTGGAGGTGGTGGAGCCGAAGAAGGTACTGACCGTGTGGCCGCGGAGAATCGACCTTCTGACGGGCGCGGCCACCAAGTCCACGCAGGGCTTGGAGGTCCGCACAACGGATGGTTCGGCTGTGCCGTTCAGCGTGGAGACTTCGACTCAGGCGGACTGGCTGACCGTGCCGTCTGGCACGTGGACGGCGCCCACGCGGTTGCCGGTCTCGCTGTCGGCCACCACGTTTACCTCCGCATCGGGCTCGACCAGTCTGAGGCTGGTGCCGACTGACCGGCTGCTGGGTACCATGGAGATCCCCGTAACTCGGAACATTGGCGCGTTGGGCACGTCTATCATCCCCCAGATCGCCGATGGCGGCGGATTCCGGACCCGGCTCATTCTGGTGAACGCGAACCTGCAGCCGAACCACGTGCAGGTCAACCTGTACCGGAAATCAAGCGGAGCTTCGCGAGAGACAGAGGCGTGGTTTCCGGCGTTCGCCAAGGGAGCGGTCTGGAACCAGTTCGACATTCCCGCGATGGGCATGGTGGAACTGGAGACGCTGGGGCTACCCACGGCGGCAGAGTCGGGATGGGCTCGGATCCAATCGTCGCTTCCAGTGGGTGGATACGCAATTTACCGGCAGAAGCAGGGAGAGAGTACGGAGCAAGAGGCGTCGGTGCCTCTGTTGAGGGAACGAGTAGCGCGGTTCACCCTACCTTTTGACCAGACGAGTGGACAAGCGGCAGCCATGGCCTTGGTGAACTCGTGTGGCGCGGCAGCCAAGGTGACTGTGGCGACGGTGGATGAGCTCGGCACCCCTACGGCGCCGACGGAGCTTGGTAGTTGGCCTGGATTTGGACATGATGCATTTACTCTGAGCAATGTGATTCCCGCGACTTGGGGGCGGCGGGGCACAGCGGAGTTCGTGTCGGACGGTGGATGTGTCTCGGCGATCGGGCTACGGTTCACGCCGCAGGGGGCGTTTACATCGGTAGATCCGCAACCTCCTGTGCCGGATAATTCCCTCAAACTGGTGTTTCCGCAGGTTGCCGATGGGGGCGGATTTACGACCTCACTAGTACTGACCAACCAGGACCTGCAACCAGCTCACGTCCAGCTGAGATTCCGACGCGGTGGCTCTGCGGACGGGAGCACGACGGCCTGGACACCGGACCTGCCGCAGTCGTTGACCATTCCGGTTGGGGCGTCCGTTGCCGTGCAGACACCAGGTTGGGGGGATACGGCGATTTCGGGTTGGGCGGAGGCGAGCAGTGGGCAGCGGGTATCGGGGTTTGCTGTGTTTCGCCGGGCCACGACGACGCTGGACCGCCAGGAGGCGACGGTGGCGGGGCGTGGCAATGCGGTTTCCCACAGCATTATTCCGTTCGACAATACGGACGGGTTTGTCAGTTCGATGGCGGTGGTCAACTCGTCGGCCAGTTCGCCATTATCCATTACAGTGGTGATTCGCAACCCGGCGGGTACTGTGGTTCAGACCGAGGCGCTCCAATTGCCAGCCAACGGCCATTCCGCCTTTGCGACACCGGCTCGGTTTCCAGTGACTGAGGGCATCAGCGGGTCACTGGAGTTTGTTGCCTCGAACGGTAGCATGCAGGTCTTACCTCTACGTTTCACGCCGAGCGGTGCGTTCACCACCGTGCGTGCGATTGAGCCGTAGCCGGCGATTTCTTCATTGAATTGTGATTCTCGACGAGTGGGTGTCCAGGTCGACCAGCGGTCCGCCGACGCCGACTTGCCCCTTCAACTGGTGGGGTCGCGCGATGTCGTCGGCTCCTGTGGTGGCGGGGCCGGAGACCTTTCCAGAGTTGGACTGCGCGTCGAGCGTGTAGCCTTGCCCCTTGGCCAGTTCCACTTTGAGGGCGCCCGATCTGGCGCGAGCCGTGATGGCCGCCGGGCGGAGTTGCGAGATCTGAATGGCCCCTGAGCCCGTCTCCGCCTGGACCGAACCGGAGACTTGAAGGACGTCGATGCTGCCGGAATGGTTGGTGGCGACGACCGCGCCGTCCACGTTGTCGATCCGGATGCTGCCGGATTGCGTACGGGCACGGACGCCGCCTCGAATCTGGCTGAGCTCCGTTCGTCCAGATCCGGTTTCGACGTCCACCGTGGCTCCCGCATCCACCACCTGGATCCCGCCGGAAGTGGTGCGAGCGGAGAGGGGGCCGCCCGGTTTGCGAATGACAACGGCTCCAGATGAAGTCTTCACGACGACGCCTGTGGTGACATTGCTGATCTCGATGCCGCCCGACGATGAATCGGCCAGAGCCGGCCCGTCGATGCCATCGATCTGAATCCTTCCCGACGACGTATGCGCGTGAACGCGGGTTGCCTGGGGTGTCTCGATCTCAAAATGGATGGTCACGCCTCTTAGAAATGCCGGATCGCTGACGTAGCCGATGCGAATGCGGTTGCCGGTCTGCTCGATAGGCGGATTCTGTGCGAGGGCTTGTATGTTGGCATCCGCGAGGCCAAGATCCACTGCCTTCAGCAGCGGCTTGATGGTGGCTCGAATCCGGACCACCGCAGAGGAACCGGCGGTGACGGTGACGCCCCCGGGGTTGCTGACGACGTCGAGTTCCACCTCCGCCGTTACGGGGAGCGTCCGGTCGACGGTCCTCGTTTCCGATGCCTCAGCAGGGGAACCGGCGAGCAGAATTGCCGCGAAGGTGAGAAGGTGGGTCTTCATTGGTGCAACCCGAACCCGGCTGGCCGCGCAGACGCGCCCAGCCTGCCTTGATGCTAGCACCCGGGTCCGCGGTGGCGGGCTTGGGTGCTCTCCTCTGTTTTGGCCGCGACCGCAGATGGGCCGCTACTCATAGCGCAGGGCGCGTAAGGGATCGAGCGAGGCGGCGCGCCTGGCAGGGATCACACTCGCCGTCAGGGCTATTGACACAAGCAGAGCTGGGATCAGGAGGAAGGTCAAGGTGTCTGTTGGGCTGACGCCGTAGAGCAGACTGGCCGCTACGCGGCTGAGCGCCAGAGCCACACAGAGCCCTATGGCGGAGCCGGTCAACGTCAACAGTAGTCCCTGTCTCAGGATCATGCCCAGGACTTGGGTGCGGCGTGCACC
Organism: uncultured Paludibaculum sp.; assembly: GCF_963665245.1. NCBI lineage: Bacteria > Pseudomonadati > Acidobacteriota > Terriglobia > Bryobacterales > Bryobacteraceae > Paludibaculum > uncultured Paludibaculum sp. The sequence goes on from NZ_OY762269.1 coordinate 1,453,780, forward strand.
CAGGGCCATGCGGATGCCGATTTCCTTGGTACGGCGGGCCACTCCGAAACTGATGACCCCATAGATCCCGACTGTTGAGATGAGCAGGCCCATGAGTCCGGCAAACCCGAAGAGCAGGGCCGCGGCCTTGGGCAGAAGCAGAGCCTGGGCCAGTTGCGTTTCCATGGTGCGGACGTCGAAGACCGCCAGTGTGGGGTCGACGTTGCGGAACGTCTGGCGGAGTAGCGGCGCGTAGGCGGCGGGATCGCCCTTGGTGCGGATGATGAGGCTGATGCCGGAAAGGGAGTCGTTGCCACGCAGATCCTTCATCAACGGGAAGTAGAGGCAGGGTGTGGGTTCCTCGCCGATGGTGCGCGACTTCGTGGTGGCAACCAGACCCGTGATGCGGACCATCCGACCTAGGTAAGAGATGCGCCGCCCGATGGGGTTCTGGTTGGGGAAGGCCTTGGCGGCCAGGGCCTGGTTGACGATCACTGTGTCGTCCTGGGGTTCTCCTGGCGGGAAGTCGGCGCCTTCCAGCATCCGGATTCCGAAGGTCTCGAAGAAGCGTGGGGCCACGGAGTAAATGTGGGCCTTGATCGCACTGCTTTCCTTGTCGGCGAGCTTGTCTTCCGGGACGAAGGCGTTCTGGGTGCCTTCCAGATTGAGCGGGATGCTGTTGCCGAGGGTGACGGATTCCACGCCCTGGATCGCACTCGCGTTCTCCAGGAGGGCGTCCAGGAGGTGACGGGTCTGTGCGGCCGTGTAGCGGTTGAGACTGGGATCGAAGGCGGCGATCAATAGACTGCGGTGGGTGAAGCCGGGGTCGATGTGGCTGGCGGAGTTCAGGCTGCGCAGGAAGAGTCCGGAGCAGAGGAGGAGAACCATGCAAATGGTGACCTGGGCGACTACCAGGATATTGCGGAGTCCAAAGCGGCGCGACGCACCGAGGCGCACCTGCTCGTCCTTGAGCGAACCGACGAGGTCGGGCTTGGTGGCGCGCCACGCGGGCACGGCTCCGAAGATGACTCCGGTGAGGGCGGAGAGGGCGACGCAGAAGAGCAGGACGCGATAGTCGAGGGCGATGGAGAAGTCGACCGGCATGGCCAGTGGGATGCGTGCGTGGCTCAGGGCAGTGACGCCGATGTGGGCGATGGCGTAGCCCCCGAGGCCACCCAGAAGCGCGAGCATCAGACTCTCGGTGAGCAGTTGCCGGATGAGGCGGACGCGGCCGGCGCCGATGGCAAGGCGCGTGGCGATCTCGCGATGGCGAGCCGAAGCGCGGGCGAGCAGGAGGTTGGCTACGTTGGCACAGGCGGTGCAAAGGATCAGGCCGGCCACGGTGAGCAGGATGAAGAAGAAGAGGACGATGGCTTTGCGGAAGCCGGGATTCACCTGGCCGGCGCGCTCGATGTGGAAGGCGCGGTCGCGGTTGGTGGCGGGGTAGGCGGTTGTCAGGTGGTGACCCACGGCCTCGACTTCCGAGGCAGCCGCGCTCAGGCTGATGCCGCCGCGGAGGCGGCCAGCGGCGAGCAGCCATTGACTGCCGCGACTGTGGAGACGGTCGCCGCCCATGCCGACCTGGGCGAGGCTATCGAGCATGGAGAAGGGCAGCCAGAAGTCGGAGTAGAACATGCTCTCCGTGCCCTGGAAACCGGGAGCCGTGACACCGATGACCGTCACCCTCTGGCCGTTCATGACGATGCTTTGGCCGAGGATGGATGGATCGGCGGAAAAGCGCGATTGCCAGAGCTGATGGCCGAGGACGACGACAGGTGCTTCACCCGGCTTGTCGTCGCGATCGGGATTGAAGCCTCGTCCAATGGAGAAAGCCGGACGTACGACGTCGAAGTAGTTGGCGGTGACGACTGAGCCCCAGTAGCGGCGCGGTTCGCCTCCGCTGGCGATAGCCGCGGGCATGAAGGGGAAGAACGCGGTGAGGGCCTGGAAGGAATGGGCTTGGCGGAGGTCCGCGAAGTCGGGATAGGCGAGCGAGCCGCCGGACCGGCCGGAGCGGAGGCTGCGGCCGGTGAGGCTGACGAGGCGGCTGGGTTCGTCGACCGGCAGCGGGCGGAGTAACGCGTGGTTGGCGATCCCGAAGATGAGGGAACAGGCTCCGATGCCAAGGGCGGCAGAGAGAGACGCGGCGGCGGCGAAGCCCGGTTGTTTGCGGATGGTACGGAGGGCGAAGACGGTGTCCTGGAGGAGGTCGCTGAGCCAGCGGGCGATCCAGGTGTCCCGGGCGTCCTCCTGTTGCCGCATGAGGTTGCCCAGTTGCCTGCGGGCCGCGGCGCGAGCGTCTGGTTCCTTCATGCCGTCCTCCATCAGTTCGTGGATCTTCATATCCAAGTGGAATTGCATCTCCTCGTCGAGGAGGCGGGCGCGATCGCCGCTGGTCCACCAGTAGCGGAGCCGCCGCTGCCATCGGCGCAGCATCAGGCCATCCCCATGACGCGCGCGATGGCGCCGGACATTTCGCGGTAGCGAGCGGTTTCGGCGGCGAGCTTCTTGCGTCCGTCAGGCGTGAGTTTGTAGAAGCGGGCCCGGCGGTTGTTGGTGGAGAGACCCCATTCGCCCTCGATCCAGCCGTTGAGCTCGAGACGTTGGAGGGCGGGGTAGAGGGAGCCTTCTTCCACCTGGAGGATGTCCTCGGAGAGTTGGCGGAGGAGTTGGGCGATGGCGTAGCCGTGGAGCGTGCCGCGGGTGAGAGTCTTGAGGACCATCATGTCGAGCGTGCCGGGGAGCAGGTCGTTCTTTCCCATAGACTGTCTGATTATACGAGAGAGGTGGGTGGAATGTTCTAGGGGGAGGGGAAATTTTCCAGATTTGCGCCGGCGTCAGCGGGTTACCGGGCGTCGAGTCTCCAGGGGAGGAGTGGTAGGAGGATCGGTGGCCTTGTGTAATCGTTCACCCTGCTCGTCGGAGTTTGGGCTGTCTCGGGTCCCTCGGCCGAGAGGCGTCTTGCTCTAGACACGCCCTCGGCCGGGGGGCTCTTAGCGGGAACGGCGAACTAGAAGATGTACTTCAGGGCGACCTGCAGGTTCCTCATGTTGGTTCGCGTACCACCGATTACGCCGTAGCTGCCGGCGTTCGTGATATTGCCGGCCGAGTCGCGTTGGATTTGGCCGGCGTTGGTGTCGGGGTTGCCCCAGTTGGGGTGATTCGGCAGGTTGAAGGCCTCGAAACGGAACTGCAGACTGTGCGATTCCGAAATCCGGAAGTTCTTTAGTGCCGAGAAGTCCACGCCGAGAATCGACGGGCTGATCAGGGTGTTGCGGCCGACGTTGCCGAACGTCCCGAAGGGCTGCAAGGCGAAGGCCGCTGGGTTGTACCAACGTTGCGGGTCGTGATTGCTCAGGTTGGCGTCGGTGCCCGGGTTGTACATGGGGCGGTCGAAGCCCGCTCCGGTGTTCGATTGGTCGCGGCCTGAGACGACGGTGAGGGGGAAGCCGGTGGACGCTGTGACAATGGTGCCCAACTGCCAGCCGCCGATAACGGCGTTGGCGAAGGGGTTGGAGACGTCCCACGCTTTGCCCTTGCCTACGGGGAGGTCGTAGAGCAGCGAGGTGACAAATCGATGGCGCGTGTCGAAAGAGGACAAACCACGCTCGCAGCGCATACAGTAGCTATTCTGCGGGAAGAGGGTGTCGCCGTCATTCACACGGATGCCCGAGGTCTCGTCGATGGACTTCGACCACGTGTACGACACCAGGGTGGAAAGCCCGCCCGAGTAGCGCTTGGTGATCTTCACGCCCAGCGAGTTGTAGTTTCCGCGGCCGCCGTTGTCGACGAGTTGGATGCGCCCGAAGTACGGATAGGGCGAACGCTGGACCACGCTGCCGGTGGTTCCTGGGATGGCTTCGTTCACGGCACGGAGCGATTCCAGTTTCCGGCTGACCGAGCCGAGGTAGCCCGCCTCGACGACGAGGTTGGACGTGAACTCACGCTGCACGTTGAAGAGGTACTGCATCGAGTACGGCGTGCGCCGCTCGTAGAGATTGGCGAACGAGTAAGGGTTGGCGATCTGCGGGAATGCTCCGACGATGGAGGCGAAGGCGTTGGACCACTGGCTGTCGGGCCTGTCGCTGACGGATTCCTTGCGGAAGCGGCCGGCGGTGTTGCGGGCGAGGTCAAACCGCGGATTGCCTGTGTCCTGCGTATAGAACATGCCGGCGCCGGTCCGGATGACCCACTTGGAGGTCGGGCTCCAACTGATGCCGAGACGCGGTGCGAAGTCGTTGTTATCCCGGCTGACCAGGGTATTGCCCAGGCGGCCGTCCTGTGCGACGTCAATGCCCGGCCAGCGGATGGCGATGCCGTCGTAGGGATCCTGGCCGACGCCTTGGCGGAGGAAGACCGGATAGCGGCTGCGGTCCTGGATTGCCGGTGTGGAATCCATGAACGGCATGTAGACGGTGAACAGTTTGCCGCTCTGATCGGTCCAGGCTGGGGTGTTTTCGTAGCGCAGCCCGAGTGACAGAGTGAGGTTCGAAGTCAGCTTCCAGGTGTCGTCGACGAAGAAAGAGAAACTGGTGGCGCGGAAGCGGGCGCTGCCGATGGCTACCGCCTGCTCGGCCCGGCGCACTTCACCCAACAGGAAATCCGCGAATGCGTCGCCGCCCAGGTTTGTGCCCGTGGGGCCCTTGCGGGACGCATTCACTTCGAAGCCGAAGGAGCCGCGGGCGAATTGGTTGCCGTCCTGATTGAACTGATCGTTGCGTACTTCCCCGCCGAAGCGGAGCGTATGGTGGCCGTGGATCCAGGACGTGTTGTTCAGGAACTGCATGGACCGGTTCTTGTTCTCGTAGGGGCCCTCGGAGTCGTCGCCGAAACCGGAGTAGTTGGTCAGACCGATGGAAGGGATCCCGTAGGTGATGGGTGCGCCACCCTTCAGGCCAGGAATCGCGATCTCACTGACGACGTCGCGGGTATTGGCCAACTCGCGGGCCGTGGAGTTGTAGAAGCGGGTGTAGCCGAACCTGGTCTCGTTCACGATGCTCGGGGTCAGCGTGCGAGTATTCGAACCCATGTACTGCTCGACATTCGTGAGCACCTGCGAGCCGTTCAACTTCAGGCCCGCATTCAACTGTGCCTCATCGCCCCAGCTATAGCGGCCGGACCATTGCGACTTGGCCGACTCCACCCAGTCCATACGGAGAACGAACTGGTCGCGATCAATGGGGGCTCCCTGTGCCTGCTGGTAGTTATTCACTCGAGGAGTGGAGCTGGCCAGATTCGGAGCCGGATAGAACTCGAGCAGTTTCCTCGAGATCCCTTCAATACGCGTGGCCGGGATGATTCCTCCGGCAAAGGGCGTTGAGGTTATCAGGCCGTCGGCGCCCACCGATCTCGTCTTGGGGTCGTAGATTCCACCCGCGATCTCGCTGAAGTCGCCGCCACGCATCGCTGCGCTGGGCAAGCTGTAGAGAGACTGCGTAGAGCGCCGCTGCCGGAAGGCCTCATAGTTGCCCATGAAGAAGAGGCGATCCCTGCCATTGAGCAGTTTCGGGATTGTGACGGGACCAGAAAGCGTGCCGCCATACTGGTTCCACTTGAATGGGTCCTTGGGGGGCCGGGCGCTCTTGAAGGCGTAGTTTTTGGCGTCCAGCTTCTCGTTCCGGAGGAACTCGAAGGCCGTTCCATGGAACTGGTTTCCGCCCGACTTGGTGAGAACGTTGATCTGCGCGGTCGCCCGGCCGAACTCGGCGGGGTAGACGCCTGTTTGCACCTTGAACTCCTGCAAGGCGTCGATGGAGGGTTGGATCACGAAGGTGTTGAAGTTGGGATCGGTGTTCTCGACGCCGTCCAGAGAATAGTGATTGAACGAACTGCGCTGGCCAGCCACGGCGATGGACTGTTCAGACCGGAACCCGCCCTGCCGCGAGCGGGCTTGGCCTGCCGACGGGAAGCCCGTCGATGTGTTGGGGGCCAAGGAGACCAACTGCAGATAGTTGCGGCCGTTCAAGGGCAGTTCCACGATGCGTTTGTTCTCCACCACGGCGCCCAACGTGGAGTTCTCCGTGGTGAGGGCGCTGGCCTGCGCGCTCACTTCGATGGTTTCCGACACGGCGCCGACAGCCAGGTCCAGGTCGAGGCGGACTGTCTGTTGGATCTGTACTTCGATGTTTGTGGAGGAGGCGGTTTTGAAGCCTGGCTTCTCTGCCTTCAGGTTATAGGTACCCGGCGGCAACGACGGGAAGCTGTAGATGCCGGCCTCGTTCGTGATGGAGGAACGAGTGGCGTTTGTGGCCAGGTTGACGATTGTGACCGCGACTTCCGGCACGGCGGCCGAAGTCGTATCGCGAACCTGTCCGGTGATCTCACCGAATGTCTGCGCCAGCATTGGTAGACCCAGTGCAAACACAATACCTGCTACGTAGAAGATCCTCTTCATTGAGGCACCCCAGATAGTGATGTTTCCGCCACAGGGCGAAATGGTTAGGTGGAGCATATCAGCGGATAGGCCGGATTTCAAGTTCGTGAACAGAACAATTTTGTGATCGGTTCACGGCAGGCGGCCGTTATCCCTACCACGTAGGAGAGTTTCAGAGGTGATTCAGTCGGTAGTGTTCTTGGCGGAAGAACGGATACGGACGCCCCGGTTGTTGATGACTCAACGACCGGTAGTCGGCACCGGCCCATCGCGTGTGCTCGACCGTATATGAAGGCAGAAAAGAGGTTACTGCCTCAGCTTAAGGCGTTCTCGGCTTGCAGGAGACTCTTGGCGTAGACGCCGTAAACCGTTGCGCGTCGCCTCTTCTGTTGAGTTGGGTGCCCGATGCCGGTACGCGCGCGGCAGGGTGGTAGCTATCGGCGGATCTCTATTCCTGGGCCGCTGTGAACCAGTTCACGGTCCTTTGTAGCAATTCTGTAACGCTACGCCCGAATCAGCGGGACGGGCGCTCAGGCATGGCTAGGTCCGGTGAATGCACTCGCGCAGTGCTCCCGGAGGAACTGCAGAACGGCGCGTACCTTGGCGTCAGGTTCCCAGTCTGGCAACACACGCGGAAGGGAACCCGCTCGCGGGCATTGCGGGTACGGGACTCGTTCACCATGGGTCAACGGGAGGCTGTTTCGGCGGCCGGAACCGAAGAAGATGGAAGAGCGCGGCGGAAGCGGCGACCGCGCCGAAGGGACTTACCCGATAGTGGTAGCAGCGATGCGGGGGGATGATAGTAGCGCGATGCTACCCAATTGAGTGATGGAGAGCGGGTTCGGGTCCTTCACACTGTCAATCAGGAGCCTCAGTCGTCGCTGCGGCACGCCGAGACGGACTGGGCCCTGATTGGGAAAGAGGGCCCGTCACTGAGGGGGTGTATGTCGTTTCTTTTGAATACAACGAGTCTGGCCGAGCTGGGCTACGAGCACGACTCTGTGCGGCAGGTGATCCGGTCGTGGAATGATACAAATCATCTGAGAGCCATACCGGCCGAATCAGAGATGAGCCAAACTTCATCTTTATATAAAGAAACCGGTAGTGGGTAGAGACGCCCTTGGACAGGACAGACCTCCGGCGCGGATTGGTGCGATGGTCCCGTTCGGCCGAGGGTGCCCTCATCGAGCTTTTGAAAGAACTGGGGAAACAGGATGAAAGCGACACAACGACTTCACGATCTGGGCCAGAGCCTCTGGCTGGATAACATCACGCGCGACCTCTTGGATGGTGGCACGCTGCAGCGGTATATCGACGAGTTGTCGGTAACTGGGCTGACGTCCAACCCGACAATCTTCAACCAGGCGATCAAAGGTAGCAGCGCCTATGACGATTCCATCCGGGAGCGGCTCGAGGCGGGCAAGGCCGGCGAAGACCTGTTCTTCGAAGTTGCGCTTGAGGACATTATTCGCGCGACGGATCTGTTCAGGCCGGCATACGACCGGACCAATGGCGTGGATGGATGGGTCTCGCTGGAGGTATCCCCCCTGCTGGCGCACGACACCGCGAGTACGCTGGCGGCGGCGAAGGATCTCTACGCTCGCGCCGGGCGGCCCAATCTGTTCATCAAGATTCCCGGCACACCAGAGGGGCTGCCGGCGATTGAAGAGGCGATCTTCGCCGGAATTTCGATCAACGTCACCCTGCTGTTCTCCAGCGCGCAGTATGAGGCGGCAGCCGACGCGTACATGCGCGGCGTTGAGCGCCGGATCGAGGCCGGGCTGGATCCGTATGTGGCCTCGGTGGCCTCGGTGTTCGTCAGCCGTTGGGATGCGGCGGTAAAGGACAAGGTCCCGGCCGAGCTGCGGAACAAGCTTGGGCTGGCGATTATGGGGCGCACGTATGCTGCGTACCAGAAGCTGCTGATGTCACCGCGCTGGCAGCGTGCCTTTAACCTGGGGGCGCGGCCGCAGCGGTTGCTCTGGGCGAGCACGGGCACGAAGGATCCGAATGCGCCCGATACGCTCTACATTCAGGCGCTGGCTGCCCCGCTGACGGTGAATACCATGCCGGAAGGCACGCTGAAGGCTTTTGCGGACCATGGCTCTGTCGAGGGGCTGATGACCTCTGAAGGCGCCGAGGAAATGCTGGCGCGGTTCGCGCAAGCGGGTATCGACATCGATGCCCTGGCGGCACGCCTTCAGGACGAAGGCGCGAAGTCGTTCGTCGCATCCTGGAATGAACTGATGGGTGTGATTGAGCAGAAGAGCGCGGCGCTGCAGAAGGTCGGATGACCGCGGTCCGGCGTGCGAAGAAGGTTCTGGTCGTCGACGTCGGCGGCACACACGTGAAGGTGCTGGCCACCGGTCAGAGTGAGCCGCGCCGGTTCGACTCGGGGCCGGATTTGACACCCGAAGCCATGGTGCAGGGCGTTCAAGGGCTGACGAGTGACTGGCGCTACGAGGCCGTCTCGATTGGGTATCCCGGGCCGGTGCTGCGAAACCGGCCCGTGGCCGAGCCCTACAACCTGGCCGGAGGCTGGGTCGGGTTCGATTTCGAGGCTGGGTTCGGTCTGCCGGTGCGCATGATGAACGACGCCGCGATGCAGGCGTTGGGGAGCTACGCGGGCGGGAAGATGTTGTTTCTCGGCCTGGGTACGGGGCTGGGCTCAGCTCTCGTCGTCGATGGAATCGTGGAACCGATGGAGTTGGGTCACCTTCCCTATAAGAAGCGCACCTACGAGGACTACGTAGGGGAGCGAGGACTGGAACGCCGTGGAAAGCGCAAGTGGCGGCACGATGTCGCCGATGTGGTCGCTCATTTCATCTCCGCCCTGGAGCCGGACGATGTCGTCCTGGGTGGGGGCAACGTAAGACAACTCAAAGAACTGCCGGCTGGTTGCAGAGAAGGTGACAACGCGAACGCGTTCGCCGGGGGCTTCCGGCTTTGGGAATCGACGACCAGGTGATGCCGCTGACCGAGGACTGCGCGTTTCAGCGGTTCTCACGGCTTGACAAAAAGGAGAGCTCGCATGGCTAGCACGCTACAAGTGTCTTCCCAGGTGCCACTTGCCGAACGCACGGCCTGGAAGGCCCTGAAGACGCACTTTGAAGAGATCAGCGGGATTCATCTGCGAACCCTGTTCGACCAGGATGCGACTCGCGGCACACGGATGACGGCCGAAGGCGCGGGGCTTTACCTGGACTATTCGAAGAATCGCATTACCGACGAGACGCTGCGCCTGCTGGTGCAACTGGCGAACGAGTCGGATCTGCCCGCGCGGATCGAAGGCATGTTCAGTGGAGCGAAGATCAACACGACGGAAGGGCGCGCGGTGTTGCACGTGGCGCTGCGAGCGCCCGAGAGCGCGTCGATTGTGGTGGATGGACGCGACGTAGTTAGGGATGTACATGCGGTACTCGCCCGGATGTCGGACTTCGCGGAGCAGGTGCGTTCGGGGACGTGGCGAGGGCACGGCGGCAAACGGATCCGCAACGTCGTGAACATCGGGATTGGCGGTTCCGACCTGGGGCCCGTGATGGCCTATGAGGCCCTAAGGCACTACAGCGAGAGAGGCCTGACGTTCCGGTTCGTGTCCAACGTGGATGGCACGGATTTCGCGGAGGCGGTGCAGGATCTGGATGCGGCGGAGACGCTGTTCATCGTTTCGTCGAAGACCTTCACCACCCTGGAGACGATGACGAATGCGCGCACGGCGCGCGCGTGGCTATTGCAGAGACTGGGCGGAGACGAAGCTTCGATCGCAAAGCACTTCGCGGCTGTCTCGACGAACGCGGCCGAGGTGTCGAAGTTCGGCATCGATACGGCGAATATGTTCGGGTTCTGGGATTGGGTGGGTGGCCGGTATTCGATGGACTCGGCGATTGGGCTCTCCACCATGTTGGCGATTGGCCCAGCGCACTTCCGGGCCATTCTGGATGGCTTTCACGAAATGGACGAGCATTTCCGCACCGCGCCGTTGGAACGGAATCTGCCGGTGCTGATGGGCCTGCTCGGCATCTGGTACAGCAACTTCTTCGGGGCGGCGACCGTCGCGGTGCTCCCGTATGAGCAGTATTTGAAGCGGTTCCCGGCTTATCTACAGCAGTTGACGATGGAGAGCAATGGTAAGCATGTGACGCTGGACGGAGCCGCGGTGGACTACCAGACCGGCGCGATCTACTGGGGCGAACCGGGCACGAATGGGCAGCACTCGTTCTATCAGATGATCCACCAGGGGACACGGCTGATCCCCTGCGACTTCATTGCGTTTGGGCAGACTCTGAATCCGCTGGGCCGGCATCACGACATCTTGTTGGCCAATGCCTTCGCACAGACCGAAGCTCTCGCGTTCGGCAAGACGCGCGAGGAAGTGGCGGCGGAAGGGACAGCCGGGAAGCTGGTGGCCCATAAGGTCTTTGAGGGCAATCGGCCGTCGAACACGATTCTGGCGGAGCGGTTGACGCCGGCGGTGCTGGGTAAGCTGGTTGCGCTGTACGAGCACTCCGTCTTCACGCAAGGCGTGATCTGGGGCGTCAACTCGTTCGACCAGATGGGCGTGGAACTGGGGAAAGTTCTGGCGCAGCGAATGATTCCGGAGCTGGAGAGCAAGGACGAGCCGGAGTTGAAGCATGATAGCTCGACCAACAACCTGATCAGGCGGTATCGGAAGTTGCGCGAACGGGCGTAGCCACGGGCCCGCAACGGGCCGGGAGAATCGACTGGGAAAGGATGGAAACCGTGCAGATTGGAATGGTTGGACTGGGCAGAATGGGCGCCAACATGACGCGCCGGCTGATGCGGGGCGGGCAGCAGTGCGTCGTATTCGACCGCTCGCCGCGGGCCGTGGAGGCGCTGGCGGCGGAGGGCGCGACGGGGGCCGTCGACGTTGCGGATCTGGTAGACCGTTTGGAGACTCCGCGCGCGCTGTGGCTGATGATCCCGGCGGCGGTTGTCGACGAGACCATCGCGGAACTTGTGCCGCACCTCGCGGCCGGAGACATTCTGATTGACGGCGGCAATTCCTACTACGTAGATGACATCCGGCGCAGCCAGGAGTTGGCGGCCAAGGGGATTCACTATGTGGACGTGGGAACGAGCGGCGGCGTGTGGGGACTGGAGCGCGGGTACTGCATGATGATCGGTGGAGAAGCCGAGGTGGTGAAGCACCTGGATCCTGTCTTCCAGCGGCTGGCGCCCGGTGCTGGGGACATAGCGCGGACTCCTGGACGCGAAGGATTGCAGAGCACAGCCGAACAGGGGTATCTGCACTGCGGGCCGAATGGCGCGGGTCACTTCGTCAAGATGGTGCACAACGGGATTGAATACGGGTTGATGGCGGCGTACGCCGAGGGGCTGGGCATTCTCAAGCAGGCGAACATCGGCAAACAGACGCAGGAGGCCGATGCCGAAACGACGCCGCTGCGGAATCCGGAGCACTACCAGTACGACCTCAATCTGCGTGACATCACGGAATTGTGGCGGCGCGGCAGCGTGGTTTCGTCGTGGCTGCTGGACCTGGCGGCTACGGCACTGGCGGGCGATCCGGAATTGGAGAGCTTCGCAGGGCGTGTGTCGGATTCGGGCGAGGGACGTTGGACCATCAAAGCTGCCATTGACGAGGCCGTGCCGGTGCCGGTCCTCTCGGCCGCGTTGTACGCGCGATTCGCCTCGCGCGGCGCCGGTGAGTATGAGAACAAGCTGCTTTCGGCGATGCGCTATCAATTTGGCGGACATCTGGAAAAGGCAGCCGCGCAGCACGCGGGGTAGAAGGGAACACCATGGCTCACACTCCTTCCGATGCGCTGGTGTTCTTTGGAGCAACCGGCGACCTGGCGTACAAAAAAATCTTCCCGGCACTGCAGGCGATGGTGAAGCGCGGATCGCTGCATGTACCGATTGTGGGGGTGGCCAAGTCCGACTGGAACCTGGAGCAGTTCCAGGCCCGAGCGCTGGACAGCCTGGAGAAGCACGGCGGTGTGGATCGGGCGGCCTTCCAGACTCTGCGCAACCTGCTGCGTTACGTGGATGGGGACTACAACGACCCGGCGACATTTGAGGCCATCCGCCGGGAATTGGGGACCTGCGAACGGCCGGCCTACTACCTGGCGATTCCGCCTTCGCTGTTCGGGTTGGTGGTGCGGCAACTGGGGCACTCAGGATGTGCCCAGGGCGCGCGAGTCGTTCTGGAGAAGCCGTTCGGGACGGACCTGGCATCGGCTCGGAGGCTGAACGAGATCCTGCACGGGACCTTCGACGAGAGCGCCATCCTGCGCATTGATCACTACCTGGGCAAACGGCCTGTTCACAACATGATCTACTCGCGTTTCGCGAATTCCTTTCTGGAGTCCTTCTGGAACAGGACTCACGTGGAAAGTGTTCAGTTGACGATGGCCGAGGACTTCGGAGTGCAGGGCCGGGGCGGATTCTACGATCAGACCGGCGCGATCCGCGATGTCGTGCAGAATCACCTGTTCCAGATCATGACGAACCTGGCCATGGACCCTCCGGTGAGGGCGGACAGCGAATCGATCCGCGATGAGAAGGTAAAGGTCCTGCGGGCCATTCCTCCGCTGGAAATCGGGAACATCGTGCGTGGGCAATTCCGCGGCTACCGGTCTGAAAAGGGCGTGTCGCCCACTTCACAGACCGAGACATTCGCGGCGATCAAGCTCGAGGTGAATTCGTGGCGCTGGCAGGGCGTCCCGTTCTACATCCGGGCAGGGAAGTGTCTGCCTGTGACCTGTACTGAGGTGGTGCTTCGGTTGAAACGGCCGCCATCCGTGTTCCTGTCCAGCGACATCAGGCCGAACCACTTCCGTTTTCGGATCAGTCCCGATGTGACATTCGGCCTCGGCATGATGGTGAAGGCGCACTGCGACGAACTGCGCGGGGAATCGCAGGAGATGCTCCTGATGCGTGAGGAACGCGCCGATGATATGGGCGCCTACGAGCGGCTGCTGAGGGACGCCATGGCCGGTGACCCGACGCTATTTGCCCGTGAGGACTATGTGGAGGAGGCCTGGCGTATCGTCGATCCGGTGCTGAACGCGGGTGGGCCGGTTTGCGACTACGAGCCGGGCACATGGGGGCCGGACGATGCTTGCGCCCATATCGTGCCGCCGGACGGGTGGCACGACCCGACGATCACGACCGCGCAGGCGGCCGCGCATGCCGCCTGATTCCTGCACGACCAGGCGGTTGTTGCTGCAACGGATCTGACTGCGACCAGAACGCAAGGAGAACGCCATGAGTACAGCCCGTCCAGCATTTGCCTCGAACGCCAGTGCGATGGATCAACTTTGCATCAACACCATCCGGACGCTTTCGATGGATGCGGTGCAGCAGGCGAAGTCCGGCCATCCGGGGACACCGATGGCTCTGGCTCCGCTGGTCTACACGATTTGGAACCGCGTGATGCAATTCGATCCCGAGGATCCCATCTGGCCCAATCGCGACCGCTTCGTGCTGTCGAACGGCCATGCGTCCATGCTGCTGTGGTCCGTTCTGCATCTCACGGGCACCAAGGCGGTTAATGCGGAGTATGAACGCCTGGGGCAGCCGTCTGTGTCGTTGGACGACATCCGGCGGTTCCGGCAGTTGGACAGCAAGGCTCCAGGGCATCCCGAGTATCACTGGGTATCGGGTGTAGAGACGACGACGGGTCCATTGGGACAAGGTGTTGCTACGAGCGTAGGCATGGCGGTGGCGGAGAAGTTTCTGGCGAGCCGGTACAACCGACCGAGCTTCGAGGTCTTCGGCTACAAGATCTACGCCGTGTGCGGCGACGGGTGCCTGATGGAGGGTGTGGCTTCGGAGACAGCGTCGCTGGCGGCACACCTGGGCCTGGACAACTTGTGCTGGATCTACGACAACAACAAGATCTCGATTGAGGGCAGCACGAGCATCACGTTCACAGAGGATGTGCCGGCGCGGTTTGCGGCCTACGGATGGAATGTGCTGCGCCTGACGGATGCGAATGATGTGGCTGGGATCGAGGCCGCGCTCCAGAGCTTTCGGCAGAGTGTAGGAAAGCCGACATTGATTGTTCTGGATAGCCATATTGGTTATGGTTCGCCGAACAAGCAGGATACGGCGGCGGCTCACGGGGAGCCGTTGGGCGACGACGAAATTCGTCTGACAAAACGCAGCTACGGATGGCCGGAAGAGGCGAAATTCCTGGTGCCCGAGGGTGTGTACGATCACTTCGCCAGCGGCCTGGGTGTGCGTGGTGGAGAGACTCACAAGGCGTGGAAGGAAATGTTCGCGGGCTACCGGGCCGCGTATCCCGAGCTCGCGAACGAGATCGAAGTCATGCAGCGGCGTGGGCTGCCGGAGGGGTGGGACCGGGACCTGCCGGTGTTTCCAGCCGATGCCAAGGGTCTCGCTGGCCGTGAGGCGTCGGGGAAAGTCCTGAATGTGCTCGCCCGGAACGTGCCCTGGCTACTGGGCGGGTCAGCGGACCTCGGGCCGTCGAACAAGACGACGCTCACGTTCGCAGGTGCCGGGGACTTCCAGGCGGACAGCCCTGGTGGCCGCAATCTCCATTTCGGCGTGCGCGAGCATGCGATGGCGGCGATGGTGAATGGGCTTTCTCTGTCGAAGCTGCGTGCCTTTGGGGCCACGTTCTTCATATTCAGCGACTATGCGCGGCCGGCGATCCGGTTGTCGGCACTGATGGAGTTGCCGGCCATCTTTGTATTCACGCATGAAGCGATGGGCGATGGAGAAGATGGGCCGACACACCAACCGGTGGAGCATCTGGCGTCATTGCGGGCCATCCCCGGTCTGGTGACGATTCGGCCTGCCGATGCCAACGAGGTGGTGGAGGCCTACCGCTACGTCATGCAGCTGCGCCATGAGCCCGCCGTCCTGGCCCTGTCGCGGCAACCCTTGCCTACGCTGGACCGGACGAAGTACGCACCGGCCTCCGGGCTGGCTCGCGGCGCGTATGTGATGGCAGGTGGTGAGGACAAGGACCCGGAGATCATTCTGATCGCAACCGGCAGCGAGGTCTGTCTGGCGATTGAGGCACACGAACAGCTCAGGGCGGAAGGCATCCGTTCGCGTGTCGTATCCATGCCGTCGTGGGAGATCTTCGATCACCAGTCCCGAGAGTACCGCGACGAGGTGTTGCCGCCCCATGTCACGGCCCGGATCGCCGTGGAGCAGGCATCGACATTTGGTTGGGAGCGGTACGTGGGCGGGGCCGGGCGAATTCTGGGGATGAAGACCTTCGGGGCGTCGGCGCCATTGAAGGAGCTACAGCGGAAGTTCGGGTTTGAACCAGGGCGACTGGTGCTGGTGGCCAAGGAGATGCTGGGGCGGGGATAGGTCGAACCTGCCGATCGGGACCGGTGACCATTGCGTGCCATCACGAATGAGCCTATTGACAGGTCCGTGAATTAGTATCACAATGTGATTCTAATCATGCTGGGCGAGTTTGAATACCTTCTGATCACTGCTGCCGCACGTCTGGGTGACGACGCCTACGGCGCCGCAATGCGTGAAGAGATTGAGGCGGCGACCGGGCGGCGGTGTTCGATCGGGGCACTCTACACAACCGTCGACCGGCTGGAGTCGAAGGGGTTTCTGAAGACCTGGATGGGCGACGCCACGGCGGAACGCGGCGGCCGCGCGAAGCGCATGGTTCGCGTGACGCCACTGGGTGTGGAGGCGGCGAAGGATTTCTACCACGCGGTGATGCGGCTCAGCAGCGGAGTATCCTGGGCGGAGAATCGAGCAGAGAGGCTTGCATGACAGGAATCGGCTGGTCGTTAGTGGACGCTGTTTCGCAATTCCTGGCGTTCGATGAGCGCGAGGCCGTACTGGGGGATTTCGCGGAGACCGGCGAGGGGCCATGGCACGGGCTTCTGGACGTGGCCGGCCTGGTGATCCGGAGGCAACTGACGCCATGGAGAGACTGGCGCCCATGGCTGGCGGCATTCGGGCTGGCGTTGCCGTGCAGCCTTTTCCTCATGGGCTTTTCGGTTACCGTGAGCAGAACCTATCAACAGTCCATTGACACGGCGATCTTCCGGACGACAGGCCTCTCTCTGACTCCGGGGCTGGCGTTGCTGCTGTGGCAGGCGCTGTTGCTGGTGGGTTGGTCGTGGACGGGAGGATTTGTGGTGGGGTCTCTGTCGCGGCGAACCATCTGGGTGAGCGCTACCCTGTGCTGCATCCCCTGCCTCTTCTGCCTGTCGCGGTTCAACATCGAGTCGCTGTCAAGGTTCTGCGTTCTTCTGTTCCTGGCTCCCGCATTGTGGGGCGCTCGGCAGGGGCTGCGCTGGTCTCAGATCAAGCTGCGCCCAGCGCTTCTTCTGGCCGTGGCTGTCACGGCTTTGACGATTCCGACGTGGAGTAGCCGTGGCCCATGGCTGCCCAATTGGGCACTGAGCTGGCCGGCGTGGTATCTGGTGCTGGCGGCCCGCGGAGCCAGTCCCGCACGGGCTCAGGAACAGTGAATTGATGGCGCGCGGAATGCGCGCCCGCTTGAATCACCAACCGCATGGATCGACGTACGATCAGTGTCTCTCGAGGAGGGAAAATCATGCCTGCTGGACTTGTGTTGCACGTAAACGGCACCGAACACAGGGTGCCTTCATCTCCGCAGACACCGTTGCTGTACGTGCTGCGTAACGATCTGAACCTGACCGGGCCGCGGTTTGGCTGCGGAGTGGCGCAGTGCGGTGCGTGCGCCGTACTGGTGGACGGCCGAGAGGTGCGCTCGTGTGTGACGCCGGCCGGCTCAGTGGCTGGGAAGCGGGTGACCACGATCGAAGGACTCGGGGCAATCCGGGCGCACGAGCGGGGTTTGAGCGGGGCGGAGGCTGCCGGGACTCTGCACCCGGTGCAGCAGGCGTGGATCGACGAACAGGTGCCGCAATGTGGCTACTGCCAGAGCGGGATGATGATTGCGGCCGCAGATCTGCTGGCGAAGAATGCGGATCCCAGTGTGGCTCAGATCAAGGACGCCTTCACGAACGCGCCGCCGTCGCCGCACCTATGCCGCTGCGGCACATACTCCGCCATCATCGACGCCGTTCGACGGGCGGCCAAAGTCATGTCGGAGGGCAAGGGCCGATGACTCCCAACGCCGAAGTATCCCGTCCATCCACGAGCGGATTCACACTCACGCGGCGCGGCTTTGTTCAGGCAGGCGGAGCGCTCTTCGTCTCCATAGGGCTGCCTGCTGCGACGCCCGACAGTGCGAGTTCCGTAGACCCCACGCGGCTGGCGTCGTGGCTCGAGATCCGCAGCGACAGTACGATTCTCATGCGTACCGGACGCACTGAGACCGGCACCGGAATGAGCGCCTTCTATGCTCAGACGGCCGCCGAGGAACTGAATGTGCGTCCGGAGACCATCACACTGGTTCTTGGCGACACCGACAAGACACCTGATGGCGGGTACTCGGCTGGCTTTCTCACCGGAGCGGCCAACGTTCGCAAGGTGGCTGCCTACACGTTCCAGGCTCTGCTTGGACTGGCGTCCACTCATCTGGGTGTGCCCGTCTCCGCGCTCGCGGCCGAAGACGGCATGGTGACAGGCGGAGGCAAGAGCGTCAGCTACGGACAACTTGTGCAAGGCCAGCAGCTGGACCTGAAAATTCCCATCTCCGGCGTGCCAGCCAAGGTGGATGCGACGGCGGGCAACGGTATGGCCGGCCTGGACGGGTATGTTGTGGAGGGCAACCCACCGCTGAAACCAGTCAGCCAATACAAAGTCATCGGGCGCTCGTACCCGATGCCCGGGATCCCCGACAAGGTTACAGGCAGGACGAAATGGAGCTGCGATGTCAGGCTGCCTGGCATGCTGCATGCCCGTGTAGTCCGGCCAGCGACCCTCGGCTCCACTCTGATCTCCGCTGGTGTGCTCGACAGGAAGCGATTCCCCACGGCGGAGGTGGTGAGGAAACGCAACCTTCTTGCCGTCGTCTCTCCGAATGAATGGGAGGCGATCAGCGCGGCTCGCGTCGTAGGCAGTAGTACGAAATGGACCGATTGGTCTGGCCTGCCGGGCAGTGAGAACCTGACCAGGACCCTCCGCGAGCATGACTGGGGTGCGCCAAACGCCTCTCGCGGACAGGCCGCCGAAGTGAACGACGCGCTGGTTCATGCCGCAAAGCGGCTCTCGGCGTCGTACGAGCAGCCCTACACCAGGCACGCCCCTCTCGGACCTTTCGTCTCCGTCGCCGACGTCCGTCCCGACGGCAGTGTCACGGTATGGACGCATTCGTCCCACTCGCAAGGGCTGCGCGCCCAGATCGCGAACATGCTGAGTATATCCACGGAGAAAGTTGTCGTACGCTGGCTGGAACAGGCGGGCCAGTACGGTCGCACCACGTTTGGTGGTGACGGCGCCGATGCGGATGCCGTGATCCTCTCGCAACTCACGGGCACGCCGGTACGCGTGCAGTGGAGCCTGCAAGAGGATCTTGCCTGGTCGACTGTGTCACCTGGGTGGTTCGCTGATGTGCAGGCAGGGCTCGATGCCAACGGCCATTTGACCGCTGTCCAGTGCAGGTCTTATGCGCCGCATCAGTTCGACGCGCGCCTGTCAGGCGCCATCCTGGCGGGGCTGCCCTGCAGTACGTCGAAGCCCAACTGCTTTGTGGCCACCGAGTGGCCGTACGACCGGATCGCACACCGGTTGGAAGAGGTCTACGGCATGCCGAATCTGGCGGCCGAGTCCGCCTCGGGCGGGCTGCGCGGAAACATCATGCGAACACCGGGACAGCGCCAGCAGAACTTCGTGCTGGAAGGGCTGATCAACGAGGCTGCCGCCGCGGCAGGCGCGGATCCGGTGCAGTTCCGTTTGAACCATACAACGGATCAGCGGCTTATCGACATTCTCAACGCCACAGCCAAGGCGGCGAACTGGAAGCCCCGGCCCTCGCCGAGTCAATCCGCGCAACGATCGGGTTCTGGCGTGCTAACCGGGCGTGGAGTGAGCATCATCGTGCGCTCGAACGCCTACTGGGTGGGCATCGCCGAGGTGGCCGTGGTGCCCGACACCGGCTCCGTGCAAGTGACGAAGTTCACCATCGGCATCGAGTGCGGCAAGATCATCAACCCGCGGCAACTCGATCGCTGCATGAGAGGCGGCCTGGTGATGGGCTTGAGCGAGGCATTGAAGGAAGAGGTCACATTCGATAAATCCAAAGTGACCAGCACCGACTGGACCAGTTACAGGATTCTCACTATGCAGGAGACGCCCGAGATCCAGGTTGTCCAGCTCTCGCGCGACGACAAAGGATTTGGAACAGGAGGAGAGGCCGCGAACGCCGTGGGCCCACCGACGGTCGCTGCCGCGTTTTTCGACGCCACGGGCGTACAGGCACGCAGGATCCCCCTGACGCCCGCCTACGTGTCAGCGCTGCTCAAAGGCTAATGCCGGTCAATCCTGCCGCAACGCTCGCACCGGATCCACGCGGCTCGCGCGCCGGGCGGGTCCGTAGCTGGCCGCAAGGGCCGCGGCTAACAACACCGCGATCATGGCCGCGAAGGTCACAGGCTCGACCGCCTGCATGCCGTCGACCATGTGCTGTAGGATCCGAGCCGCGCCCCAGGCCGCCGCTGCACCGATGGCAATTCCACCGGCGACCATGGCGAAGCTCTGCCGCAGTGCCAGTGCCAACACGTCCCGCGTGGTGGCCCCCAAGGCAATGCGTAGACCGAACTCAGGCACGCGCTGGCTCGTGAGGTAGGCCATCACCCCATAGAGCCCGACGCACGCCAACAGCAGCGCCAGGCCGGCGAAGATGCCGAATAGAAACATCAGGAAGCGCTGACGCGCCAAAGTGCCGCTGGCGAGCTGCTCCAGCGTGCGTATCTCGTAGAGCACCTGGTCGCCCGCCGCGCCGCGTAGTTCATGGCGCAGCGGTCGCACGGTATCCATCGGTGGGCGGCTGGTGCGAACAGCAATGGACATGAGTTCGGACCAGCGGTGCACAAAACGATTGGGCACCTGCGCGAAGGGGTAATAGAATTGAGCACGGACGCGCGCCTGATCGTCGAGCGCCGGGCCCCAGTGCCGGACATGACCGACGACGCCGACCACCTGGAATGGGCTGGGACCCATGTCCGGGATCCACAGCCGCTTGCCAATAGCCGGCTCGGCGCCGAACGCGTGTTGCGCCAACACTTCGTCAATGACGATCACGGGTGTAGTCCCGAGATGGTCCTGATCATTGAAGAACCGGCCTTGGCGCAAGGCGATACCCATGACCTTCAGGTACTCGGGAGTGACGCTCGTCGCCAGCGCGCCGGGCATATCGTTCGACGTTGTTGACGCCGGGTTCGACGAGTAGTTGAGCAGGTTGTTGCCTTCACGCATTGGAACCGTGTCGACCAGGGCAATGGCCTCGACCCCCGGCGTCCGGCGGGCACGATCGAGAACGTCTCGCCACTCTGAGCGGGTCCGCTCGGGGTCGGAAAGGACCGTGGGCGAGAGGGCCATCCGGGTGACAAGGACATTCCTGATGTTGAGGCCCGGATCGAGCGCCGACAGCCGCAGCAGAGTGCGCCCCAGCATCCCGGCCGAAACGAGCAGCACGATGGCGAGGGCGATCTCCGCGATGACGAAGCTTCCATGCAGGCGTCGCGAGCCCCCGGACAGAGAGCGGCCGCCCGCGCGCAGCGGCTGGTCCAACTGTCGCGACGGCGCACGCAGGGCGGGTACGAGGCCAAAGAGGATTCCGCAAAACAGAGAGACGCTCAGCGCGAAGAGCAGCACGCGGTAGTCGAGATGGATCTCTTCCACGCGCGGCATGGTGCCCGGCCAGAAGTGCAGAAAGGGACGGACGCCAAAGGCGGCCAACGCAACGCCCAACACTCCGCCGGCCAGACCCAGCACCGCGCTCTCCGTCAGGCATTGCCGTACCAGACGAGCCCGGCCCGCGCCCAGGGCGACCCGCATAGCCAGTTCCCGTTCACGCGAAACGGCGCGAGCCAGCAGCAGGCTGGCGACATTTGTGCAGGCAATCAGAAGCAGCAACCCGGCCGCGCCCAACAATAGCCAGAGCGTGGAGCGGACGTCGTCGACATCGGGCCGCAACGTTTCGGCCACAAAGCTGCGCTCGTGGTTCGAGTCCGAATACTGGCGCGCCAGTTGACTGCTGATGAGCGCCAATTCGGACTGCGCTTGAAGCAGGGTAAGGTCCGGCTTGAGACGTGCCACCACGTTGATACCCGGGTGCGCGTTCCGGTTGGCCATTACCGGTTCCGTGTTTTGGCCGAGCGGGGTGAAGACATCCACATCCTCGCCGTCCAGCCGGAATCCCGCCGGCGTGATGCCCATCACCGTGTACGGCCTTCCTTCGAAGAAGATCGAGGTTCCGATCGCATCCTGACGCGCGGCGAAGCGACGCTGCCACAGGCCCTGGCTCAGCAGGATGACCGGCTCCGAGCCCCGCGCATCCTCCTTCGGCAGGAACTCGCGACCCAAAACCAACGGCACGCGCAGCACGGAAAAGAGGCCGGCGCTGATCTGGCGGGCCGCGACGTACTCGGCCTCGCCTTGACTGCTCATCGTGCCGCCGCTGAAGCGCCAGGCGGCCATCGTCAGCGATTTGGTGGCGCGCTGACAATCCAGGAAGTTGGGGTAGGAGAAAGCCCACTGGTTGCCGTAGGCGGTGGAGAACTCGGTCTGTTCATGCAGCCGGGCCAGGCGATCGGGCTCCGGGTAGGCCAGCGGTTTGAGCAGCACCCCGTTCACCACGGTGAACATCACAGTGGCCGCGCCAATCCCAAGGCCGAGCGTCAGCAAGGCCACCGTCGAGAACGCGGTTTGGCGACGCAGCGTCCGCAGTGTATAGCGGAGGTCCTGAACGAAGTCCTCCAGCCACCGTGTTCCGCGGGCGTCGCGGCAAGCCTCCTTCACCTGCTCCGGACCGCCAAGCTCAATCCGGGCCAGTCGCCGCGCCTCGTCGGGGCTATGTCCTTGCGCGATGAGATCGTCCGTATGTAGATCAAGGTGCAGGCGTAGTTCTCGTTCCAGTTGCTCCTCGGAACGGCCGCGGCGCCAGAGGTGCTGCCACCAGATCACTCGGCGGCTCCTTCCGGCACCTGCAGGATGAGTCCGACCGCCTCGGCCAGGCGCTGCCAACTGGCGGCTTCCGATGCCAGTTGAGCCTTGCCCTTGCGCGTCAGATGGTAGAACTTGGCATCGCGGCCGGTCTCGGTCTGCTTCCAGTCAGCGGCCAGAAACCCCCGCGTCTCCAAGCGATGGAGTGCCGGGTAGAGCGAACCTTGTGGGACCTGCACAACGTCCCTCGACACTTGCTGGAGCCGTTGGGCGATGGCGTATCCGTGGACGGGGCCCATGGCGACGGTCTTCAGGATCAGAAGATCGAGTGTACCCTGCGGAAGATCGGATTTCGGTGGCATTGTAGATACCTTGTACTTCTACATATTAGAGGCGTACGTGTAGATGTGCAAGGTGTCGTGAACGGACGTGATACTTGTATCAAGGGGGCGACGTGCGGGAACCCACGCCGTCGGTTCGCCTATGAGTCCTTAGCCGTCGGTTCGCCCGCCCTGGTCATGAGCTGATGAAGGGCGAAAGGGACTTCATCAGGATGAGCAGCGCACCAGGCAATGATGCGTTCGAGCTTGAGGCTATCGTCGGCGATGGCGCTGATCTCCATCAGTTCGGTTTCGATGATCTCCAGGTCTCGCATGGCAACTCCAGCATGGCACATGGGTTCACTTGCCGCCACAGTCGTGGAGATCTGCCAATAGTCGCTTTTTCTCTTGACGTGAAGTACTTGGCATCATAAAGTGCAGAAATGAGAGCGATGCGGCTAACCGACCTTCAAACCCCAAGACCGCTGTGGAGTCCGCCGGAGATGACCCGGCCACCGGTTCTGGAGGACGCGGTCGGTGCGCACGAAATCCGGCCTCGTTACGCTCTGTTGGTTAATCCCTTCTACGCGAAGGACCCGCACGCGAGCTTCGGCAAGCACGTGCTCACCCCGTCCCTTGCGTTGACCAGCATCGCCGGCGCGACCCCTGCGCACTGGTCGATTCGCTACTGGGATGAGAATCTGCTGGACGGGCGGCCTCCATATGAACCGTTGCCTGAGGTGGTGGGTATCTCAGTCCACCTGACGTTCGCACGCCGGGCCTTCGAGATCGCACAGTGGTATCGCAGCCGAGGCAGCAAAGTTGTGCTGGGTGGCCTGCACGTGTTGTCGTGCCCCGAGGAGTGCGCTCCGTACGCGGATGCGCTGGCCGTGGGTGATGGCGTACAGCTCTGGCCGCGGATCCTGGCTGACGTGGAGTCGGGCTGCCTGCGCTCAAAATATGCCGCGACGTACGAGAGTGACTACCGCCAGGACCCCGCTCCCCGGCGGTCGATCCTTCCGCGCCGCAGCTTTCTCACTACCTCCAGCCTCATCGCAACCCGCGGCTGTCACAACCGCTGCGGCTTCTGCTACCTGGCGACCGACGGTTTGAGGATGCCTTACAGGATGCGGGATCCGCATCAGATCGCCTCGGAGTTCGAAGCCGACGGCCAGCCATATGGTGTCTTCGTCGACAATAATCTGGGCTCCAACCCGGCGTATTTGCGGGCGTTGTGCGACGCGCTGCGGCCGTTGAGGAAGATATGGAGCGCGGCAGTCTCCATCGACGTCACTGACGATCCAAGTTTGATCCGAGCCATGGCCTTGGCCGGGTGTACTGGCGTCTTTGTTGGCTTTGAATCGTTGACGGATCAGAACCTTACCGATGCGCGCAAGAAGACGCCAAAGGCCTGTGACTACGCACGCCGCGTACGCCTGCTGCACGACAACGGAATCCAGGTGAATGGTTCGTTCGTGCTCGGTTTCGATCACGACCGGAAGGACGTCTTTGTTCAAACGGCCGACTGGGTTGAGGAGAACCGCCTGGAGTGTGCGACGTTTCACATTCTCACGCCCTATCCGGCGACGCCGCTGTTCCGGCAGATGGAGGCCGAGGGGCGTCTGCTGCATCGCGAATGGGCGTTGTACGATACGGCCCACTCGGTGTTCCGCCCCAGAAACATGTCGCCCGAAGAATTGGAGCAGGGCTACGCCTGGATGTACCAGCGTCTCTTCTCGCACGCGTCCATCTGGCGACGCCGGCCCGAAGATCTGCGCGCCGTCCCGCCGTATCTGGCCATGTCCTACCTGTACAAGCGCTCGAACCGGCTCTGGCGGTTGCTCATCAAGCACCATCTGGTGCGCGCCGTGTGGCAGCCGTTGGTTGAGCTGACGCGCTTGAGGCATGTGCGATTCCGCGCGGAGTTGGAAGCGCGCGAAGCATCGAAGCGGCGCGCCGGCAGTGTCGTAGCGGCGGGCGTGTAGGGAACCATCCCTCGCCTAAGGGTGGGCAGCCTTCCGCATCCGAATGACCGGCAAGCTGGCTCCGTTCGGCAGCGGCACTTCGATGCGTTCGACTGGCTCGTATCCTCGTTCGCGATACAGGCGCTCTCCGGTCAGTGTCGCGCCCATCTCAAAGCGCAGAAATCCGGCCTCGCGGGCCGCCTGCTCGCAGGCCTCCAGCAATTGGGTGCCGATTCCCTGGCGAGCCCAATTGGGATGGACGAAGAACGCGCGGATCTTTGCGGCGTCCACAGCCGGGTCCAGCAGGTCATTCTCCCTGACACGCGCTCTGTCACTGCCGAAGAGTGTCTTTCGCTTGCTCCAGCCGCCGCACCCGACCATCTCGGACGAGGAAGACTCAACAACGAAGTACGTCCCATCCGAGATCAGTTGGGTATCAACGCCGAACACGGTGCCGAGCGCTCCATCCATCTGTTCCGCTGAATAGTCGGCGGACTGCAGTCCGCGCACCGAAATCTCAATCAACTGCGATAGTGCCTCAACATCGGATGGTTGAGCGAGCCGGATGAGGAATCGATTCGGGATGTGCGTCCTGCTCATGACTTCGGCCGGGCAGCGGAGAGGCCGAAGATGTTTCCCTCTGGATCCACTCCGTCCCAGTTGCCCCAAGGACGCTGGATCAGCTGAACGCCCAACGAGTGCAGGCGGTCCACCTCCACCTGGAGATCTTCCACTTCGAAGAGAAGCTTCAGTGGGGTCTCCTCGCGCGGCTCTGGCGGATTGGAGATTTCAATCCCTTCAGCGATATGCGGTGAGATGGCATGCAGCCCAAGCACGACCGATCCGGCTTCCAGTTCCAACCAGCTCTCGGTGCGCGTTTCCTCGACGGGTTTCAGTCCCAGAGTCTCTGAGTAGAACTGCGCCATGTGCGGCATGGACTTGACGTACAGCATGGCAATCTTGAGGCGCATTGTCCGATGATAACGTGAGCGCTGATTGAGGCTGGCTGCTACCAGGCGTCGCGATTCGAGATCGTAACGCGGTAGTAGGGCTTCTCCTTTTCCGCCGGATCCATCACAAACGCTTCAGAAGTTTTGGCCGCATCATAGCCACGCCACAACCACGCCAACGATTCCGGCAAGTCCAGCGCGGCCTGTGAGGAATTGTGTGTCGCTTGGCCGAACCGGAAGTGATAGTCATACTCGCGCATCTTCAGCGAATTCGCGAGCTGAATGTTCTGCAGCGGCCAGGAGCCGTGCGCATTCTCCAAATCGTCGGCGCCGTCGCTCATCCAAACGCGGATGTTCCGCTTCTCTTCCTTGCGCACTTTGAACGGATAGACATTGCCGCCCTCCAACTTCTCCTGCGGCCGCCACTGAATTGAGGTGTAGCTACCGATGGTGGAATGGACACGGGCGAACTTGTCGGGAACGAACCAGGCGACGTTGAACGAACAAATACCGCCCGAGGATTCACCGCCGATGGCGCGGCTGTAGCCGTCCTGCCGCAGCTTGTACAACTTCTCCACCTCGGGCAGCACCTCGTCCATCAGGAATCGCGCATAGCGGTCCGTCACCGTGTCGTACTCGATGGACCGCATGGCTTTCCCTTCCGGCGAGAAACCCGGTGCGATCATCACGTGAACCATGGGCGGAATAAGCTTCTGCGCGACCAGGTTCTCCGTCACAGTGAACAGCCGTAGACGCGACAGGTCGCCGGAAATGAGCGTTTGCCCATCCTGCCAGACCATCAACGGCGCAGGCGTGCCCGCATCCACCCCGGGCGAAGCATACACCCACCAGTCGGCCTTCATGCCGTCAAAGATCTTGCTGGTGATCGTATGCTTCTCGCTCAGCCTTCCTTTGGCGACACCGCTCCTGGGATAGGAATCGGGGTTGTAGCCGGTGAGGTCGGCCCTTGTGCTCAGCGCCTTGCCCGCCGCGAAGTACTGATAGGAGTGCGTCACGCCGGTACGCATCTTCTCCAGGCGCATCCACAAATTGGAGTCCGGGATGCGTGCCATGCTCACGGGCGGCTGTCCGTCGATGGAGATGCTGACCGCGTCCTCGGCCGCCGCAACGAACAGGAAGTCCTGCCCCCATACGGCGGTGCCTCCTTTCGCCGTCAGGATCTTGCCTACAAGGTCCTTGAATCCGGGCGCTGACGGGCCCGTTCGCGCCGTCTCGATCAGCGATTCCAGCGGGTGTGTTTGGGCGTGGGCGCACATACCCAGCAGGCCGGCCACGGCGAGGTGGATCAGATACGAGCGAGTCATTTGTCGGGGGGCGGCTCCTGTTTGGAATTGGCGGTCTTCTGTTGATCGAAGTAGGCAACGATCTCTTTCAAGCGGCGTCGGCGGGCATAGTCCAGCGGTGTTTGCCCTCGCGCGTCCTTGCTGCCGGCGTCGGCGCCCGCTTCCACGAGGGTTCGAACGGTCGGCAGGCAGTTCTGGGCTACCGCCAGATGCAGCGGCGTCATGCCCGTTTTCGTTTTCGGATTCAGATCGACATGGGCGCCCAGCAGCACTGCCATCACCGGCGCCTGGCACGAACGGGCAGCCAGATGCACCGGGCGGTACTCCTCCGTGCCTTCCGCTGCGGCATCAGCCCCGGCCGCCAGCAGCGCGGCCGCGGCTTCCTGGTGCGCGCCCTGCACAGCCAGCCAAAATGGCGTGATCCCGGAGGTCGACTTGGCTTCAACCGTCGCACCCTCCTCGATCAGCAAGCGGACCAACTGAGCGTTCCCGTCCGAGGCGGCGTAGTGAAGCGCGGTCTGACCGCGGCGCTTTTCTTTCGCGTCAACAGGCACGCCCTTTTCGAGGATCAGCCGGACCACGTCCGGGTGTCCCGACGACACGCCGGCGTGCAACAGAGTCTCGCCGTTCCACCGCAGCGCGTCAGTCCTGGCGCCGGACGCCAGCAGCATGCGCATCAACGGAACGCTGCCGCGATGGGCCGCCACGAGTAGTGGAGTCTCGTCATCGGGGCCTGCCTTGTTTACGTCGGCGCCGGAGCGGATCAGCGCCGACACAGTCTCCACGTCACCGTTGGCGGTCGCCATCAGCAATGATTGCGCTGGTGGTTCTGCCGCCCACGCTGCCACGAAAAACACGGGAAGAAACAGTCGAAGGTCGATTCTCAAGACTGGACAATGTTATACCATACTGAAATAGCAATGAACCGATTCGCGGGAGGGGCTATAACCGCGTTTGCGATCCTGGCCAGTGGTGCGCGGCTGGCTTGGCCGGCAGCGGACCCACCTGAGCAGGACAGGGTCTTCCAGGAGCAGGTGCGCCCGTTCCTGAAGCAGTACTGCGCCGGCTGCCACAACGCCCGCGTCAAGACCGCGGGCATTGCCGTCGATGGCTTCAGCGACGCCTCCTCCATTGCCGCCCACAACGGGGAATGGGAGAAGATTCTTCGCAAGCTGAGGACCGGCGAGATGCCGCCGACCGGTCTCCCGCGGGCACCACAGGGCAGAACGGATTCTATAGTCGCCTGGGTGGGTGGTGAGCTCGACCGCGCGGCCGAACGGAACCCTGATCCCGGCCGCGTCACGGTTCATCGTCTGAATCGCGCCGAGTACAACAACGCCGTCCGAGACCTCCTGAACCTGGAGTTCCGCCCGGCGGACGACTTTCCCGCCGACGATTCCGGCTATGGCTTCGATAACGTCGCGGACGTCCTGTCGCTGCCGCCTGTGCTGATGGAGAAGTACCTGCGCGCCGCCGGCAAGGTCAGCCGTGAGGCCCTGGGCCGCGTCCGCTACGAGCCTGTTCTCGATCGGGTGAATGCTCCGCGCGACACGCCGCAGAGCGCCCGTATCAGCGACGACGCTCCGGTGAGTTCACGCGGCGGCATTGAGGTCCAACATCGATTTCCGATTGACGCGGAGTACCTCCTCCGTCTGCGGCTACGCGGCTCGCCCGACGCCAAGGCGCCCGATTTGCTGGATGTCTCGCTGGACAACAAGCTGCTGCAGCGCGTCGAGATCAACTTCCCTGCCAGTGATGATGACGAGGAACGCCGCCGCTTCGAGTTCCGTCTGCCGCTTGAAGCGGGCCGTCACACGCTGCTGGCGACGTTTCTACGAGACGATTCCAAGATCGAGACCGCGACACTCAATTTCAATACCGACGGGACGGCGCGCCGCAACCAGGTGGGCGTCGATTGGGTGGAGATTGGCGGGCCGTTCGATGTGAAAGGCCCGGGTGATACGCCCAGCCGGCGCGCGGTGCTCACATGCACGCCGGATGCCACCCACTCCGAGGAAAGCTGCGCGGCCGGGATTCTGACGCGATTGGCTCGCCGCGCGTGGCGCAGGCCGGTCACGGTGGACGAATCCGCTAAGCTCATAAGCTTCTACCGCATGGGCCGTCAGGACTCCGGCGAGTTCGAGGGTGGCATTGAACTGGGCTTGAAAGCGATTCTGGTTTCGCCCCATTTCCTCTTCCGCGTCGAGCAGGATCCGGCAACTGCGAAACCGGGTTCGGCGTATCAGCTCACCGACCTGGAACTGGCCTCCCGCCTCTCGTTCTTCCTGTGGAGTAGCATCCCCGACGAGACTCTGTTGGGTTTGGCGGAACGTGGCGCGCTAAGCAAGCCGCAGGTTTTCGAAGCGCAGGTGAGGCGTATGCTGAAGGACCCCAGGGCCCATGCCCTTACTGAGAACTTCGCCGGCCAGTGGCTGCATCTGCGCAACCTGGCCGCCATGAAGCCTGACCCCGAGCGGTTCCCGAGCTTCAGCCCGGCGTTGCGTCAGGACATGGCCCGCGAAGCCGAACTGTTCTTCGAGTCCCTGCTGCAGTCCGACTCCAGCGCCGTGGACTTTCTGGACGCGCGCTTCACGTTCCTGAACGAACGCCTGGCCAAGTTCTACGGCGTTCCCAACGTTGTCGGCCGCAAGTTCCGGCGCGTGGAACTGCCTGACGGCAGCCGCGGCGGTGTGCTCACCATGGCGAGCGTCCTCACTGTCACGTCATATCCCACTCGCACGTCGCCCGTCATTCGCGGCAAATGGGTTCTGGAAAACCTACTGGGTGCTCCGCCGCCTCCTCCTCCGCCGGATGTCCCCGCCCTGCAGGAGGCCGGGTTGGGCACCACCGTCTCCATGCGCCAGCAACTGGAGCAGCATCGCGCCAACCCGTCGTGTGCCGCCTGCCACGCCAAGATGGATCCCATCGGTTTTGCCCTGGAGAACTACGACGCCATTGGCCACTACCGCGTGAAGGACGGCGGGTTCCCCATCGATTCCAGCGGCACGCTCCCTTCCGGATCGTCCTTCAATAACGCGGCCGAGCTGAAGAAGATCCTCCGCGACAATCCGCGGGAGTTCGTTCTCTGCTTCACCGAGAAGCTGATGACCTACGCCTTGGGCCGTGGTGCTGAGCGTACCGATAAGCCCCTCATCCGGGCGATCGTCCGCGAGTCGGCCAAGAGCAACTATCAGATTTCGTCCATAGTCCTCGGTATCACCAACAGCGCGCCATTCCGGATGCGCCGCGCCACTGAGATTTCCCGCGAGACTCCCAAACGCCCCAACGCCCCGGTATCCAAGGAAAAAGCCAATGCTGCTGAGTAAGACGGCGCTCTCCCGCCGCACCCTGCTAAGGGGCTTGGGAACAGCCCTTGCCCTTCCCTCGCTCGATGCGATGGTGCCTGCCCTCGCACGCGCGTCGGCGAAGACCTCGCCGTTGCGGATGGCGTTTGTCTACGTGCCCAACGGCATCGTCATGAAGCACTGGACGCCGGAGAGGGAAGGGCGCGATTTCGCATTGACCGGCGCGCTGGAGCCGTTCGCTCCGGTTCGCGAGCAGATCCTGGTACTCAGCGGATTGACGCAGAAGAACGGCCGCGCTTTGGGGGATGGCCCCGGTGACCATGCTCGTGCGGCCGCATCGTATCTCACGGGCTTCCACCCCAGAAAGACCGAAGGCGCCGACATCCATAACGGGATCTCCGTCGATCAGGTGGCGGCGCGCGCCATCGGACAGGGGACCCGCTTTCCGTCCCTGGAGCTTGGTCTGGAAGGTGGCGGTCTCGTGGGCAACTGCGACAGCGGCTACAGCTGCGCCTACACCAACTCCATCGCCTGGCGTTCCGAGCAGACGCCCTTGCCGCCCGAACTCAATCCGCGCGCGGTCTTCGAGCGTCTGTTCGGAGACGGAGAACTGCACGACCGCGCCACGCGCCTCAAGCTGGCGAAGCAGGATCGCAGCTTGCTCGACTTTGTCCTGCAGGATGCCTCGAAACTGCGGCGTTCCCTGGGCGCGACCGACCAGCTCAAACTCGATGAGTACCTGGGTTCGGTCCGCGAGATCGAGCACCGCATCCAGGTTGCCGAGAAGCAGGATATCGAGCACAAGAACGACAAAACGGCAGACCCGACGATGCCCAAGCCCGCCGGCGTCCCGGTCACGTTCGAGGAATACGCCCGGCTGATGTTCGACTTGATGACCGTGGCCTTTCAGACCGACTCCACGCGCATCGCTACCTTCCTGGTTGCGCGGGAAGGTAGCAATCGAACCTACCGCTCCATCGGAGTGCCCGACGCCCACCACGGCATCTCACACCACATGGGCAACCAGGAAAAGATCGATAAGCTGGCCCGGATCAACCGTCTGCATGCCGAACTCTTTGCCGGCTTCCTGAAGCGGCTGCAATCGCTGCCGGACGGCGATGGCACAATGCTCGACCACACAATGATTCTTTACGGCAGCGGGCTGAGTGACGGCAATGCCCACTCCCATGACGATCTGCCGGCGATGCTCGCAGGCGGGGCCAATGGCGCGTTCAAGCTCGGCCGGCACGTCAGATACCCGGCGGAAACTCCGCTGAACAACCTGTTCCTTTCCATGCTGGACACTGCGGGCGTCAAAGCGGAATCGCTGGGCGACAGCAGCGGCCGCCTGCCCCGGCTCACTGACCTCACCGCCTAGCCCGCGGCACGCCGCGCAGGTCTGTACACTCTAGGTCGAGATGAACCGTCGCACGTTCCTGGGCGCCGCTGCCGCCCTACCGGCCCTCGTGGGGCAGCAGCGGAGCCTCGACGCACATACGCACTTCTACGACCCCTCGCGCGCGCAGGGCGTGCCTTGGCCCGCCAAAGACAACAGCGCGCTGTACCGCACGGTGCTGCCGCCGGAATTCCAGAAACTCACCAGGACGCTCGGAGTCGAAGGCACCATCGCAGTCGAGGCCAGCCCCTGGCTGGAGGACAACCAGTGGGTCCTCGACCTGGCTCAGCGCTACCCCGTCATCCGCGGCTTTGTCGGCCACCTCGACCCCGGCCGCCCCGGGTTCGCGGCCAACCTCGATCGCTTCCGCAAGCATCGCCTGTTCCTCGGCATTCGCATCGGTGGAGCGCTGCTGGCGGGGCAACTCCGTAACCAGGCTTTCCTGGCGGACATGAGGCGCCTGGCCGATGCCGACCTTGAACTCGACGTCCTGGGCGGACCCGCGCCGTACGCGGACACGGCACGGCTCTCTGATCGCGTACCCGGGCTCCGCGTCGTGCTCGACCACCTGCCGAATGACGCACCGAAGGACCCGGCCGCCCTCTGGGCACTCAAAGACCGTCCCAACATCTACGGTAAAGTTTCCGGAGTAGTCCGACGTGTCGACGGCCGAGTCGTGATCGATGCCGCCTTCTACCGGGAGTCGCTCGATCAACTCTGGGCCGCCTTCGGCGAGGACCGCCTGGTCTACGCCAGCAACTGGCCGGTCAGCGACCTGCTCGCGCCCTATGCGCAAGTCCTCCACGTGGTCCAGGCCTATTTCGCCTCCAAACGGCCAATCGCCTTGGAGAAGTTTTTCTGGAGCAACGCCCACAAGGCGTACCGTGTGCCCGGCTGATCTCGCTGTCCGGGCGAAGGACGGGAGAATGCCGGCCACGAACTCCCGGAGGCCACGATGCACTGGCAGGCAAGGAGGTGGCCCATCCCAACCTCACTGGTGGTTTTCAGCCGGTGGATAGCCGCCAGGTGGCCGGGAAGTGGCTATTGTTTCAATGCGTTGAGTATGGACCTTAGTTTGCATATGAATATGGTGACGCTCCGTAGCGGTCATGGGAAAGGTGGAAGCCAATGAGTTCACAATGGAGACGGACAGCAATACAGCGGACGGCAACGGCCCTCTTCGCGCTGTTGATCGCTCTGCCCGTGAGCTATGCACAGGAACCGGCCGACACGGTTTCAGCGCCGCCGCCGGCACAGGCGGCGCCGCTGCTGTCCCCTGAGCAACTGAGTAACCTGGTGGCGCCCATCGCGCTCTACCCCGATCCTCTACTCAGCCAGGTATTGGCGGCCAGCACCTATCCTCTCGAGATCGTTGAAGCCCAGCAGTGGGTGGAGGATAACAGGACGCTGAGCGGCTCGCAGTTGATGGATGCCGCCAAGCAGCAGAACTGGGATCCCAGCGTCCAGGCGCTCGTCGCGTTTCCAGATACGCTCAAGATGTTGGCCAGCGATATTCGCTGGACCACGGATTTAGGCGACGCCTTCCTCGCTCAACAGGCGGATGTGATGGGCGCGGTGCAGAATCTGCGAGCGCGGGCCCGGGACAACGGGAAACTGCGCACCACCCCGCAGCAGGTGGTGAGCGCCGACGTACAAGGTGGCCAGAACGTCATCGAGATTATGCCGGCCGACCCGCAGGTCATTTACGTGCCCGTCTACCAGCCGGCGTACGTTTGGGGCCCTCCGGCCTGGGGTTACTACCCTGACCTGTGGTATCCAAGCGGCTTCAGTTTCGGATTCGGCTTTGGCCCTGGGCTCTACATGAGTTCCTACTTCCCGAGTTGGGGCGGTTGGGGCGGCTGGGGGTGGAATTGCGGATGGTTTGGCGGTCGCGGTCTGTATCTCAACTTCAGCTTCTTCAATCACTACGGCTACCGTGGGATGTACTACGGCGGCTATCGCGACTACTGGGGTGGCCGGTATGGCGGGCGAGCCGCCTGGGCTCACAATCCGGGCCATCGTTGGGGTGTCCCCTACGCGAACCGGAATGTAGCCAGCCGGTTTGACGGCGGCCGGATGAATGGCGGCAGCTATTCGCGTGCAGGCCGGGGCGGCGGCGGACCGTGGAACGGCGGCAGCCGTTATGACTCGAATCGCGGAACTTCACAGTTCGGCAGGGACAGATCCGGCCCGTCGTCCGGCGGCTGGAGGGGCTCCGGCGATGCCCGGACCGCTCAGGGCCGCGGCGATGTCGGTCGTACCTCCGATTCCGCGCGCGGTTCAAACGGATGGCGGAGCTTCAGTGACGGGAACCGGTCACAAGCCGGTGGCTCCACGGCGCGGGGCTTCGCGCCGTCCAACGGATCCGGATTCCGCACAAATGGTCGGAGTGATGCCGGATCCACTCGACAGGCGTCACCAAATGGCTCAACGTTCGGCACCGGTCGCGGGCTCGGATCTTCCACGCAGGGTGGACGCGGCTTCAGTTCGGGTCAGGGCTCCTGGAGCACGCGCTCTTCCGAGCGGTCGGGCGGTACTTCCAGCTTTGCGGCACCGCGTAGCGGCGGAGGGTTCTCCAGCAGATCGTACTCTGCACCCAGCCAGAGCTTCTCAGCACCGCGCTCGTATTCGGGCTCACGCGGCTTTAGCGGAAGCAGCGGATCCTCCGCGCCCCGGTCGTTCTCCGGGTCGCAGGGCTTTGGCGGCGGTGGTGGTGGCTTCTCGGCTCCGCGCCAGAGCGCCCCATCCGGTGGATCGTTCTCGGGCTCCCGCGGATTTGGCGGTGGCGGAGGATTTTCCAGCGGACGCTCCAGTGGCGGAGGTGGCGGTGGCTTCTCCGGTGGCCGTTCCAGTGGGGGCGGAGGTGGCTTCTCGGGTGGCGGCCGCTCAGGTGGCGGCGGAGGCGGCGGACACCGTGGTCGGTAAATAATTCGGATGATCCTGGGGCCGCCGTCTGGCGGCCCCTTTTCTGTCTTCAGTGCGTTGTTCTGGTCAGCCTGCTGGCTACCTCAACTCGTGACCGGCCGATGCCAGGCTGGCAATGATGCCATTGCGAATCCCCGTTACCTCGTCGTTCGACAGAGTGTGATCGGCTGCCCCCACTGTGACGCGGAAACTCAGGCTTTGGCGGTCGTCCGGCAACGGCTTGCCTTGGTAGGCATAAAGGAACCGCACGCGCTCGCACAGCGGCCCGGCGGCCGACCGGATCTTCTCTTCGAGCGTGCCGCACAGATCCCGCAAGCCCGCGATCACCGACAGATCGAACTCACTCGTCGGGTACCGGCGCAGCGGCTGGTAGCGCCGCGGTGCCGGCCCCAGCTTGAACAACACCGCCAGATTGACGTCGAGAACTGCAGCCCGTCCGGCCTCCACCAGGGAAGGGTGAAGTTCGTAAAGCGATGCAGCCGCTTCTCCGCGCCATGCGATCGTCGAGCAGCGGGCCGGATGCTGGTTCGGACCTGCCTCGGACGGGCTCAAGACGCACCCTGGCATCAGGCATTCGGCCAGACGCTTGAGTTCGTAGAGGCCGGCCTTGCCGTCCCCCTTACTGTAAAGGGCGGCCATCAGGTGCGGTACTTCGTTGGGTAGTTCGCCCGGTCCCCGCTTGTGGATCTCGTTGCCGATTTCGAAGAGCCGGAACTCCTCGAACCGCTTAGCATTTTCCACGATGTTGCGGTGCAGGCCGGGCAGCAGGCTCAAGCGCATGAGGCTCTGCTCGCTGCTGATGGGATTGATGACCCTTAGGTGATCGGCCGGCTCGAAATGGAACTGGCGCGCCGCATCCTCGCTGAGGAACGAATAGTTGTACGACTCGGTGAAGCCCTGGGCCGCCACCAACTCTCTCAACGAATGATGAAACCGCCGCTCCTCATTGATCCATGGCTGCTTGACGGGTTGCAGAGGAGCCACTGGAGGCACGGTCGCATACCCGATCATGCGGCCCACCTCCTCCAGTAGATCATCTTTAATCGTGACGTCCTTCGTGGCGCGCCACGTCGGTACCGTCACTGCGAAGACACCCGGCGTCGGCTCGGCTACCAGAAACTCCAGTGACTCCAGAATTTGCCGGACCTCTCCGGCGCCGATGGGCCGGCCCAGCTTGCGCACCAGCCATTCCATGGGCAGTTGGATAGGAGCCGCCGCGGGAGCCGCCTGCCAGCTATCCACCAACCCACCCACCAGCCGGATGCCCGGCGCCACCTCGCGCAGCAGGGCCACGGCCCTGGCCAGCGCCCGCAGTGTGTTCACGGGATCCTGCGCCTTCTCAAACCGCATCGAGGCGTCGGTCCGGATCTTTACCGCCGCCGAAGTCATCCGGATGTTGGCTGCGTGGAAATTGGCGCTCTCCAGGACGATCCGCGTCGTACCGTCGTTGATGGCGGAACCGGCGCCGCCAATCACACCCGCCAGTGCCACGGCGCCATGATTGTCCGCAATCACCAGGTTGGAGGAGTTCAGTGTGTAGGTTTCGTCGTTCAGCGCCTTGAAGACTTCGCCGTCGGTGGCGCGCCGCACGATGATGGTGTTGCCGTGCAGCCAGTCGGCATCGAAGGCATGCATCGGCTGGGCTAGTTCCGCCATGATGAAGTTCGTCACATCGACGACGTTCGAGATGGGGTTCAGGCCCACCGCCTGCAGTCTCTCCTGCAGCCAGAGTGGAGATGGCCCCACCTTGACGTTGTCGAACACAAGGGCGGAGTACCGGGGACAGAGCTCGAAATCACGAATATCCACGTTCCAGGCGGGTTCGCCTTGAGGGATGAGCGTCAGGTCGGCCGGATCCTTCAACTTTGCATCCGCGATGGCGGCCACTTCGCGCGCCATGCCGTGGTGACCCCAGAGGTCGGGTCGATGCGTGAGGCTCTTGTTGTCGACCTCAATCACGGCATCGGGCCCGCAGCCGGGAATCGGATCCCCTGGCTCCACTCCCTGTAGCTCCAGAATGCCGGCATGGTCGCGATTGATCTCAAGCTCATCGCCCGAGGCCAGCATCCCGTCACTTTCTACACCGCCGATGGTGGCCTTTCTAATTTCTTTGCCGCCAGCCACGTTCACTCCCGACGGGACATAGGCCGTCAACACGCCAGGCCGGCAATTTGGAGCGCCGCACACCACCTGCTTCTGTCCATGGATGGGCCCCGCGTCTACGAGCGCTTTCACGTTATGGCTGCCTTCGATGGGCTCCACCGACACGACGCGCGCTACGCGGACTTGGGCCAGCCAGGGCGCGAAATCCTCCACGCCCTCGCATTCCGCGGTCTTCATTGTGATGAGCTTCATCAGGTCCTGCGGATTCACCGCCAGGCCTGTGGTCAACTCGTTGATCCAGTTGTAGGAGAACTTCACGTCGACGTTCCTCGGTGACTAAAACTGCTGCAGGAAGCGGAGATCGCCGCTGGCCAGATGACGGATGTCGTCGATGCCATACCGCATCATGACGAGCCGCGTCAGGCCCAGTCCAAACGCGAAACCACTCCATTGGTCGGGATCGATGCCGCCCGAGCGCAATACGTTCGGATGCACCAGTCCGCACGGCAGCAGTTCAACCCAGCCGCTGTACTTGCACACCGGGCAGCCGGGGCCGCCGCAGATGAGGCATTGGATGTCGAGCTCGAATCCGGGCTCAACGAAGGGGAAGAAGCCCGGCCGCAGCCGGACCTTGACGTCCCGCTTGAAGATCGCCGTCAGCAGCGACTTCATGAAGTACAGCATGTGCGCCACGCTTACATCGCGGTCGATCATCATGCCTTCCAGTTGATAGAAGGTGTGTTCGTGGCTGGCGTCCACTTCCTCATTGCGGAAGACGCGCCCCGGCGCGATGATCTTTAGCGGCGCTCCGAACCTCTCCATCGCCCGCACCTGCACCGGCGACGTGTGGGTGCGCAGCAGTAGCTTGTCTTCCAGCCAGAATGTGTCCTGCGAATCCCGGGCCGGGTGCGCCGCCGGAATGTTCAAAGCATCGAAGTTATGCCACGGCGTTTCGACTTCGGGCCCGTCCACCACGGCGAAGCCCAGGGAGGTGAACAACTCTTCCAGTTCCCGCTGGATCAGCGTCAATGGATGCAGCGAGCCGGGCCGCGTGCCCGGCGCCGGCATCGTCAGATCGAGCCATTCCGCGGCCAGGCGGGCGTCCAGCGCCGCCCGTTCAAAGGCAGCCTTGCGCGCGTCATAGCGCGACTCCAGGTTCTGCTTCACGGCATTCAGCAGTTTGCCGACACGGGCCCGATCCTCGGGGGCCATCTTGCCCATGTCCTTGCCGATGTTTGCCAGCGAGCCTTTGCGGCCCAGAAACTCGACGCGTGCGGTCTCCAGGGCTTCGGCATCGGCGGCCGCTTCAATCAGCGACACCGCCCGCGTTTCCAGTTCAGACAGCGTGGAATCCAGCATTTGTGGTGAAACGACTATTGTAACGCGCGCGTGAGAAAGAGCCGCAGCGCCCGGGCCGTATCAGCGGACTCACCCAGCAGCGGGGCCGAGTCGACCGGGCGTACCTCCACCCGGAGCTTTGTTTCGCCTTCTGTTTCCAGAAGCAGCCAGACCGTCACGGTCTCCGTCTTGTTGCTCGCCGTCAGTTTGCGCTTTTCTGCGAGAATCATTCCGCCTTTGACGCGATCAGCCAGATAGGCCTTGATCCCGTCGATCACACGGTTGTGCTGCGCCTTACAGGTGAATGACGTGCCGAGTTTTGACGTAGGTGCCGAGCACTGCCCGTACAGGCTAAACGCCAGGCAGAAGCTGAGCAGGAGTTTTGCCGTCATCGGAAGCCAGATTCATGTCCCCGCCGTGCCGCAGCAGGACGTTCATTGATGCCTGATCCCCATTCTGCGCCGCGCTATGCAGCGCCGTGTAGCCGCCGTGCTGTGTGGCGTTGGCCGGGGTGCCCGCATCCAGCAGCATCTCGACAATCGCCGCCTGGCGGGTCGCCGCGGCCGCATGGATGGGTAAATTCGCCATTTTGTTGGTGGAGCGGGCCAGCGGGTCGGCGCCCCGAGAGAGCAGGAAGCCTGCTGCCGCCAGTTGACCGAAGAAAGCGGCCAGGTGCAGCGGCGTCCACCCGTCGGAAGTCCTCTGGCTCAGCAAGCCCGGGTCGGCGTCCACAAACCGGACGACCTCTTCCGTTAGCCCCAGGGCGCAAGCCAGGGGCAGGTCAACCGCCGTGCCGGCATCCAGGAGCGCGTCCGCGCAGGCCTGTTGGCGAAAGTAGAGCGCCAGCATGGCGGCCGGAACGCCGTTTTCATCCCGCTCATCCACGGCGCTTGCGTCGGCTGCCAGCACCGCTTTCAACGCCTCGAGATCGCCGCTCTTGATGGCTTCAATGGCGGTCATGTCCAGATTCCTCCCAACGGAGCTGCGGTCAGGACTGAGGTGCGAACACTTCGTCGGCCCGGCCGGTCTCCACGGCCAGATGGTTCAGATAGAACTTCAGCACACTGGGTGGATACTTGTCCTTCAGTGCGTCAAAGACGCGCTGCTGCCAACCCTCGGTCAGGTGCGAGCTGACATCGGCGTCCTTGGCGAAGAAACCGTCCTGGTGCGGGACGCCCAGCAGATCCAGGGCGATGATGATCATGTCCAGATGCGAAACCAGGATCGCCTGCGACAGGTCCGCGGCCAGATCCTCGTCCTGCTCGGACAGTCGCGCCCACAGCCTGGGGGCCGCCTTGCGGAGGTTCTCACTATTCAGCTTCACCAACCGCGTCCGCACCTTAATGTGCTCATAGATTTGGAAGGTGCGCAGGCGGCTCATCGACACGCTGCGTAGCACGTCAGTGAAACCGCTCTCGCCCTGCGAGAGGAACACGTCACACAACTTCGTCACAAAAAGAGGTTACCATGAGGGCCCCCGGATGCTTCAATTCGGGGCGCGGCGACCGCCCTGCGATACAATATTGAGTTTGGTCCTCGAACAATGAGCAATCTGATCGTACTGGGCGCGCAATGGGGTGACGAAGGCAAAGGCAAGATCGTCGACCTCTTTTCCGAGAACTTCGACGTGGTGGCCCGCTATCAGGGCGGCCACAATGCTGGCCACACCGTGCAGGTGGGCGACAAGAAGTTCGTCCTCAAACTGATACCGAGCGGGGTACTCCACCCCGGCGTCCAGGTCGTCATCGGCAACGGTGTCGTCATCGACCCCCTCGCCCTTTTGGAAGAGATGGAAATGCTGGAAAAGGCGGGCGTCGACGTTCGCGGGCAGATCCACATCTCCAATCGGGCTCACGTGATCTTTCCCTTTCACCGCATGGTCGAAAAGGTCAGCGAGGGCCGGGAAGACCGCACGGCCATCGGCACCACCTCGCGCGGCATCGGTCCGTGCTACGAGGACAAGATCGGGCGCCGCGGCATCCGCATGGCCGACCTGTTGAATCCCGCGGTCTTCGATAAGCTCTACGACTTCCTGGGCGAAGACAAAGCCACGACGGCCAAAGCGTTCGGCATCGCTAACGATCTGAAGATCGAGGAGATCCGCGAAAGCTACAAGCAGATGGCGGAGCGCATTCGCCCGGTCGTCTGCGATACCGCCAAGTTGCTCAACGAGGCGATCTCGGCCGGCAAACGCGTCCTTTTCGAAGGCGCCCAGGGCACGATGCTCGACATCGACTTCGGTACCTATCCTTTTGTCACCAGTTCCAGTGCCGCCGCCGGCGGGGCCTGCACCGGCACCGGAGTTCCGCCCACCAAAATTGATGGCATCCTCGGTGTCTCCAAGGCGTACATCACCCGTGTTGGCGCCGGGCCTTTCCCGTCCGAGGATTTCGGACCCGAAGGCGAACGGATCCGCCAGGCGGGCCGGGAGTTCGGCTCCGTCACCGGCCGTCCGCGCCGCTGCGGCTGGTTCGATGCCCCACTACTGCGCTACACCGCCATGGTGAATGGCTTCGATTCGTTGATTGTCACAAAGCTCGACGTCCTCGACGGCGTGTCCTCCATCAAGGTCTGCACCGCATACAAGGTAAACGGAGAGCTGATGGACGCCATGCCCCCCGAGAATGCACTGATGGAGAAGATCGAGCCCGTCTACGAGGAACTGCCCGGTTGGTCGCAACCCACCGCCAATATGACCTCCTACGACGAGTTGCCGAAGCAGGCCAAGGACTACATCGCCTTTCTCGAAGAGAAGACCGGCGTGGAAGTTGGTTGCGTGTCGACCGGACCCGAGCGCAATCAGACCATCGTGCGGGCCGGGTCGAAAATGGAGAAGCTGCTGGGCTGAGCCGCGGCTACTTCACTCGAAGCAGAATTACCGGCACAACCAACAGG
Source organism: uncultured Paludibaculum sp. (assembly GCF_963665245.1). NCBI lineage: Bacteria > Pseudomonadati > Acidobacteriota > Terriglobia > Bryobacterales > Bryobacteraceae > Paludibaculum > uncultured Paludibaculum sp. The sequence goes on from NZ_OY762269.1 coordinate 1,494,661, forward strand.
GCGCTAAACAGCATCATCACTGGAATGTTGGCCTTGGCGGCTTGCGCCCGAGCTACCCGGACGATCGTCCAGTTCAGATAGGCGAAGAGCCCAGTGAGAACGACCTTTGTCCACAGAATCAGCAGGGTGAACGCAGAGAGAGTCTGCGCCGCGCCCAGGAGGTAATCCAGCGAGTGTCCCTGGTAGCTGAACATTCCATACAGGAACACCTCCAATACGGTGAACCATCCGAAAATCCAACGTCCGGCCCAGCGGTCCGGCTCGCCGCGAAAATTGAAATGACTGGGGACCCGCTCGGGCAGGGTCCCCCACTGAGTCAACGGGTATAGCAGACCCGCGAGCAGGAAGAACGCGGCGCACGCCTCCAACGGCCACTGGAAAATGGAGAACCGGACTGCATCGAGCATGCGATCACCATGTTACCGCCGTGCGGCGAGGTTGACCCCCGAGGCTCGGCGGCCGCTTGCATCAGCGTGGTCTCCCCGTCCGTCCCGCGCCGGAACATGGTGTAGCTCAGCCCAAATCCCCAGGAGAACAGCGGAGACCGGTCCGCAAACCGGCCGGATTTTCGTCGGCAATGTGTCCTTTCGAGGTGGACTCATTAATATATATGGGGCTCGCAGCGGAATCAGCCGGCTCACCGCGTCAGCTTCGATCTTTCCGTCCCATCAATGGATGGCCTGCTGCCGGGCGTGCGTGGGGGACGGCGGGGCATCTCATGCCTATAAGTTCTTACTAAGAACTAAAATGTGAAAAACTTGAAACCGAGATCTCTGTAACAACCATATTCGAGTCATTCGGTTCGAAAAACGTGTGCCCGCCAACGCAATATCCTTTGATAGATATCAATTCTTTTATATGCGCTCAATTGCTCGACCGGCTCCAAATTCCAGATTCTGCATGTGAAGCCCTTCTCACTCATTCCATACTTCGCTGTCCCGTATTCAGCAGCGTTCTGCTGATTGTGATAGTCTCTTCCCAGAACAAAAGTAGGGCCTTGGTTGTTGCCCTTCTTTCTTCCGTGCAGAGGAACCATGCTACAGAAACTTCGAATGCTTCTAGCCGCCGCTGTCTTCGCGGCCATCCCAATGTATGCCCAGGAAGTGCGAGCCAGTCTCGCCGGGGTTGTGAGCGATCCGGTGGGCGCTCCGATTCCTGGTGTCACTGTTGTCCTCACAAGCGTGGAGCGGAATGTCTCCACCACCACAGAAACCAATGAACAAGGCAGTTATCTCTTCCCCTTCGTCGTGTCCGGAAAGTACACCCTCACCGTTGAGCGCACGGGCTTCAAGAAATACGTTCGCCAGAACATCGTTCTCGAAGCTCAGGACAAAGCGCGCGCTGACGTTGCCCTCGTCGTTGGCGACATGACGCAGAGCGTGAACGTGGCGGCGGACGTCTCCCAGTTGCAGACGGAAACGGCCTCACGCAGTCAGATCATCTCCAATCAGCTCATCGCAAACCTCCCCACCCAGGGGCGAAACCCGTTTCAGATCGCCTGGGCCATGCCCGGAGTCGTCAAGGCGGGCGACTGGCGCTACCTGCGCGCCTTCGACACCGGCGGCATGTCGGGCTTCTCGATCAATGGCGGCAAGAAGGGCGACAATGAGGTCCTCATCGACGGCATCAGCAACGTCCGCGGCAACCGCAACGTCGTTGGCGTTCCCTCCATGGAGGCCGTCCAGGAATTCAAAGTCCTCACCAATACCTACGATTCCCAGTACGGGCGCACCGGCGGCGGCATCGTCACCATCGTCTCCAAGTCCGGCGGAAATTCTTTCCACGGCAACCTCTACGAATATTTTCAGTCCGAGGAACTCAACGCCAATCAGTCGGAACTGAACTCGGTTGGCACGAAGAAGCCGCCGATGAACATCAACACCTTCGGCTTCCAGGCCAGCGGCCCGATCGTCGTACCCAAGGTCTTTGACGGCCGCAACAAGCTGTTCTTCCTGCTTTCCTACGAAGGCATGCGCCAGCGTTCCGCTGACCCTGGTGCGGCGAACTTCCCACTGGATCAATGGCGCACCGGAGACTTCTCGGGCCTTCTGAACGCGCAGGGATCCGCCGTCACCCTCTACGATCCGCTCACCACGGATGCAGCCGGCAACCGCACGCCCTTTGCCGGCAACATTATCCCCAGCAATCGCATCAACCCTGTTTCCGCCAGCGTGATGAAGTTCTATCCGTCCCCGAACTCCCTCGGTACCGGCCCGGCTCACATCAACAACTACGTGTATCCCTCCCGCTGGGTAGCGGATATGAATGCCTGGAACGGCCGTCTGGACTACAGGATTAACGATCGCAACACCGTCTACTTCCGCTACGGCCAGGCGCCGTTCTCCGAGTATCGAGCCATGGTCTGGAACGGTTCGAACGCCGCCGAACCCACCGGCAACGCGCCACTGATCCGCAACGGCCGAAACCTGGTATTGGATTGGACAACGATTCTCTCGCCGACCATGACCTTCAACCTGCGCGGCGGACTCGCGCGTTGGGAGACCTCCGGCGGCAGCACTTACGGTGCAAACTTCAATCCGGCCCAACTCGGGTTCTCCCAGTCGCTGGTTTCGCAACTGACGCGCTACCAGTACCCCCGTTTCAGCTTCAGCGATGCGTATCAATCCATTGGTTCCGGCGATAGTGTCTTCAACGCTTCGCCCGGCGACACCTACACCCTGCAGCCCAACCTGAATCGCGTGCAGGGCAGCCACACGCTCAAGTTCGGCGGCGAGTTCCGCCGCTACAACGACAACTCGAACAACCCTGGCGGCTCCAGCGGCGTTTACTCTTTCAGCCGCGCCTGGACCCAACAACGTGCCCTGACCTCCGATTCGATCAGCGGTAACGAATTCGCCAGCTTCCTGCTGGGGTATCCACTGTCCGGCTATGTGGATCGCAACATCGATCCTGCCTACAAGAACTACTACTTCGCTGGATTCGTGCAGGACGACTGGCGCGTGAATGGCCGCCTGACCCTGAACTTTGGCATCCGCTGGGACTATGAGCAACCCCTCGTCGAGCGCTACGATCGCATGCTCGGCGAGTTCGCCTTCTCCGCCGCGAATCCCATCTCCTCATCGAGCCTGGCTATTTCCGGCGTACCAAACTTCGCCGGTGTTGGTGGCCAACCGCGAGGCGCTTTTGCCCAGGATAGGAACAATTGGCAGCCCCGTATTGGAGCCGCTTACCGCATCGCCGACAAGTGGGTGGCCCGCGGCGGCTATGGGTTGTACTACCTTGGCCAGAACGAGCGCGGTGAAGCCAACGGCTTTAGCCAGCGCACGAACGCCATCGTCACGACAGATGGCAACCTGACTCCGGCTGTCAATCTCACCAACGCCTTTGCCAATCAGGCCGGAGGCCTGCTGCTCAGCCCCGTGGGCACCACCCAAGGCGCGTCCAGCTTCCTGGGGCAGTCGCTCACGGTGAACTACTTCAACCGCCCGCTTCCCTACACCCAGCAGTTCTCCTTCGACATCCAGCACGAACTGCCCGGCAACATGCTGGCCGAGATCGGCTATGCCGGCAACATCACGAAGAAACTGCCCATCAATGTCAGCGGCTACAACGCGGTGCCCGCCGCCGCCTTGGGCCGCCGCACCTCATCCGGCGCTATCGACACGGCTTGGTACAACGAGAAGATCGCGAATCCGATGGCCGGCCTGGTTCCCAACAACACCAGCCTGAATGCTCCGACGATTCCGCGTCAGCTCCTGCTGTACCCGTTCCCGCAGTATTCGGGGATGAACATCAACAACCTGCCCATCGGCGGCCAGAACTACAATGGGCTGCAAACCCGCCTCACCAAGCGCTTCTCGCACGGGCTGACCTTCGTCGCGAGCTACGCCTGGACCAAGACTCTGGAGCAGCTCAACCTGCTGAACGTTCAGGATCTGAACCTGAGCGATGTCTATGCGACCCCCGTCGAAAACCGCTCGGCGCAGGAAACCGATATCCCGCACAAGTTCTCCTTCGCGGGTGTCTACGAGTTGCCCTTCGGCCACGGCAAGGCATTCGGAAGCAACATGAACAAAGTTGCCGACGTCTTCCTGGGCGGCTGGCAGTTGAATTGGAATCTCACCCTGCAGAGCGGATGGGCCCTGGATTACCCCAATGCCAAGCAGGTGCAAAACGGCGACGCCAAGCCGACCGACGCACAGAAGGCCCAGGGCTATCTGTTCAACGTCGACCTCTGGGCCGACCCGACCACCGGTAAGCGCGTCTCCCAACAGGAGTCCTTCACACTGCGTGACTTCCCCACGCGTTTCGGCAGCGCCCGCGTGCCCGGCTATAAGAACATCGACGCCTCGGTGATGAAGAACTTCCACATCACGGAAGGAATCAAGCTGCAGTTCCGCGGCGAGATGGTGAATGCCACCAACTCACCCTGGTTCTCGCGCCTGGCCAGCAATGGCACCAACGTCACCAATGCCAACTTCGGCAAACTGGACATCACCCAGCGCAACCTGCCGCGGTTCGTCAAGCTCGTACTAAATCTGACCTGGTAGCGCCCAGGTCGATCAGCAACGAAGGGCGGGGTCTCCAGCGAGACTCCGCCCTTTGTTCTTCTGGCGACAATCGTGAAACTTCCGCCGCTTTCCGCTTTACTCCAGTTTGTCGCTTAAGCGCAGTAAAATCAGTGCCTTGGAGAGAATCCCTTTCTGTCCGCCCGGACAATGGACTGAAGGGAGGCCCGGAGACCGTGAGGCACCGCCGCTCTCCCGCTTGGCCGTCGCTTGTGACCCCTGTAAACAGTCCTCGGCTTTCTGTCCTCCGCTCCGGTCGCCAATAGTAAAATTTGCAGAGCGAACCGAAAAGCCCTTTGGAATCAATAAAAATGGTTGTTACCCGAACCCAACTCGGAACCCAGGAACCGGATGCGGACCGGCGCTGCCAGACCGACGGTCGCTGTTTCCCGGAACTTATAAGCTAGTACCTCTAAGACCGGCCGGGAACTTTTTCCACCGTCCTCGTGTCTCTATATACAGCGGCGCTGATGTAAACGGCGCTACAATGGCTCTGCGGAGGCACCCATGGAACCGGCTCCAAACATGCCAGAGCTCGGTAACGAAGTGGCTCCCCCGGAATGGCCGGGGTGGCCCGACGAAGGGTGTCTTCTCGAAAGTCTTCGGTTAGGCTCCGAGTCGGCCTATGAGGCCCTCTTGGAGCGCTTCCAGTTGCCGGTTTACAACCTCGTGCAACGGCTGATCGACGACTCCAGTGAAGCAGGCGACGTCACTCAGGATGTATTCCTGAAGGTCTTTCGTAACGTTACTGCCTTCCGCGGCCAGAGTTCACTAAAGACCTGGATCTACCGCATCGCGGTCAACGAGGCGC